>JBAWZG010000061.1:0-20325 GCA_037143155.1 Bacteroidia bacterium
AGCCATTCTGAACCAGGTTTCTCGGTTGTTTCTTTAAAGTCCGACAGCATTACCGTCAGTTTTGTTGGCATAGCCGGAAATATTATATACAGCTATAAACGTTCCGACAAATAAACCGATCGTGCAGATCAGGGGTTGAAAATCCAGCCTCTGATTTGCTTGATCCGTAATTTAATATACAATTCACTGATTATTAACCATTCTGTAACAATATGCATAGTACTTTACACGAGCATTTAGCTCAGGCATTATGCAGGAAAACATTCGCAAATTAGATATAGCAGTTATTTCAGACGTACATCTGGCAACCCTCGCCAGTAAGGCCAAACCCCTACTCAAATATTTAAAATCCATTCAGCCCAAGATGCTGGTTTTGAATGGCGACATCATCGATTCGTGGCGGTTTAGCAGGAATTATTTTCCTAAGTCACATTTGAAAGTCATCAGGCAGTTTGTGAAGATGATTGAAAAAGGCGTTCAGGTAGTGTACATTACCGGAAACCATGACGATGTATTCCGGAAATTCAACAATACCAGGTTGGGCAATTTCAGCATTGTGAATCAGCTTGAACTGACTATTGAGAGCCAA
The DNA here is from genome assembly GCA_037143155.1 of Bacteroidia bacterium. Classification (GTDB taxonomy): domain Bacteria; phylum Bacteroidota; class Bacteroidia; order Bacteroidales; family Prolixibacteraceae; genus Aquipluma. The sequence goes on from JBAWZG010000061.1 coordinate 590, forward strand.
AAAGTCTGGATTTTTCACGGTGATGTTTTCGATCACATCATACATCATTCGCCCTGGCTGGCTAAGTTGGGAGCTGCCGCTTATGGTTTGCTGACTGGCATTAATAAGCTGTTGAACTCGATGCTAAGGACCTTTGGAGGAAAAGATATGATCCTCTATAAATCCATGAAGAAACGTATTTTGAAAGAAAAAAAGATTTTGACCAATTTCGAACTGGCTATTGCCAATGCGGCTCTGAGTAAAAATGTCGATGTGGTGATTTGTGGTCACACGCATATTCCGGCAGATAAAACGAATACCAATGAAAAGGGAACGGTCAGGTACATCAATTGTGGCGACTGGGTTGAGAATTACACGGCGGCAGAGTGTATCGATGGAGTCTGGAGCCTGAACTATTTTGTTGCTGATTTAGATCAGGAGGAACCTGAAATGCCTGAAGATGAGCTTTATATTCCTGATAAAAAGCAGTTATTCAGGTCTATTCTGGAAGAGATGAAAGTAGCAAGTTTTTTTTAACCGATCATTAACCGAATCCAAACATCCATACTATGAAAATCCTTTACGCAATCCAGGGAACAGGAAACGGTCATCTGGCCCGTGCCACCGAAATCGTTCCGATGTTGAAATTAATGGCCGATACCGATGTTTTGGTCAGTGGAACTCAGGCTGATTTGAAAGTTCCTTTCAAGATTGATTATCGTTTCTCGGGTATGAGTTTTATTTTCGGGCAAAAAGGTGGAGTGGATATCAAAAAGACCATTCAGCGGATGTCGCTGATCCAGTTTTTTCGTGACATCCACAATTTACGTATCGATCAGTATGATTTGGTTATCAGCGATTTTGAACCGGTTTCAGCATGGGCATGTTGGCTACAAAATAAGGAATGCATTGGGTTGAGCCATCAGAGTGCCGTATTGCATCCCTCAGCTCCGCAACCTGATTTCAATGATTGGTTCGGAAAAAAGATTCTGAAATATTATGCCCCAACCACTTATCAATACGGTTTCAATTTTAAACCTGCTTTGCCTGATATTTTTCCTCCGGTTATTCGCAATGACATTCGAAATGCCGAAACAAGCGTGAAACCTCATTACACGGTTTATCTTCCCGCATACAGCGATAAGCAGATTCAGGATGTTTTGACAAAAATTCCGGATATCACCTGGGAAGTGTTCTCCAAACATTCCAAAGGTGAGTATCGGATAGGAAATCTGCATTTTCAGCCCGTTTCATTGGAAGGCTTTACCGAAAGTTTTCTGAGCTGTACCGGATTAATTTGTACAGCCGGATTTGAAGGCCCTGCTGAAGCTATTTTCATGGGCAAGAAGCTTTGCGTCATCCCGATGAAAAAGCAGTATGAGCAATATTGTAATGCCGCCTACCTGAAATCGATGGGGATCAAAGTGCTCGATCATTTCACCACTTCAGCTCCCGAACTCGCCCAATGGATTGAGAATTCAACCGCATTGCAAATCAAATTTCCGGATTTGACATTCGAAATTCTTGAAAGTATTCTTCGGAAACATTACACCTACGATCTGACTTCAGAATTACTCGGACAGTCTTATTTTTAGATTTAGGCGCTCATCTGAACGAATGGACATATTGCATTCCCGTATTGGGAATTCTGTAAAATTCCTCCTTTACCGGTATCACTATTTTACAATGAATAAATACACACTATACCTGTTTTTACTTGTTAACCTGATGTTTTCGTGCAAAAATGTGCAGGAAGATCCTTTGCCGGCTGTTAAAATGACTCCATCCATTGAGTTGAAAAAATATCCGGATGGATTCAATTTTTACGTCATAAGCGACCTGAGTAAAAACGGACATAAAAATCAACAGGTTATGGCCAATCAAATGGCTGCTCTGACTAATCGTGTTGATCCTCAATTCATTGTTTCTTGTGGAAATAATTTCCAGGCTGCTGGAGTGGAATCAGTTGAAGATCCACTTTGGAAAAGCGATTTTGAAAAGGTGTACAAAAAACCGGCTCTTCAAGTGGATTGGTTCCCGGTCTTGGGAAATCACGATTACAAAGGAAATTCGCAGGCAGAAATCGACTACTCCGGAATTAGCAGCAGATGGCGATTTAAATCACGGTATTATACTTTTGTCCGGAAAATTAATGACTCGGTTTCGGCAAGGTTTATTTTTTTGGATACCGCTCCATTGATTGACGAGTATTATCAAAGACAAGATTATCCGGATATTGCCAACCAAGACTCTTCGCGGCAAATTGCCTGGCTGAAAGCTGTTCTGGCAAATTCAAAAGAGCAATGGAAAATCGTTTTCGGTCATCATCCAATTTTCTCATCCAGCCCAAGACACGGGAATACACCCGAATTGATTCAGCGCATTAAACCGATACTCGAAAAATACAAAGTGCAGTTATATATTAGTGGACATAATCACGATATCCAGCATTTGAAAGAAAAGAGCGGAAAGATAGATTATCTGATTACCGGAGCAGGCAGTGAAAAACGGCCGTGTGCCACCAATGAATTGTCACTTTTCAGCAAGTCGGCTTCAGCCTTTTCGGCTGTTACTTTCCATGGCGACAGCATCAGGTATGCCTTTATTAACATCAATGGGCAAACGGAATACAGCTTTGAGCGATCGTACAAATGATGTTTGCAGGGAAATATTTTCAAATTATAAAAAAAGAGTGTCAGGAAATGACACTCTTTTTTTATGGAGGATATGGTTCGATAAATTTTATTGGTATGGAGATAAAAGTCAAAAATTATTCCTTTGCTTTTTTAAGGTCCTTGAAACTGATTTTACGCTTTTTAATGGCTTTTTCTAACTTTTTCTTCAGTTCTTTTTTATCATCTTTCTTCTTTGCTTTTTTGACTTTCTTCTTCAGTTTGTCAACCTTTTTTTCAGCCTTTTTAGCTTCCTTTTTAATAACTTTCACAGAATCAGGCTTTTCCTGTACGTCTTTTAAATCAGCTGGAATCTCCTTTTCAACGATCGGCTTTTTTTCAGCTTTTTCCTTTTTGGGAGCTTTCTGGATAACAATTTTTTCCTCCGATTTTTTTCCTTTTTTGCTGGATTGCTTCTCAGCTTTAGGAGTTTCAACAACAGGTGGACTAATTTTAACTGCAACAACCGGAATACTTTCAGTTGCAATTGCGGCTGCTGGCTTGGGTTTTGTCCTCACCCGGATTCTTTTCGCTACCACTTTTGGTGCATTTACCACAACGCTTTCAATAGTCTCTTTTTTCAAATCATTTTGTTCCTCAATCGTCTTTTTTGGTTCGGCATTTTTGGTTAAATCTTCCATGTTTTCAGGTATTAAAAATTTGAGCTAAAGTTAGTGTTTAAAAAATTCAAAATCAACTTATTACATCTGAATATAATTCCAAATATAGAAAAGACAGATTTATTTATTGCAGTTTGATTTCACACTTTAACCAAACTGCAATTCATTGTAATCATTGTTTAGTCGTTTAATAACCTTAACTCCGGTTATTGGTAACACAGTCCTAACCTTACATTTAATGCACTTATTTAAGTTTGACAAGCGTATGGATTTGCAAAATTCAGGCAACAAATTCGATAAGAAGTATTTTTCATTCCGGGCTATTCTGAAACGGAGAATTCAATAAACTAATTATCACAGCGATGAAACGACGAAATTTTCTCACTACATCATTAGTTGGAATCATGGGTGCAAGCACATTGAACCTTCAGGCAAATGAAAAGAAAACAAGTACCCGTTCGCTTCGGTTTGTGCACCTGACCGATATGCATATTCACCCCGGACCGGTTCCCGAAAGAGGCATCCGTAATCTGCTTGAAGAGATTCATGCCTTGGATGAAAAGCCCGATTTTGTTATTAATTCAGGCGATAACATCATGGAATCGCTGAAACGAAGCAAGGAAGATACTGTAGCGCAGTGGGATGCATGGCACGAATATTACCGTTCGAAACTGAATTATGAACTTTACAGTTGTATCGGTAACCATGATATTTGGGGCTGGGGAATGAATGATAAGCAGCTTGAAAATGATGCGCTCTTCGGGAAAAACTGGGCTGTAAAAGAACTGGGAATTCCCAACCGTTATTACAGTATAGACAAAAATGGCTGGCATTTCATTTTTCTTGACAGTGCACATCGGAATGACGACCACCAGGCGTATATGGCAAAACTCGATAAAGAACAATTTGAATGGCTTGAAGAAGATTTAAAACAGACAGGAACATCAACACCTGTTATTGTCGTGTCGCATATACCAATCATTTCAACTGCGGTTTTCTTTGATGGAAACAACGATAAAAATGATAGCTGGAACATACCGGGAGCATGGATGCATGTGGATGCGCGGAAAATAAAAAATTTATTTTCAGATTATCCGAATATTAAATTGGCTATCAGCGGACATGTTCATCTGGCCGACAAAACCAATTACCTGGGCATCGACTACCTGTGCAATGGAGCTGCCTGCGGAGCATGGTGGTTTGGTAAATATCAGGAATTTCCACCCATGTATGCCATTATCGATCTCTTTGATGATGGAACTTACAATTCACAGCTTGTTCATTACAACTGGAAACAAAGAAATACAAATACCAGTCCGGTTGTTGATAACGGAGAAGTTTTGAAGCATACAAGCTCATTATTTTAAGCTTTCTAATACGGAAATACAGAAATAATACTTAAAATCGCTTAAATCGCTTAAATCGCTTAAATCGATTTATTCTAATAATAAAAGTATGGACACCAGCAAATTAGTTACTGAAGGTGATGTGAATGTATCAGAAGAACGCCGGAAATGGAATCAGGAAATTACCGATCCTCAAAGCTTGCAGATTCTGGAGGATGATTCGCGCTATTTCCTGCACCAGTCCATGTCGAGTCCTTGCCTCGATGTTCTTGATCGATGCAATGGCAGCGGAATGACTACGCTTTCAGGAAAAAATATGCTCGATTTCCATGGTAATAATGTTCACCAGCTGGGCTATGGAAACGAATATGTGATCAACCAGCTTACCGAACAAATGAACCGCTTATCGTTTTCGCCCCGCAGATATACTAATCAACCGGTAGTCGAGCTGGCGAAGAAACTGGCCAGCCTTTTACCGGGCGATCTTAACCGAAGTCTATTTGCACCGGGAGGAACGTCGGCAATCGGAATGGCAATTAAGCTGGCTCGCGTGGTTACCGGGAAACATAAAATTGTCTCCCTTTGGGATTCGTTCCATGGCGCTTCACTCGATGCAATTTCAGCAGGAGGAGAAGAGATATTTAAAAGGCATTTGGGACCAATGATGCCTGGAACGATTTGTATCCCGCCTCCTACAACTTACTTTGGAGTTTTTGGTGATACAGAGGACGATCAGTTAAATTATGCAGAATATTTGGAATATGTGATTGAAAAAGAAGGCGATGTTGGTGCATTCCTGGTAGAAACCGTGCGCAATACCGATGTACAGATTCCAACTCAGGCATACTGGAAACGGGTACGCGAAATTTGCACAAAGCACAATGTTCTGCTAATTCTCGACGAGATTCCAATTGCTTTTGGCCGCACCGGGAAAATGTTTGCATTCGAAAATTTCGGTATAGAGCCTGATATTCTTTGCCTTGGAAAAGGATTGGGCGGAGGAATTATTCCTTTTGCAGCAATGATTGCGCGCGATAGCTACAATGTGGCCGGAGATATTTCGCTGGGTCATTATACCCACGAAAAAAGTCCGTTGGGTAGCACAGCTGCTTTAGCTACTATAAATTATATTGAAAGTGAAAACATTTTACAAAAGGTTGTTGAAGATGGTGTCTGGATGAAAAATGAATTAAATAAGCTTAAAGAACAATTTTCTATTATCGGAGATGTTCGTGGCATAGGACTTTTATGGGGTCTTGAGTTGGTTAAAAATCGGGAAACAAAAGAAAAAGCAAATGCTGAAGCCGAGCAAATCATGTATCAATGTATGAAGCGAGGTTTGAGTTTTAAAGTTTCTCAGGGAAATGTGATCCAGCTATCGCCAGCATTAACTATTAGCCGTGAAGATTTACAGGCTGCAATATCCATATTGTCTTCTGCATTTGAGAAGTATGACTAAAATTAAAAATACCGCAATAAATTCCGGAAACAAAATTTTAATAAAAAGTCATAAAAAAACACAATTCTTATTCGAAGATTAATTTTTCTTCAATCATCCTTTAATGTTAAAATCAGAATTTTGTAATAAATTAAGAACCATTGCCACATGAAAAAAACTTTACATTTAATAGCATTCATTTTCTTACTGGGTGTAGGAAAATTATTTGCCCAGGATGCTCTGGTATTGGCGTTCCCGGAAGACTCAAGGAAACCAGCGTCAAATGTCACAATTAGCCCGGCTTTTGAATTCAGGGCTTCGGACAATGAACTTGCGCTAAATGCGGTTACAAAGGAAATGGCTGGTGAACATCCGTTTGGCGATCTGGTTGCAAAAAAAATATATTTGCTTGAGGCAAAATATACCTACCAGATATCGATCGTTCCTGGAAATCCGCAAACAAAAACGGTAATCCGGAAACCGGTAATTTATGATGCGGTTCAAAAAATCGAACACCACCTTAAAAAATCGGTTAAAAAAGGAGACGTATCTTTAGATGTGGCTGAAGCTGATTTTAATAAAGTTTTGGATGTTGCATTTAATGTTTTGACTGTTGATACCGAAAGTTTTGAGAAAGCCATTTCAAAATCAAACGACATTAATTCGTTGACCAACCTCTTCACAAAAAGGGTGATTCTGGTGTTTTAATCCACCCTGTTCCAAAATATTTTAATTCTTGATTTTACTGGTATTTAAAGCACAAAAAGCTTTGAGAAGCCATTTCTATGACTAAAAAGTACAGTATTAATTCTAACCATTTTAAAATGCAAAAATTTATCTATTTAATGATTACGTTTCTCCTCATAGGAGCGACAGTGTTTGCCCAAAAGGCAAATATTGAAGGCACGGTAAGAGCCAATACCGGTGAAAGCCTTCCAAGTGCGACCGTTTTGGTAAAAGGAACAACCAATGGTGTTGTGACTGATGCAAAAGGTCACTTTGTTATTCAGGCTGAACCCAAAGACATTCTGGTAGTGTCATACGTTGGTTTCGAAACAATTGAACTGGCCATTGGCAATCAAAAAGTAATCCTGATTACTTTGGCAGATACCAAGCAGGAAATCAGGGAAGTTATTGTAACTGCACTTGGAATCGAAAAGGAAAAAAGTACAATCGGTTTTGCAGTTCAGGATGTAAAAGGCAGTGAACTGGTGAAAGCCAGAGAGCCCAATGCTATCAATGCATTAACCGGTAAAGTTTCGGGTCTGACCGTAGGAGCATCATCAGAATTGCTGGGTGCACCAACCGTTTTGCTTCGTGGTTACTCTCCTTTATATGTGGTTGACGGAGTGCCGGTTCAGACCGACACCTGGAACATTAACCCTGATGATATTGAAAGTTACACCGTACTGAAAGGCCCTGCAGCAGCTGCCTTATATGGATCACGTGGTCAATACGGTGCTATACAGATTACTTCAAAACGCGGCACAAAAGACGTGCGCGGATTCTCTGTTGAATTCAATTCAAGTACCATGGCCGAAAAAGGGTTTTTGGCAATTCCTAAGGTTCAGGACGAATATGGTCCTGGCGACCACGGTCAATATGCCTTTGTGGATGGTAAAGGTGGTGGTTTGAACGATGGAGACTACGATATTTGGGGTCCACGTTTCAGTGGTCAACTTATCCCGCAATACGACAGCCCGATTGATCCGGTAACTGGAGTGCGTACCGGTACTCCCTGGGTTGCCCGGGGAAAAGACAACCTGAAAAGGTTCCTTGAAACAGGCTTGCTTTCGACGAACAGTTTAGCCGTTTCGGCAAGTGGTGAAAAATACGATCTTCGGTTTTCAGCTTCGTACAGTTACCAAAATGGTATCGTTCCAAATACTTCGCTGAATATGACCAATTTTAACCTTTCAGGCGGATACAATATTTCGAAAAAGCTTCGCATTGATGCAAATATATCCTCAAGCAGACAATTTACACCAAATGTTCCCGACGTAAATTATGGCCCGAACAGTATCATTTATAACATTACTACCTGGGGCGGTGCCGACTGGAATATAGACGACATGCGCAATTACTGGCAACCCGGAAAAGAAGGTGTTCAATCGATTTTTGCGGAATACCAGCGTTACCACAACCCTTATTTCATGTCGTACGAATGGTTACGGGGTCACGAAAAAAATGACCTGAACGGCTATGCTTCGCTAAACTACAAATTCAGTAATTATCTGAATTTACAACTCCGTACAGCGGTCACATCGTATGATATGTTCCGTTCAGAAAAGATGCCTTTTTCAGCCCATCCATATGGCCGTGAAGCAGGCGAAGGCGATTACCGTGAAGACAAACGTAATTTGTTCGAAAACAATACGGATGCCCTCTTATCGTACGATCGTTATGTGGTTCCAAAACTTAGCTTACATGCAACTGCCGGTGGAAACATTCGCAGTTACAGCTTCAGAAGCAGTTATGCAACTACCGATTACATGAATGTTCCCGGTTGGTATAATCTAAGTAACTCTAAAAATCCGGTGAAATCGTATGACTATTATGCGCCAATGCAGGTGTTGAGTGCCTATGCTACTGCTGACTTAACTTACGACGATTTTGCGACTTTGTCGTTAACCGGACGTAGTGATAAGAACTCGACCTTACCTTCAGCCAACAATTCTTATTTTTATCCGTCGGTTTCTGCCAGTATCGAATTGTCAAAACTGGTCACTATTCCAAATGTTAAGTCATGGAAAGTCAGAGGTTCTTATGCCAACGTGGGTAGCGCACTTACTTCAAAGACGATTGGGCCAACATACCAGGTGCTGGGTTACAGTGTTGTAGGATACGGCGCAAGCTATAATTCTCCTTATGATGGTCCAACCTTCCAGAATTCATCGTCATACAACATCAACCTCATCCAGGGAATTCCGGCTGCTTCATATACCAATACCGTTTCGAATCCTAACCTGAAGCCAAGTTCGAGCTCAGCATGGGAAGTTGGAACTGACGTTGGACTTTTTGAAAATAAGGTTTTATTGGATGCGACTTATTTCTCGAGCATCGACGGACCACAGATATTCTCTCTTCCAATTTCGGGTGCCACAGGTTATAACTCCGCATTGGTTAATGGGATTAAGGTTCAGCGGAAAGGGATAGAATTGTCTGCTTCAGCCACTCCAATCCGGAAAGAAAATGGTTTCAGCTGGAATGTTTCGGCCAATTATTCAACGAATCAGCAATACCTGAATGAAATTTATCCGGGAGTTGAGAAACTGAACATCTATTTAAAAGTTGGTGACCGTATGGATAAAATGTATGGTTCCGACTTTGTTCACACCGCAGATGGCAAGATTATCAACGATGCAAGTGGTCGTCCGATCCGGAACTCGGTGGCCCAATTCCTCGGAAATACGAATTCCGATTGGGCAGGTGCAATTAACAACACGCTGACCTACAAGAATGTCAGCTTGAAATTTCAATTCGACGGACGATTTGGAGGAACGATTCTTGACTATGTTGAAAAGAAAACATATCAGGGTGGAAGACACATCAATACCATCGAGGGCGCTATGGGCATTGCCCGTTTAAACGATACCAAAGGCATTAAATCGTATATCGGAGATGGTGTGGTAGTGAGCAACAATGTTCCAATTGCATACAATTCTGACGGACAGGTTACTAATTACGATAAACTGCAATTTGCAACCAATAGCACTCCAACTTACCTTCAGGATTATATCAGCCGTTACTACGGAACTGATGTAGCAGACCGCATCAGCCGGTCGTTTGTGAAATTACGCGAAGTAGTTTTAACTTATAACCTGCCGCAGAAATTCCTGAACCATACGTTTATAAGACAAGCCAACATTTCGTTTGTGGGCCGGAACCTGTTGTACTTTGCACAAAGAACCGATATTGATATTGAGCAATATGCCGGAAACAGCGGATCTTCAGGACTTCAAACCCCAACTACCCGGCGGTATGGTTTTAACCTGAATATTTCTTTCTAATCCATGTCATTAATAACATTCAATCAGAAAAAGATGAAAAAAATAATCATACTTATGATGATATTCGCGGTTGCGCTATCATCCTGCCAAAAATTCTCAGAGCTGGAAAAAGATCCGAATCGGCCTGGTGAAGTTCCACCTTCGCTGGTTTTTACGAACGTTTTGTATAGCGTGTATAATTCGCCCTGGAGCGACGAACAACGATGGAATCAGTTTTGGTGCAGCAACTATGCCTATTACAACGATCAGCAATACGACTGGACTACAACCAGTTTCGATTTCACGCAGTTGAAAAACGTGAACCAGATGAATGCCGAAGCTAAACGGGTTGGACTTCCTGCGAACAATCCGTATTCAGCTTTAGGAAAGTTCCTGAAAGCCTATTTCTACGTTGATATGAGTATGCGCCTGGGTGATGTGCCTTTAACTGAAGCATTAAAAAGCCTTGATAACACCAAACCAAAGTATGATTCGCAGAAGGCAGTATTCAAACAGGCTTTAGTTTGGCTGGATGAATCAAATGCTGATTTGCAACTGCTTATTAATGGTTTGGACAAATCGCTGACAGGAGATTTTATGCTTGGTAACGATCTTACAAAATGGCAAAAAGTAGTTAATACCTACAAGTTGAGGGTCTTGATTACTTTAAGTAAAAAAGAAGCTGATGCGGATTTGAACATCAAAAAGCTGTTTGCTGATGTGGTGAGCAATCCATCCAAATATCCGGTGATGACATCTTTGGACGATAACCTGAAGTTTACTTACAACAGTTCAACCGATAAATATCCGCTCAATCAGGATAATTACGGACAAACTGCCACACGTAACAACATGTCGGCGACTTATTTGAATACTTTGGTTTCGCTGAAAGATCCCCGCACCTTTATTGTTGCTGATCCGGCTCCTGCAAAAATCAAAGCTGGCCTGACTGCTGCTGATTATAATGCATATGTTGGTGCAAGTTCAGGCGAAAGTTTGGATGATATGTCAACCAAAATGTTGAACGGTGAATATTCCGCAATCAGCAAAAGCAAATACTACAGCTCATACTATGGTGAACCATGTATTCAGATTGGTTATAGCGAACTGTGTTTCAACATTGCTGAAGCAATCAACAGAGGTTGGATTTCAGGAAATGCCGAAGATTATTATACCAAAGGAATTCAAGCTTCATGGACTTTCCACGGAGCAAGTGTTGACGCTAACTGGAGTTCTTATTATGCTCAGGGTGCAGTAAAATACAGCAGTACTCCGGCAACAGCACTAACACAAATTCTTACTCAGAAATATCTGGCATTTTTCCAGAATTCGGGTTGGGAAGCTTACTACAATAACCGTCGTACCGGTGTGCCAACATTCCTTACCGGACCTGGAACCGCCAATAGTGCCCGTATTGCCAAACGCTGGCAATATCCAAGTTCTGAACGAACTACCAATGCTGACAATTACAATGCAGCTCTGAGCAGTCAGTTTGGTTCACAGACCGATGACATCAATTCCGAAATGTGGATTATTAAATAAACAGCAACATTTAGATTCCTCAAATGATAACCCTGACAGTCTTTTCTGTCAGGGTTTATGTAATTTATTACTTCAATAACGTTTTCTTAAATTCAGGAATAGTATGAAAATCTTTGCACTTGGAGGCGCTGGGAAAATTTGCAGGGAATCAGCACTCGATATAGTACAGTTTGGAACTTTCGACCGGTTAACCATTGGCGATTTCAATGTCGCAGCAGCAAAAGAAACAGCTGATTGGCTCAATCACCCCAAGGTTGATTATGCATTTATCGATGTGAAAAACAAAATGGAGTCGATTGCTATACTTTCGGAGTATGACCTGGTTATTGATGGAACGACCATTTCCCTGAATGCCGATTCGACCGAATGTATTGCCCATGCCGGATGTCATGGGATTAACCTGAACGGATTTGGTGAGGAATATCAATTCAGCGAAATTTTCAAATCGAACGGGAAAGTGATGGTTCCAGGTTTCGGAATGACTCCCGGAACAACCAATATGATGGCTGTTTTTGCCTGCGATCCAATGGAAAAGGTCAACTCGGTTCGTGTCAGTCACGGAGCTTATCGCCCAATTGCATTTTCAGGATCGATTACCGAAACAACCATTTACGAGTACGACCCCAAATTACCAGGAAGAACAGTTTTTGAAAATGGCCAGTTTATTCAGGTTCCACCTTTTGCCCGTCCGCGTGAAATCGAATTACCCCAACCGTATGGAAAAAGTATTCAATACATCATTCCTCATTCAGAAACCTTCACCCTTGCTAAATATCTTGAAAACAAAGGGGTTGAGTTAATTGAAGTTCGGGGAACCTGGCCTCAGGAAAATATGGAACTCATCAAAGCGCTTTACAACTATGGTTTTTTGAATAACACCAGAATTTCTTTAAATTGTTGCGAATTTGGAATTATGGAAGCTGTTGGTGAATATCTGCAAAAATCGGACAAGGGAAAAACAACCAATTTGTTTGGCTATTCACTCCATATTGAGGTAGAAGGAATTAAAAACGGACAATTGATCAGACAGACTTTGACACACACACATCCTGCATCAGATGGAACCATTCCGGATTGGGCAGGTTTACGGGCATACACCCGAAATGTGGGAATCCCGATGGGTATTGCTGCTCAACTCATTGTGCAGGGAAAATACAAGGGTGAAGGCGCTCTCTTTCCGGAGTTTGTTTTCGATCCGGCGAACTTTTTTGAAGAATTAGCCAAAAGACAGATTTTTATCCAATCAAAGGAAGAACGTATAAACTAAAAAGTCATGAAAAAATTAAAAAATATCAAAGCAGTTATTTTTGATTGGGCCGGAACAATTATCGACTATGGCTGCATTGCCCCAGCTCAGGTGTTTATTGAAGTTTTTCGCCAAAAAGATATTTTCATCAGTATGGAAGAAGCCCGCTCACCAATGGGTTTGGCAAAGAAAGATCATGTCCGCGAGCTTTTTAGTCTTGACACAGTTCAAAAACAATGGGTTGCTGAGTATGGACGGATTCCTTCGGAACATGATATTGATATTATTTACTCCGATTTGGAGCCAGCGCTGGCAGCTATTGTCAAGAATTACAGCGAGCCAATTCCAGGAGCCGTCGAGTTGATTAATCGTTTGAAGGATCAGGGAATTAAAGTCGGGACAACAACTGGTTATGTGGCCGAAATGATGAAGAATATATTACCAATAGCAACTTCAAGAGGACTTATTCCTGATTCGGTTGTAAATTCTTCTGAAGTTTCTGCCGGTAGGCCAGCCCCATGGATGATTTACAGGAACTGCGAAAATATGAATGTTTTTCCACTCAGTCATATGGTAAAAATTGGCGATACAGTGGCCGACATTCAGGAAGGAATAAATGCCGGAATGTGGACCATCGGACTGACCAAATCAGGAAATGAACTTGGCTTGTCACTAACTGAAGCAGAGAGTGCTGATCCTGTTTGGATAGCCCATAAAATTGCGCTCGCCGATCGCAAGATGACCAATAACGGAGCGGATTTCGTTACTGAAGGAGTATGGGATTGCTGGCGGATTTTAGAGGAAATTGATGAGCAAATTCAATCAAATGCGACAAAAGATGGGAATATTGAACCCAGTTTCACAAAGGGGAAACAAGGGTTTAATTATTTCCCTCTTTTCTTTTAAAACAAAGAGTCTATCCTATAAAATAGATGGGATAAAAATTCGAATCAGAAAAACACATAAATAAAGCTATTGCTCCGAAAATATAACGGAACCGAAGCCAGAATTATCATTAGTAACCAAATATAAACCCAATAATGGATAATAAACTTTTTACTCCAGGTCCTTTAAATACTAAACTGTCGGTGAAACAAGCCATGTTGCATGATATGGGTTCGCGCGATGTGGAATTTTTAGAAATTGTAAAGGAAATTCGTGCTGAGCTGCTCATTATTGCCGGATTAACAGCGGAAGATGGGTATGACACAGTATTAATGCAAGGTTCAGGTACTTTTGGAGTAGAGTCGGTCATTTCAACTGCAATTCCATCTGACGGACACTTGCTCCTGATAACGAACGGCGCTTATGGCGACCGGATTGGCCAAATGGCTAAAGTTTACGGGATTCAAACCACTTCGTTAAAATACAGGGAGAATATTGTTCCACCTGTAGCAGATGCTGAAGAAATTCTAAAAAACGATGATACGATTTCTCACATTGCCATTGTGCATTGTGAAACGACCACCGGAATTTTTAACGACATTGAAGGAATCGGGTTACTTGCCGGAAAATACGGCAAAGTCTTCATTGTGGATGCCATGAGTAGTTTTGGTGCTGTTCCGATTGATCTGAAAGCTTTGGATATCGATTTTTTGGTTTCATCGTCAAACAAGTGTATCGAAGGAGTTCCCGGATTTTCATTTGTGATTGCCAAAACTAAAACCATCGAATCCTGCAAAGGACAAGCCCGAACCGTATCGCTTGATTTATATAGTCAGTGGATTGATTTGAAAAAAAATAATCAGTTCCGTTTTACTCCGCCGATTCAATCAATTCTTGCCTTCAGGAAAGCAATTGATGAGTTGAAAGCAGAAGGCGGAGTTTTAAAACGCTCGGAACGATATCAGCATAATTACCAAAGATTGATCGAAGGAACAGAGGCTTTGGGCTTGCAAACTTATCTGGATAAAAAAGATCAGGGATACATCATTACTTCATTCCTGTTTCCGGAACATCTGAACTTCGATTTTACACGCTTCTACGAGAGCCTGCATCAGCGTGGGCAAGTGATTTACCAGGGAAAATTAAGTGATACGAATTGTTTCAGAATAGGAAATATCGGGCAGTTGTATCTGCAAGACATTGAAAACCTATTAATTGCAATTAAGGAAGTTCTGGAATAAATGTAAATGTTCAGTCCGGTCAATGCTAAAATATTTGGCTGAACCTCATTTGAAAGATTCTGAAAGGACCAAGGTTCAATTCTCTTAATTGCTTCAAATTTCTTTTATGTAACGATTCAATTTCATATCGAACACAGGAAAGATAGGAATCCTAAAAAAATTCTTTAAGATAAGTTGGAAGGAATCTTCTGATAAATAATAAATTTGCCGGGCAAAAATCACCAGATAAGAAGTAAAAATGGTTCGGTTGGAATTTATTAAAACAATGGCAGTTCTTACAGCATTATGGAAGTTAAAACCGATTCTGCCGGTAAGTAGTGAAGCTCATGAAATTTCAAAAGGAGATTTTGGAGATGACTTTTATTGGGGTGTTGCAACTTCTGCATACCAGATCGAAGGTGCATCAGATGCAGATGGGAAAGGAGAATCCGTTTGGGACCGGTTTACAAGCAAGCAAAGTCATATAAAAGATAAATCGAGCGGAAAAATAGCTATTGATTTTTACAACCGGTATGAAGAAGATCTGAAGCTTCTGAAAAGTCTGAACTTTAAAAACTTTCGGTTTTCATTTTCGTGGGCCCGGATATTGCCGGACGGCACCGGACGGATCAATGAAAAAGGAATTGACTTTTACAATCGAATGATCGATACCTGCCTGGAGTTAGGCATCGAGCCATGGGCTGTGCTTTATCACTGGGATTTGCCTCAGGCACTTGAAGATAAGGGCGGATGGACCAATCGCGAAATGATCGGGTGGTTCTCGGAATATGCCGATTTATGCACCCGGAGATTTGGTGACCGGATCAGGCACTGGATGGTTCTCAACGAACCGGCAAGCTTCACTACATTAGGTTATCTTTCGGGAATTCATGCACCAAACCGTACTGGAATCAACAAATTCATGGCTTCTGTTCATCATGCGAACCTTTGTCAGGCTGAAGGAGGACGAATTATCCGAAGGAATGTGAAAAACAGTCACATTGGTACTGCATTGTCGTGTTCTTACACGGAGCCGCATAAAATGACAGGGAGTTATCAGCGCGCGGCCCAACGGTTGGATGTGGTGTTAAACCGGCTGTTTATCGAACCGTCTCTTGGGATGGGCTATCCGGTTGAGCATTTCCCCATTCTGAAGAAAATTGAGCAGCACATTCACCCAGAGGACATTGAAAACATAAAGTTTGATTTTGATTTTATCGGCATACAGAATTATTTCAGAGTTGTTGCAAAACCTTCCATAATCCCTTTTATCTGGGCCAATCGGGTAAAACCAGAAGACGATTCGGAAGTGACCGATATGGGCTGGGAGGTATATCCTGAAGGGATTTATGACATTATCAAGCAGTTTGCCAAATACCCTGTAAAAGAGATTATTGTAACCGAGAATGGTGCCGCTTTTCCTGATCAACTGGTCAACGGACGAATAAATGATCCGCAAAGAATTAACTTTTACAAACGATACCTGCAAAATATTCTCAGGGCGAAACAGGAAGGCGTCAATGTCACAGGTTATTTTGCCTGGACATTTATTGACAATTTTGAATGGGCCGAAGGTTTCCGGCCAAGATTTGGTATGGTTTACAACGATTTTGAGACTCAGGAACGCACAGTCAAAGATTCCGGTTACTGGTTCCGCGATTTTCTGAAATAAAGATATACATTTCAGGTTGCCCCACTTTCCTAATGACTTTTTCCTTTTTTTTAGGTGTACAAATACCTCTTGATATTTCGTTTCGGAGTTTTCTCAAATTCCTTGTCAACCAGAATGATTGAACTTAGCTGAGCATATTTTGGGAGTTCTTTGTTGACTTGAATAAGGTTTTCAGCCATAATTTCCTTCAGGTGGTTTTCACCTGGTTTTTCAGCCTCAAGCTGTTCGGGATCGGCAAATACAAATGCCACCAGTTTGCCTTCACGTTCAGTTATCACGCACTCCATCACAAAAGGATAGTTGCTGAGTTTGGCTTCCATTTCTTCAGGATAAATATTCTGACCCGATGGCCCGAGCAACATGTTTTTGCTGCGGCCCTTGATATATATGAAATTGTCGGTATCAATAATACCCAGGTCGCCAGTATGCAGCCAGCCATCGCTGTCGATCGCGTCAGCGGTTGCCTTTTCATTTTTATAATAGCCAAGCATCACATGTGCTCCTTTCACCAATATTTCGCCCACCTGACTGAATGGATCTTTTGAATCGATCCGAACTTCCATGCGGTCAACCAGTCTTCCGGCTGACATAGGTCGAAAACTTGTGGAAGGTTCATATGAAATCAAGGGACCACATTCGGTCATCCCGTAACCAATCGTAAACGGGAATTTTATTTTCCTGAAAAATAATTCGACGTCCTTGGATAGCGGTGCACCGCCAATCACGATTTCATGGAAATTCCCACCAAATGTTTCTGAAAGGCTTGCAAGTACTTTTTTATGCAGTATCAGTTGGATTCCAGGCACTTTCAAAAGAAATTTTACAACTGGCTTTTCAAGGGCCGGAAGAATCCGCTTCTTGTATATTTTTTCGATAACCAACGGAACCGAAAGAATCAGCCTTGGTCTGACTTCCTGAAATGCTTTGACGATGAGCTGTGGAGTAGGTGGCTTAGTGAGGAATGAAACATGACAACCAACCGAAACCGGGAAGAGAAATTCGAATAGCAAGCCAAATATATGCGCCATTGGCAAAAATGAGACGATAGCATCGCCTGCTTTTAATGGCATATGTTCGCGGGCGTAAATAACATTCGACAGCAAACTGCGGGCCGGAATCATCACTCCTTTGCTATAGCCTGAAGTTCCGCTGGTATAAGAAATGATGCTGAGATCGTCGTTGTCATATTCATCCAGAACAAAGTTTTCAGGACTTGATTTTCCGGCATGTTCAGCGCTGAAATATTTTTTCCATTGAATTTCTGCTACCGGCATATTGAAGGACAAAGCTGAAAAGTCGGACAGGTTGACAACTCCTATGATTGCCGGAAGTTTCTGGCGGTCGAGTTTGTCGAATAAATTATCGGCAGCAAATAAAAATACCGAATCGGAATGATTCAGGATGTGCGTAATATCTTCCGGATTAAAGTCGGGCAATATGGGCACCGAAACTGCACCGAAGCCAGAAATGGCCAAAAACGAGATGGCCCAATTGGAGGAATTTCTTCCGAGAAGAGCAATCTTATCTCCTTTTTTGAGTCCGATTTCACGAAAGCAACAATGGATTTGCCGGATGATCTGGGCTGCTTCGCCATATGTGGAAATGGAACCCTGATAATCGGAAAATGCAGGTAACGACCAGTTATCCCTGAAAGATTGTGCAAATAGTTCAATGAGTTTGTCTTGTTGCATAGCTTGGTTGGTTTCAAATTGATGAATTGGTCATTGGTTGTCATTAGGTCATTGGTTGTCATTCATTGTGGAGCTTCATTGATGCGATTTACAATCAATGACCTAATGACAACTAATGACATTTTTATTACAGACAACTGGCAAAGCTCCCTCTCATTCGGAGAGGGCTGGGGAGAGGCTCTTTATCCTTTCACAATTCGCATAATCCGGTTCACGTTCTCGTCAATTTGTTCTTTGGTTGTCACACCGATGGTCATGGAGTCAATGTTCCCGCTCCCGATGGCATATTGGAGCGATTTTTCACGCTGTGCTTCTTCGTTAAAGCGTCCTTCCCCAAAAATTTTCATTCCGATGATGCCTTTCCCGCTGTCGTGTGCTTTTTTGAGAACGGCCATTACTTCTTCCGGACTTGCATCCATAATGACACCTTCCGGATTGATTCGGGCCAGGATTACATCCACCCACGGATCTTCAGCTGCAATTTTCAAGGCATCGAAACTGTGGCACGAGAGTCCGACGGTTTTCACAATTCCTTTTTGTTTGGCTTCTGAAAGGGCTTCGATGTATGGTTTCCGTTCTTCCTGCCATTTTCCGTTAGTCATGCAATGCAACAATAGGATATCAAAATAGTCGGAACCTGTTTCACTTCTGAAACGGTCGATTGTTTTCACCGGAGTATCCTGATTCCATTTTTCGGGACGCGTCCATATTTTAGTGAGGATGGTGGCTTTTTCACGCGGTACTTCTTTCAGAATTTCCTTTACATTTTGATGTGAACCATAAAGATCGGCGGCATCATAAAAAGTGAGTCCTCTTTCCTGAGCGTACCGGGCTATTTTTACCCAGTTCTCAATGCCCATGCGGGTCATATCTGAAGACTGATTTCCTCCATGGGAACCTGTTCCGAGTGCCAGCCGCGGAATAACCAGCCCGGTTTTACCCAGTTTTACCCGATCAATCTGCAAACTGGCTGAACTGGCATAAGCGACATTTGCAAAACCGGTCGATACGGCTGCGGCACCTATCATTCCGGTTTGAATAAACTGTCTTCTTGAAATTGGTTTCATAGCAACTGGTTTCTATTGGGTTACAAAAAATTATTATAAAGACCGGAGACTTTTATTTCGGGATATCCCAATCCTTTTTACAAATTGTGAGGTTGAAGATATACAAATATTTCTTGATTTGTCTGTTTCTAATGCCGAGGGATTCTAATTAAAATTAGAATTTGTTAGAAAAGTGTTAGTAACAATTGGTCTGCAGAGATCATAATAAAGTTTACGGAGCAATCTTTTAATTAGTTTTAGCAATCTTTTATACATCCAACTTAAATATTAAACTATGAAGAAATTAGTCCTTGCTTTGTTTGTTAGCCTGCTTGGTGCAGGCACTTATGCACAGAATCTCCAAACTCATTACGACATGGGGAAAGACCG
>JBAWZG010000062.1:0-19844 GCA_037143155.1 Bacteroidia bacterium
TTCTGAATGTCGATTTGTGTTTTTGAAAGCATTGTAATCACTGCAATTAATGGCTTGCTTTCGAAGTGCAGAATTTCCCAGCTTTTTTTCTCTCCGCCTTCTTTCAGATTTATTTTCGGGTCAGAAGTGTCGAGCTGCTTAATGATATTGTCCTTGAGCGCTGAGCCTTCTTCAAGAAAAGAAGCCAGAAACTCGCGGTATGCGATGATGTCCTGTTTCAAATCTGTAGCCTTTTTCTGTTGAATCATTATTTCTGAAGGGGTATTCAGGTCGTCTTCCTTCTTTATAACGATCGTATCGCCCTTGCTGTTGATAAGGATAGGATCCTCCGGACTCAGAATGTAGTCTGATCCCGGAGCATGCAATACAATACCACCGGATGCCATGGCCAATTTCTCCTTCAGGTCTTTGATTTTGGTTATCAGTTCGTTTGTTTTAAGTTTAACCTGATCTGATTTATCTTTCCATTCTTTTACCTTCGTTGGATTTTGAAGGTAAGCAGCATCAAAAGATCCATAGATCTGGGCATTTTTTTTATTGACGTTATTCAGTGTCTGGATTAAACTGGCGTCAACAATACGAAATGACTCGAGCACTTCGGACGCCACGTTTAGTGCTAACATTGCTGTCAGCACCAGATACATCATATTGATCATTTTTTGCCTCGTAGTTTCCGGGCAATTTTTACTCGACATAGTGTTCGCTCTATTAAATTACTTCTTCTTATAATTCATGGCACCAAGCATATTCCCATAAATTGAATTAAGAGATTCAAGGTTTGCATTCAATTTTTCAGCATTTTCCTTGTATTTCTTCATTTCCTGTGCTGATAAGGCGATAATCTGGTTCATTTGGTTGAGGTCTTCGAAGAACTTAGTAGAGGCCTGGATTTGATCACTTGTACCTTTTAGTTGTTTCTCGTAGGAACCATTGAGTGATTCGATATTTTTATTCAGTTTTTGAATATTTTCACCATAGCTGGATGAATTTATATCCAGATCTTTGAATCCTTTTTCGATTGAACCTGAAAGCTTCTGATAGGAATCTACCAGTTTTGTTCCTGAGTCGTCAATTTGTTTGGTGAATTTAACGCTCGATTCACTGAGTTTCGCAAGCATTCCTTCGCCGGTTTCTGAAATTCGCTTGGCTGTAGTTCCATAATTATCAACCAGTTCGCTGATCGAATTATTAATGGCTGTATTAGCATGAGAATTAATTTCCGAAAATTCTGACATCGACTCAGATGCTGAGTTCAGATTTTTGACGTAAATATCGGTAGCCAATGTTGCTGCAGAAATATCGCTGATTCCTGAAGCTGTGTTTGAAAGGTCAACCAGACTTTTTTCAATTTTTGAAAGAAGTTCCGGCGAAATGTTGGCATTACTCAACAAAGAATTCAAACCGCTGCTAATGTCTGTCTGAACATCATCAATTGGAGTCATCAAATCATAGTCGTCATGTAACTCTGGATACACTCTGGTCCAATCCGGTTGCTCCATGGGTGGTTCAAATGCTGAAATGAAGAAAATAAATGCTTCTGTCAGCAAACCGATTGTGAGCATGATTCCTGAATGGTTCCAATGCTGGAGTTTAAACAATGCACCAATGAGTACCAATGATGCGCCCCAACCATAAACATACCCCATCAGGACTTTCCACCTTTTTGACCTAATTATTTCACCAACATTCATGTGATCAGAATTTATAATAATAATTAAAATTCATTTCCAAAAGAAGAACGGACACAACGGAAACCTACATACGATTTGGTAGTGTCCTGATATTCAAAACTCCTGGTAGAAACCTGGAGGAAAGCTGCAATATCTTTCCATGAACCTCCGCGAATAACTTTACGTTTCATCGCCGGTGCATCATCAGGTTTTGCATTGTATTCAAAATTGGGATTAAAATCATTGATATACTGATAGGCAGACTCATCGTAGGCACTGCTGGTCCACTCAGCCACATTTCCAGACATATCATATAATCCATAATCGTTTGGATCATAACTTCCAACTTTCATTGTGGCCATTCCGCCATCTTCCACATAGTTACCTCGCAACGGTTTAAAGTTGGCCATGAAAACGCCATCTTTCTCACGGGTATAATAACCTCCCCATGGATACATCGATAACTTCCGGTCACCTCTGGCTGCATATTCCCATTCAACTTCAGTTGGCAGACGGTAATCGTGCAGTGTTGCCTCCTTTCGGGCAATTAAGAAGTCGTTGTGAAGTTTGGTTCTCCAATGACAAAATGCTTTAGCCTGTTTCCAGTCTACGCCAACAACCGGATAATCGTCAAATCCGGGATGCCAGAAATAGCGGGTAGCCCATGGCTCATTATAAGAGAATGTGAAATCACGAATCCAGCACAAAGTGTCGGGATAAACTGGAGTTTGATCACTCATAATAAATGAGGAACGGTTCTGTATAGCTTCATCTTCACCTTTGGCATTTACTACAGTTCCTTTATAGCTTTGTGTTTTGTAATCGTACATATTAACCCGACGGGCTGCCTGTTTTAAGTCAATCCAATGATATTCGTAAAACAGTTTTCGAGCATCAATTTCCTTTTTCTTGAAGAACCGTTCATTTTCAGGAACATACATCGCAGCAAGTGCTTCTGTATAATCCGGATTGTCCCATTGGAGCTTTTGGTTCCAGTTGAGACGTGGCGGGTCAACCGGGTTTCCCTTACGATCTTCGGAAGTCATAAACTCCGGAAATTGCTCCGACAATAAAGTTCGGGCAATGGAATCCCTGACCCATTGTATAAACTGACGGTATTCGTTGTTGGTGATTTCAGTATCATCCATCCAAAAGGCATCAACGGAAACTGTTTTAACGGAAGAATTGGATGAAGTTACATCCTGATCGTTTGTTCCAAGATTAAAGGATCCCCTGTGAATAAAGGTCATCCCGTAAGGAGTTGGTTCAAACCATTTTCCTCTTCCTTTTACTCCTGTCAGTTCGCCATTGCCAGACTTATTACAACTTGTTAAAGTCACAACGGCCAATAAAACCAACCCAATAGAAAAATGTTTTTTCATAGTACAGCTGTATGTTGCTTCTTATATTCTACTTTATAAGTATCGTATGCTTTTATATTTTTTAATCCTGTTCTTTCCTAAATCCAAACTGTAACTCAGGTATAACTCATGCGAACCTCCAGTATAACCGGCTAAAGCCGAAGTTATTATGTCGTAAGCATAACCAAGCTTCAATCCATTATTCATTTCAAATCCTATCAGAACGCCGACTGCATCGTTGATCCGGTAATTTAATCCGGCTGTAAACCGCTTTTTATAAACCAAATCAACTGTTAAATCCATCTGGAAGGCCGTCATGTCTGTCTTAAAATAAACAGCAGGCTGTACTTCAAATAACGGATCAGACAGCGTAATATTGTAACCTGCTGACAGATAATAATGCCGGGCCAAAAATGTAGTTGCCGTTTCACCGAGTAAAATCGAAGCCTGGTTGATATGAGTGACCGAAGCTCCAATAAAATAATCGTTCGACTTTAAATATATTCCTGCCCCTAAATCAAAAGCCAACTTGCTGGCTTGTGCCTGTGGTATCTCTGTATCTTCATCGACGGTTTGAAAGTAATCACCTTCAGGAATAAACCATTTTGGATTAATTGACATGTTGTAAAATCCAAGGCTTGTTCCAATACCTAAATCTCCAAATCTGGTTTTTCTGCGGTAGGCATAATCAAAACTGACTGAAATATTCTTTTCAAATCCTAATTCGTCACTGATCACATTCAAACCGATCCCACTATTTACCCCAAATAAATCTCTCGCTGCACCAGCACTGAAAACCAATGTTTTCGGTGATCCTGGCACTCCATCCCATTGATACCGATTCAAAATTGTACCATTAATTAATCCATCATTTCCAGCGAATCCTGGGTTCACAGTCAGCATGGTTAATTTGTTAAACGTGAACTGCGGATCTTGTTGAGCAATTGCGGCTAAGTTAACTATTATATATAAAAATAAAAAACAAAATATTTTTTTCATAAAAGCACTGTTGCAACAAGGTTTCGGCCAACTATCGATCAGTAAAATAATGAAAAAATGTTTACTGTACCAAACCCGGAATATACTCTAAAGTCAATGAACGCACGTTTTGTTCATTTATTTTGTCTTTTGTGCATTTTACGAATGTTTTTCCACCATCGGTCAGGGATATCTCCATGCGATGCTTTGATATAATCGTCTTCTTCGCATGGAATAATATACATTCCACCCGTTCGGCCTTCAAAATCTGAAATCTCCATCCACCAGCGGCCGGAAGTTCTGCTCTGAAAAAATACGAGCGTCATGCTGATATTCGACATGTCGACCATATATTGATTAAAATCTTCCGAATCATCCGACGGATCCTCTGGTTTGCGACTAAAAAAACCTTCCAGATAATGCCAGACGATTTGCGCCATCAGGTTGGTCGAATTCGAAGTCTTATCTTTTTCAGGGATCAGATTGAAAAAACCAGCGAGTTTCAAGGTATCGCTGGTTCCGGCATACCGTGCTATCTGGCAGGCTTCTTCGGAATACAATCCATTTGGTGATGCCATGGATTGACCAGGTGCATCAATATATCTCACAGCATTCATGTCAAAACTGAAAATATTGGCATCGCGCAGAATGGGTTCGACCGAAGTCAAATCGTACCTGATCTGGCCCAGGCGTTTGACATCCCAGTGAAAGTTGTTAAACTGGTCAATATCGGTGGCATCGATGAAATAATTCTGGTATGCCAGTGCGGTATAGGAATAGAGGTTTTTCTGTTTTTCTATAATCAGATTCAGGTAGTTTTCTGAATTGATGTTTTTAATTCCTTTTCTGAAATCTAATTTGGGATCAACGGTTACCATATTGAACAGGCGGCCTTCGAACGCTTTGGTCATTCCAAAAGTTAAATCTTGGCTTCCGCCTAAAACGACTAAGGTTTGATTATTTTCAAGTATGTGTTCGCAAATATCCCGTAGTGCAAAATAAGAATCGCTAACTGTATGGCCGATTTTCAGATTTCCAAGATCCAAAACCTTGAATCGCGGACCAATCCGGTTCAGATTATATAAATGTTTCCGAATCTCGTCAGGCGCTTTTCCTGCACCCGTTACTTCTGAGTTCCGGTCTTCACACACTCCGATAATCACCAGGTCTGCTTTTTCAGGCTTAAGTTTCTCCTGATTTTTCTGCAGAAGCGTGCCAAGGGTGTGCTTTTTGTTAGCCCATTCAGCAGTTTCAAACTTTTCAAAATCAACAGGATCAAAGTAATGTAGCAGGTCCATCAGCAGATTATTATCACGATATGAAAATACGTTATAAATTAAAACAGGCAACAAAAATATGGTTGCCTGTAAAAATTATTTTTTCCTTGATTTCTTTGGTGCCGGTTGTTTTTCAATCAGCAACATACACTCTTCGAAAGATAGTGCAGCAGCATCAGTACTTTTCGGAATTTTGTAGTTGTTTTTTTTGAATGAGATATACGGGCCCCATCTTCCATTTAAAAGTCTGACTTCATGATCCTGTTCAAAAACCTTGATCACTGCATTCAGGTCTTTTTCCCTTTTGGATTCAATGAGGTCAATTGCCCGGTTCAATTCAATTAAATATGGATCATCAATGTCTTTTTCAAGCGATACGAATTTGCTGTCGTGCCGGATGTACGGACCAAACCGGCCAATCGCTACTGTTACTGTTTTTCCTTCAAAATCACCCAGATTGCGGGGAAGTTTGAATAACTCCAATACTTCATCCAAAGTAATGGTTTCTAAATGCTGACCCTGGCGAAGGCTTGCAAACTGAGGTTTTTCGCCTTCTTCAGAAACTTCGCCAAGTTGTGCCAAGGGGCCAAATCGGCCTATTTTTACTGATATTTCTTTGCCTGAAGCCGGATCAATCCCGATAATCCGAACACCGTTGGTTCGTTCAGCATCATTTAATGCGCTTTCAACTTTGGAGTGAAACGGATCGTAAAAGCTTCGGATCATATCGTTCCAGACCAGCTCCCCATCAGCAATTTCATCAAATTCCTTTTCAACTTTTGCCGTAAAATTATAATCCATAATCAGGTCGAAATACCTCATCAGGAAATCCGTCACAACCATGCCAATATCGGTAGGAAAGAGCTTCGATTTTTCAGCCCCGGTTTGTTCTTTCTTGATTTTTTCTGAAATTTTCTGTCCGGAGAGCACCAGATCGGTGAATTCGCGTTCCACACCCGGGCGGTCTTCCTTGACGACATAACCACGATTTTGCACCGTGGTAATAATTGGTGCATAGGTTGATGGACGGCCGATTCCCTGTTCTTCGAGCTTTTTCACCAAACTTGCCTCGGTGTATCTTGGTGGTTTTTGCGTAAATCGCTCAGTTGCCTGAATTTTATCCCAGCGCAAAATTTGTTTGACTTGCAATGGAGGAAGCAATCCTTTTTGTCCGCCGTTTTGATCCTCGTCGTCGTCTGATTCCATATAAACACGAAGGAACCCATCAAAAATAAGTACCTCGCCGATGGCAATAAACTGGTCAGGGCTGTTGGAGATATTGATTGTAACCGTGGTTTTTTCGAGCTCTGCATCACTCATTTGTGACGCAATAGTTCGCTTCCAGATCAGTTCATATAATCTTTTTTCCTGGCTGGTTCCTGAAATTTCATTCTGGTCGAGATAAGCCGGACGAATTGCTTCATGGGCTTCCTGCGCTCCTTTGGCTTTGGTTTTATATTGACGAACCTGGTGGTATTTCTCGCCCAGCTCGCTAATTATCTTTTGCTTGGCTGCATTAATAGCCAATCCTGAAAGACTCACCGAGTCGGTACGCATGTAGGTTATCTTACCCGATTCGTAAAGTTTTTGAGCAACGCTCATCGTCTGACTAACCGAAAATCCCAGTTTTCGACTCGCTTCCTGTTGAAGCGTGGATGTAATAAAAGGAGGAGCAGGTGATCTTCTTCCCGGTTTTTTTACCACATCACTAATCTGGAATTCGGCAGTTTTGCATTTTTCCAGAAACTTATATGCTTCATCGCGGGTATCGAAACGACGGTTCAATTCTGCTTTAAGGTCAACGATCCGGCCATCATTTTCGGCTACTAAAAAGCTGGCAGCTACCCGAAATGCTGCGGCAGAAGTAAAATTGATGATTTCACGTTCCCGATCGACTATCATTCGCACAGCAACTGACTGCACTCTTCCGGCTGAAAGTGAAGGTTTAACTTTTTTCCACAATACCGGTGAGACTTCAAAGCCAACAATACGATCAAGGACTCTTCTTGCCTGCTGCGCATTCACCAGGTTAATGTCGAGCGGTCGGGGATTTTGGACTGCATTTAATATGGCGTCTTTGGTAATTTCATGAAAAACAATCCGTTTGGTCTTTTCAGGATCCAAACCAAGAGTTTCCATCAGGTGCCACGAAATGGCTTCCCCCTCGCGGTCCTCGTCAGATGCGAGCCAGATGGTCTTCGAATCCTTTGCAATCTTTTTCAGTTCAGCGACTAATTTTTTCTTGTCGGCTGAAATTTCGTATTTGGGAGTAAAGTTATTCTGTATGTCAATTCCAAAATCTTTTTTCTCAAGATCTCTGATGTGCCCCATGCTTGAAGTAACAAAAAAGTCTTTACCTAAAAATTTTTCGATCGTTTTTGCCTTAGCCGGTGACTCAACAATTACAAGATTTTCGTGCATATATCGCGTTATTTACTTTCTGAATTCAAAATTTTGTGCAAATTAAAGAAAACGAAACGCTAAGTTCAAAATATAATTCAATAAATTTTGAAATCATATTTATTTGAAAATGATTTATTTATTCATTTTGCTCATTGAAAACCATCTTTTTTCACCGGAATTTCGATCATTTCTGATTGAACCTGAAATTCACCATTTGACTACATTTAACATGCACAAATTAAAGGAGTTGCGACATTATTTTTCTTCCTGAATTCTTTCTGCTAAAGTTGAAGTTGCGAACTTTTGAAAACACTGGTTTTTCGCTTTGATTTCATACAAAAGGAATTCAATTGCGTTTCATTATCTTTGCCCGCTCAAAACACAATTATCTATTCATGGAACGTGATATTTCGTTTTTTAAAAAATACATACGGATTTTCTGGACCGTATACGCTATAGGTGTGGCTGCAATCTTTCTGATGTTTATTATGATTGCGCAGGGCTGGCTGGGATTTATGCCATCTTTTGAAGATCTTGAAAATCCGGAAAGCCTTTTGGCATCCGAAGTTGTGTCGTGTGATGGAGTAGTGTTAGGCAAATATTTCAAGGAAAACCGAAGTTTTGTAAATTACAATGAAATCAGTCCGAATATGCTGAACGCATTGGTAGCGACCGAAGACGTGAGGTTCTACAGTCATTCAGGAATTGACTTGCGGGGTCTGTTCAGGGTTGTGAAAGGAATTCTCACCGGCAATACCAGTTCCGGCGGAGGAAGTACGATTAGTCAGCAATTGGCAAAAATGCTTTTTCCACGTGAGAGTCTTGACACTAAACTGGAACTGATATTCCGGAAATTTAAAGAATGGGTTATTGCGGTAAAACTTGAGAAAAGTTATACCAAGGAAGAAATCCTGACCATGTACCTGAATAAATACGATTTTTTGAATCTTGCGGTGGGAGTTAAATCAGCTTCAATGATTTATTTTAATACAAGTCCCGATTCACTGAAGGTTGAGCAGGCCGCCATGCTGGTAGGGATGGCGAAAAATTCGTCCTTGTACAATCCGGTCAGGCGACCTGAATTAACTTTGAATAGACGAAATGTGGTCTTGGCGCAAATGAGAAAAAACGGATATATTTCCAAAGATCAATTCCAATCGTTGAAGTCACTTCCCTTAGGATTGAACTACCACAAAGTTGATTTCAAAACCGGACCAGCACCGTATTTCAGGGAATATCTTCGTCAGGCAATGAATGCGAATAAACCCAGCCGGTCGGATTACCGTCAATGGCAAATGCAGAAGTTCAGTGAAGATTCGGTGGACTGGGAGGTCAATCCACTTTATGGGTGGTGCAACAAAAACAAAAAGGCGGATGGAACATCCTATAATTTGTACCGCGATGGTATTCATATTGTTACAACCCTCGACTCGCGTATGCAGCGCTATGCCGAAGATGCGTTGATAACTCACCTGAAGAAGAATGTACAGCCTGGTTTTAATAAACATCTGCGTGCTTTAAAAAACAGGCCTTTCTCAAACGACCTGACTGATGAAGCTGCTCAGGGAATCTTCGATCAGGCTATCAAACAAACCGACCGGTATCGGATTGCAAAACTCAGTGGCAAATCATGGGATGTGATCAAACAGAATTTTAACCTTCCGGTTGATATGACTGTATTTACCTACAAGGGCGACCGTGATACAACTATGACTCCACTTGATTCCATCAGATATTATCTGGGTATCATGCGGTCTTCGTTTATGTCGATGGAAATTAAAACCGGCTATGTGAAAGCTTATGTTGGCGGGCCCGATTACCGCCATTTTATGTACGATATGGTGAAAGGTGGCAAAAGACAGGTCGGTTCTACAGTTAAGCCATTTCTTTATACTCTGGCTATGCAGAATGGAATGTCACCCTGTACTAAAGTGCCAAATGTAAAGCAACAGTTTATTTTGCCCGATGGTACAATTTGGGAAGCCAAAAACTCTGATGTTACCAAGTTCGATGATAAAATGGTTACCCTGAAATGGGGACTGGCGCATTCCGTGAACCAGGTCTCAGCATGGGTAATGAAGCAGTTTAATCCGCAATCGGTTGCTGATATTATGAGGAAAATGGGTGTTTACAGCCCCATCGACCCGGTTCCTTCCATGTTTCTGGGTACTTCTGATGTGACGCTCTACGAAATGGTTGGTGCGTACGGAACCTTTGCCAACAAAGGTGTATTTACCCAACCCATTTTTGTGACTCAGATTCAGGATCGTCATGGAAATGTGATTTCAAGCTTCCGGCCTGAAAAGCACGATGCAATTGACGAACAAACGGCCTACCTGATGATTGAGCTGATGCGCGGTGTGGTCGATGCCGGATCAGGAAGCCGCTTAAGGAATCGTCCGGTATATGGCGGATTTAAGGGCCCGATAGCAGCAAAGACCGGAACAACCCAAAACCATTCCGACGGATGGTTTATTGGACTTACACCTCAGCTGGTAAACGGCGCATGGACAGGCGGTGAATTGAGAAGCATCCATTTTGATGATATGCAATCGGGGCAGGGTGCAAGCATGGCTCTGCCAATCTGGGGCTATTACATGAAAAAAGTTTATGCCGACCGGAGTTTGCCCTATCGTGAGGATATTGAATTTGAGCGCCCTGTCAATTATTCGGTGAACGTTGATTGTGATGATCCTGAAAGTATTGAGCAAAGTCTGGACACTTCCGAAGATTTCTTTTAGCAAGGTCTGCCAGCTTCGTCGGAAAAGGTTTCGGTGCTCTGCACCTTAAAATTTCATTTAGCGAATTTATTCCTATAAATATTATGCAGCTCTGCTGCCTTTATATATACTCAAGGTGCAGAGCACCGAGATATTTGTAGAAATAATAGCCCCTAAAACAAAAAGGTGCAACGCACCGGAATAAAAGGTTTTAGCGCAAAATTCCAGAGGAGGCAATACACCAAACCCAAATGAAGGTTCTGAAAAAAGTTTATCAACTGAAATACATTGCATTATTGCTTTTCTTCCTGAACCCGGTAGCTGGCTCTTCCGGTTCCTGACATATTTCCGGAAGAAACTCCGTTTATCGTGATGATAACCTTTCCATCGCGGTTCAATGACTTCAAATTCGGATACTTGATTTTAACCGGTTCTTTTCCGTCACAGTAAATTTCTGATTTCCAGAAAATGGTTGGACTATTTTGGATTTGAGGGTCACGATCAACTTCTTCCCTCGTGGGATTGTAGAATTCAACAGTTGATCGGTAAATGGCAATTGGTAAAAGTATCTGGTTCAACGAATTGTTTGACCTGACGGCTGTTTTGAGATTGGTCTTTCCCGGATTATTGGCTTTTGTATTCACAAAGATGACGCCGCCTTTTGCTTTTTCGCCATACATTGCCCATCCCTGTGATCCTTTCAAAACTGTAAGCGAGGCAATTTCGCTGGGAAGTATTTTTTTTACCTGTTCGAATGCATCATCCGTGAAAAGTGGCAATCCATCCAAAACGAAAAGTGCCGGAACACGGGGTAAAAAAAACGAAGTTTTGACACGCAGATAGACTTTACTCCCAATGATATCCACATTTGTAATTTTGTAAAGTGCCGTAGATAAATTCGTAGATTCAGAAAGTGGAATCCCATCCAGACTCTTTACATTTTCGTTCGAGTAGAATTTTTCGTATTTATCGTGGTATTCAATGGGATTTTTCTTTTTTGCACTGACCGTAATTCCTTTCAATGCGATGATCGTATCGCTTAGGAATGGCTTACTTTCAGAATATGTAGGGAACAGATTATTTGCAGCAGCCGGCAGAATCGGTCCGGCAGAAAACAATTTGTCGCTTTTATAATAGGCCGGATTGGATGGTAAAGTTAATTTCGCTTCGGTTACCTTATTCTGATCATTTTGTAAAGGCATCATAATTACCGATCTGGTATTTTCAGGAAGCGAATCCAGTGGCAAGGTTATTTCTCCGTTTTTGTTGGTAGCCAGATGCATGATGGAAGATCCTTCCATCGAAAACAAGTCAAGTTTCCGATCTGCTTTTTTATTTTTCGAGGCAAACCGGATTTTCATGTTCATGACATTATAATTGACCAGATCCATCGGATTTGCTTTTTTTATCAGGCTTAAATCCCAATTGTATTTCTTCCATCCATAAACCATGAAAAGCAGGTCACGCTCATCCGGTGAAAGGTTTTCAATACCCTTTGCCAGAACTTGTGCCGGAAGGTTCTTCATTAGGTAAGGATGATAAATCAGGCTGTACTCAATTCCCAGAGTAAACAGATTGGCTGTTTGCCCCGATAAAGAATCAATTGCAGCGATTGAAAATACTCCTTCGGCAGGGTTTCCTATACCATCGGTTACCGAAATGGAAAGTTCAGTATCCATGTATGGACTGTAATTTGTCCGGTCGGTCTGGATGTTGTATTTCAGATGTTTATCGGTATTGATTGCAAATAGCCGCTCTGCAACCGGTCTTTTTTGTTTATCGAATACAGTTATTTGAGCTATCCCGCAAGGCAACTGATCGGTGTCCACCTCAAAGCGCTGCTTTTTATTCAGCCTGAATTCCTGTGAAAAAAACTGGTTCAAACTGGATGTTACGGAGATAAATGCAGAATCCCCGGTGTAATTGCCTGATTGAATTTCCACCGCGAATGAGCGGTTATTTATCGGATGCACACTTAGGCAAATACCAGAAGTTGCTGGTGCTGGAAGCTGAAATTTCTTATTCGCCATACCAGAATTGGTAAGTTTTAAATACATCCCACGTTCCACTTTGCAACTGAACTGCCCGGGGCCGTATGTTCCTGAACGGATTGTGTCGATAATCTGGTCATTTGCATTCAGAAGAAATCCTGCAATTTTTACGGATTCACCTTTCCGGTTGGTGGCATTAAAGCCAATGCGTTGTTCCAAACCTGCAATTGTATTTCCTCCTTCAGGTAAAAAACGAAGCTCAATATCCTGAATATCTTTCGCTGAAAGGATGTTTTTCTCCGGATTATTAGTTGTCAGATGTTTCTCATCAGATGTGTCATGATCATCTTTTACAGGCTGGTCGATCATTCCCTGTACATCGATATCCAGTTGAAATGCATCTTCCGGATTGAAATTCTGCATCATTGCGGTAAATCCAACGAGACGATATTTCCCGTTTCCGGCATTGGCAGGAATGGCCATCCAACCTGATGACCGCGAGTTTTCAATCCTGAATCTCGAACTATCTGTCAGTTCTTTCTGGCCGTTGTAAAGCATGGCATAGAATGCCAAACTACTTGTAGTAAAGTCGCCTGTAAACCTGTTGCGGATATAAGCCTGAAAGTAAACCGTATCGCCGGGAGCATATCTGTTGCGGTCGGTATGAACGAAGACCT
Source organism: Bacteroidia bacterium (assembly GCA_037143155.1). GTDB lineage: Bacteria > Bacteroidota > Bacteroidia > Bacteroidales > Prolixibacteraceae > Aquipluma. Next base: position 13,078 of record JBAWZG010000062.1, read on the forward strand.
GATCTTTGCCTGTTGAATACTGCTGAAAGTTTAGATACTGATCGATTTCAGTTGCGAACTTTGGCATTACCGGCTCTTCCGGAACTTTAGCTTCAGGAAGAAAATCGAAAGGAACCATATCCGAAATCCGTTCACCAGCCATTTTGCCGCCCCAAAAAATTGCGTACGGATTGTCGAAACGGCCATTTTGATAGACTTTTAAAGGTTTTGAAAATACGATCGTGCTTTTATATTCCTGAGGCTGGTATCCGAACGCATCGGCAAAAAGTTCAGCGTGGTTTTCGGTATAACTAACGAGTATAGGCTTGGGATAATAAAAAGTCGAAAAACTTTTGTCTGCAGACACCCTGATATCTTTGGCTTGCAGCGATTTTCCAATCGAAGTTTCATCGGTTTTGGGATCAATGGAACATTCGTAGATCTTATATCCCTCGCGTTCAGGCAAATCAGAACCAAGTGTCCTGAAGAAATGTATTTTGGAACCGTAATAGGACTTCAGGCGGTTTCGCTCCCATTTCACGATTTGTTTTGAAGTTCCCGGCAACGACTGAAAATACTGGCCGCCTGAAAATTTCAATATTTTCGACTTTTGGTTGTAACTGAAGTCGGTGAGATCGTAGGTGATCAAATAACCCAGAGCCTTGTTCTCAATCAACAGTGGTTTGGTCGAGAAGCCTTTAACGATATTATCCTCGTCATCGTGGTACAGGCGAAGGTCTTCGTCGTTTAAGATTCTGCAACTTTGAGCCAGGATAGATTCTCCGATAAATAACCTGAAAAATTGAGAATAGTTTTTTACCCGGTTTTTATCTTTGGCCGAAACAGTGACCTCATCGATCAGGATTACATTGGCCTTGAGTTTGATGTTGATTTTGAGATTTTCACCTTCAGCCCGGATGGTTCTGGTGTTGGTTGTAAATCCAATGCACGAGCTAACCAGATCGTATTCACCATTCCGGGGAATTTTCAAGGTATAAATACCATTTTCGTTGGCGAGCGTACCAATGGTTGTATTCGATAAATAAACCGTGGCAAAAGGAAGTGGAGTATTTGACTGATCGGTAACACAACCCGTTATTGTTGTTTGTGCATGCAGTCCTGAAATTGAAAAGAGAAGAAATAGGAGGACATTAATTATCAGGTAACGAAAAATTACCATAGCAATTTTGTTTAGGGAATAGGTAGAGTACAGCGAAGATCAAAAAAAACCCGCTGTACTGCGGGTTTCTTTGATTATTTTTCAAGCTTTTCAGCGTCTTTCTTAGGTTCATCATCATCTTTCGATGCGTTCTTGAATTCCTTGATCCCTTTTCCCAATCCTTTCATTAATTCAGGAATTTTGGTTCCGCCAAACATTAGTATGGCCACGGCCAATATTGCAAGCAGCTCTGTAGGGCCTATTACACCAGCGATAATTAATAAGTTCATATTTGTACGTTTAAATGGTTCATGCAAAAGTAACAAAAAATAGATATTCAGTTATTTATTTGAAGAGTTTAAATATATCATTTCCATTGGCAAAAATTACCAGGGAAAGAAGAAGCACCATTCCGGCGATCTGGGCATATTCAAGAAATTTATCACCTGGTTTGCGTCCGGTAATCATCTCAAAAAGTAGAAATATAACGTGTCCGCCATCGAGTGCAGGTATAGGTAGAAGATTCATTACTCCCAAAATGATGGAAAGAAATGCCGTCATGTTCCAGAATGAATACCAGTTCCAGGCTCCCGGGAAGATATTTCCAATCGAAATAAAGCCACCCAGACTTTCATAGGCCTTTGTTTTTGGTGAAAATATCAGTTTAAATTGTTTCAGATAGTCGCTGATTGTGCTGATTCCACGGCTAATACCTGCTGGAATTGATGCGAGCAAACCATATTTAATGGTCTTGAATTCAAATACTTTTTCCAGATCCTGATCGAGCTGGATACCAAGCATTCCGGTTTGTGGAATGACCATCGAAATGTTCATTTCTTTTTGATCGCGCAAAACATTGATGGTGACTTTTTTTCCGACGCTGTCTCTCAAGGTCGATTTAAACTGGTCGTTGTACTCGTATTTCTGGTTGTTCATTCCAAGAATGCGATCTCCGACTTTTAATCCGGCTTCTTTGGCAGGAGAAGATTTTGCGAGTTTTGCGATTTTGTAATCGAATGGTATACGAAAAGATAAAACGCCCCTGCTCTTGATCAAAAGTGCAAGATCATCATCCGAAATTTCAACGTCAATTTTCTTTCCGGCGCGTTCAACCTGAATTGCAGCAGCTTTATCCAGAATTACAGTTGGAATAATCTTGTGGAAATCCTCTACTTTTTCGTTGGCAACTGTTAGGATTTTGTCACCGTTCTGAAGGCCGATTTTCATGCCAACTGAGTCAACTTCGATACCGTATTTTACGTTGGCAGTAGGCAGATACTGTTCGCCCCAGGCATATAAAATTCCAATGTAAATAATGAAGGCCAGAATGAAATTCATAACCACCCCGCCAACCATGATGAGCAATCGCTGCCATGTTTTTTTTGCGCGGAATTCATGGGGTTGCGGAGGAAGCTTCATGGCTTCTTTGTCCATGGATTCATCCATCATTCCTGAAATTTTCACATAACCGCCAAGTGGAAGCCATCCGATTCCGTATTCGGTATCCCCTTTTTTTACTTTAAAAAGTGAAAACCAGGGATCAAAGAACAGGTAAAATTTTTCTACGCGGGTTTTAAAAAGACGAGCCAGTATAAAATGACCGAATTCGTGTATAATAACCAGGAGCGATAAACTCAGAATAAGCTGGGCAGCTTTAATCAATATTATTTCCATCGACTATTTTTCCGTTTTAATTTTTTTGTACAGCCAGTTTTTTTACCTGTGCTGCTGTTAATATTCTGACTTCCTTATCGGATCGGATGTAATCCTCCAGATCCGGATTTTTAATAAAACTTGCTTTTCCCATGATCTTCTCAATGACTTCCGGCATCTGAAGGAAACTAATTCTATCCGTTAAAAATGCCTGAACGGCCACTTCATTGGCGGCATTCAGGATGCAGGGCATATTTCCACCTTGATTCAGCGCTTCAAAAGCGAGTGCAAGATTACGAAAATTTTTTGTATTTGGCTGTTCGAATGTCAGCTTGGGGTAATCGAAAAAGCTGAAGCGTTTAAACGAAGATTTTAGCCGGTCAGGGAAATTCAATGCGTATTGAATCGGTAACTTCATATCGGGCAGGCCCATCTGAGCTTTCATCGATCCGTCGCAGAATTGAACGATCGAATGAACGATACTTTGAGGATGAACAATCACATCAATTTGTTCAGGTTGTAATCCGAAAAGCCATTTGGCTTCTATCACTTCAAAACCTTTATTCATCATCGATGCCGAATCGATGGTAATTTTGGCCCCCATACTCCAGTTCGGGTGTTTCAGGGCGTCAGCTTTCGTCACCAGAGCAAGCTGTTCCATCGAAAAGCCTCTGAAAGGGCCTCCTGAAGCAGTGAGGTAAATTTTTTCGACTTCGTTGTTGAACTCGCCAACAAGACATTGAAAGATGGCCGAGTGTTCTGAATCGACCGGATAAATGCTGACCCTGTTTTCGATGGCCAAACGGTTGATGATTTCACCGGCAACGACCATTGTTTCTTTGTTGGCAAGAGCTATGTTTTTTCCGGCTTTGATCGCATTGATGGTTGGAATTAACCCTGAATAACCTACCATTGCAGTCAAAACCACGTCAATAGTATCCATTTCTACTACCTGGTTTAGCGCTTCGCGTCCGGCATAAATCTTTACCGGTTCATCTTTCAGGGCTTCTTGCAACTGATCGAAATGGCACACATTGGAAATAACCACCACATTCGGATGAAAATATTTGGCTTGCTCAATCAACAACTCAATGTTGTTGTTGGCCGTCAAAACTTCAACTTCAAAATGTTCAGGATTTTGGGAAATCACTTCGAGGGTTTGGGTTCCGATCGATCCGGTTGATCCAAGTATGGCGATTCGTTTTCTCATAAATAGGCCTAAAAATCGATGTAAGTTTCCGGATCGAGGGCTGTTCCGTTATGCCAGAGTTCAAAATGCAGGTGCGGCCCGGTGGTCAATTCGCCACTGTTTCCCATGATGGCAATTGCATCGCCTGCCATGACTTTGTCGCCCACTTCTTTTAAGAGTTCAGCATTGTGCTTGTACAAAGAGATAATATTGCTTTCATGCTGAATAAAAATGGAATAACCGGTATCCATTGTCCAGCCTGAAAAAATGACCGTTCCATCGAGTACGCTTGAAATACGGGAATTTTCTTTCCCGACAACATCAACGGCCAGATGATTGGTTTTAGAACTGAAGTGGTTCGTAATCAGACCTCGCAAAGGAGTGAAAAAGTGCATGTTGGCGATACTTGGCAACCGTTTGGGATTTTTCTGAATCAAGAGGTTTGATTTTTCCTCGAGTAATTTATCTTTAAATATAGAATCCGCATTGAATTTATCGAACTTCGCTTCAGCCACTTTTAAGGAAAGGTTATCATTTTCTGATTCTTCCGTAGGGGTTTCGCCCTTAAACAAATTCCCGATTTTATTAAAATAAGCATCCCGGGTCTTAATTTCATTTTCAAGCGAATCGACCAGTACATAATTCCGGATAATTTGTTGCCTGACTTTCGTGCTTGGATAACCCGGAATATTCTCACGTAAAGGAGTATATGCAATAATACTCGTAGTGATTAATATCAGCAAAATAGCGCCCAGACTGCCCAGTGTGAGTACTTTTATGGGTGTGAGTTTTATGCTCCAGACCGTTTGAATCGTTGAATCATTGTAAATGATCAGCCGATAGTGGTCTTTCAGCATCTGAAATATTTTTTTTCGCAACTCCTTTCTATCCATTGTCCGGTTTTTCGAACAACAAAATTAGCAGAATTTGGAGAAAACCACCCCGATGCTGCGTTTATTAATACTTTTTAACGAAGCGTTTCTGCGGTCCGACCGAAAATAGATGAATTCAAATTAGGAAAGTCTCAATGTTTCGTATATATTTGCAGCCGCTAAGCAGAAAAGATTTGGCTGAGCAAAGTTCTATAAATAGTAAGATACCAATCTAAAGATACATTGCGGGATGGAGCAGTTGGTAGCTCGTTGGGCTCATAACCCAAAGGCCGTCGGTTCGAGTCCGGCTCCCGCTACTTATTTAATTTAAAAACGACTGAAGGTCTTAGACCTTCAGTCGTTTTCGATTTTAGTTGGAAATGTATTGGAAACAATAGGCTATTGATTATTAAGTAATAGCGATTACCAATATATTCTTTTAAACTAAATTTCTTCTTTTTAATTCCACGTAACATTTTGCCGTAATGAAAACGTCATTCATTGCATCATGCGCACCTTCGATACTAATGTTAGTATTCTTATAAAAAAGGAATCCGTATAATTCATCAAGACGAGGCCATTTATAACCGCCACGAGGATTTTTTATTTTGCAGATATTCGTTGAACTTAGCATTGTACAAAACAAATTCTTCATCACAAAAACCTTCTTTGTAAATTTATTTCTTAAAAGATCACATTTCAGTATTGGCACATCAAAGTCCGTATTGTGTGCAATTGAAACCGAAGTATCTTTAATATCATTGATAAATTCAGAATATACACTTTTTGGATCGACTCCTTCCTTATTCATTCGTTCGGTTGTGATACCGTGTATGTCGGAAGCTTTCTTAGGTATTTTAACTGGTTGTTTTAAAATGTATGATTTGTTTAACACCAGTCCAAAATCCTCATCTAAAACCATCCAAGCAATTTGAACCGGGTGGGGCCAATTTTCAAAATTTGATTCATCTGCATATCTATCTATAGGAAGTCCAGTTGTTTCACAATCAAAAATGAAATAATGTTTTTGATTAGTTTTCGAGCTTTCAAAACGAAGAGTTAAATCTTGAACACCTGATTGTTTACCTTGTTTTGAAGTTTCAGTAGAGAAAGAAGAAATTAACTTGCTGCGTTGCTTCCTGTTTTTTTGCTCTCTAAAAATGAATAAAACAACTAAAACGACTAATACGAGGATTATTAAAGTATTCATGTTGGTTAATTAAAATAATGTAGAAAAGATTTAGTTATTGGAGACCAATTGAAAAAAGGGTTGGTATTGGATAATTTTTGTTTTATTGCTTGCGCTTAAAAACATGAAAGTCGAGCGTGTTTACATAGGTTGAAACATACTCCCATCCATTTGCATCCATAAAATTTATAATTGCAGCGGATGTCTTCAGTTTAACTTTTTTACCTGAGTTGTCAACCAATTCCCATTGGTCTTCCGCTGTTTGTACAAGTGGAACGCTTAAAGTGGTTGCGGTATTAATAACCACGCAATATTTACCGGACACATCCTTTAAGTCTTTAATTTCTCCTGTGTTTTGGCTCTTGGCTTTCTGCCCAAATGTAATGAAAGGGAGAAGTAATAATAAAAATAAAAGTTTTTTCATGTTGATTAATTGGGATGGTTAATTTTCATACAAGTTATGAAAGTTCAACTTAACAAACAAAAAAACATGTGCTACGGCTTTTTATATCAATCGTTCCAATATGTTTCAGATATTCAAATACTTGAAGGTTATTCACCAGATTCAGGTTTTTCATGTTCAAAGGCTGGGATATTTTTTAACCTCAATATAAGTTCTGAAAACCAAAAAAGCTGCCTCAGAAAATTCTGAAACAGCTTGTTATGATAGAGTTCTATGACGTTGCTATATGATATCTACCTGATATTCCCCACCGAATTTTTTAC
>JBAWZG010000063.1:0-19813 GCA_037143155.1 Bacteroidia bacterium
GTCTGCAAAATGTTTTAAGATTCCCGGATAGGATTTCCCGTTACCAAGCTGCAATCCAGTTCCGTTTCCTACCATATCGAGGTTAATCATGCAAAGCACTTTTTCTTTCGGCCAGACGGGTGACTCCACAATTTTTTTGCTTCCGTAAAGACCACATTCCTCTCCACCAAAGAATACAAAAATGATGGTGCGTGCTGGTTTTACTTCTAACGAAGCAAGTGCCCTTGCTGCTGCCAGAATGTCGGCTGATCCGGAAGCATTGTCCAATGCACCAGGGAAAAGGCATCCCGGACTTCCAACTGCATCGAGGTGTCCACCAATAATAATGGCTTCGTTTTTCAAAACAGGATCAGCACCTTCGATTACCCCGATTACATTGCATGAACGGCTATCAGGAAAATACTTAGTTGATGCCGAGAGTTGCACCTTTTTGTTCAGGACAAACGAATTGGCTTGAATATTTTTTACAATTGCTGCATGGGTTTCAGCATATTTTTGACCGGTTCCGGCGAAGAGTTCTTCAGCCACCGGTTCGCTAATGTGTGCATATACAAACCCTTCAAGATAAGATGTGTTTGGATTGGCAATTTTACTGACATAGAGTAATCCGGCTGCGCCCAGTTCGTGGGCCCGTTTGAATTTGTAACGATGGTAACTGTATGGCTCCCATTTTTTTAATGTGCTGTCGTTGCCGTTGCATGGCACACCGGTTTCCATTAAGACGATTTTTCCTTTGACATCGATATTCCTATAATCGTCGTAATTCAGTTCGGGTGCCGAAATTCCGAATCCCACATAAACGACTTCACCCGAAACGGTTCCGGAAGCAGAGTTGGAGCCCGGATAATAATCGTCGGGGAAACGATATTCTTTTTGCTGATTATTCATTCCTTGTAGCAAAGTTATACTGCCGGGTGTGAGCACATCACAGTATGAATTCGGAAACCATTGAAAATATGTACCATCCGCTAAGCCAGGTTTTATTCCGGCCTGTTTAAGCTGATCAGCCACCCAACTGGCTGCAGCCTGATAACCCGGAGAACCGGAAAGCCGGCCTTTGTATTTTTCGGAGCTTAACTCAGCAGCATAATTCAGCAGATCATGACTCGAAATGGAATGAAAAGTGGAAAGGATGGCTTTTCCCTGATCCTGAGAATAAACACGAAAATTGAACAGACACAAAAAAAGCAGAATCAGATATTTCGAATGCATGTACCAAGTTTTAGTTGGCCTAAAAATAGGGAAATATTATTCATTTGATTAGGATGTGCTGATAAAGGCAATATCACGAATAAATTGAGTTTCGCTTTGCCCTTCTAATCAAGATACTGCCTTCGACAAGCTCAGGCAGCAGGATTGTAGTCAGCAATATTTCATGGCAACAAATCTTTATTGCCTGAAAGTCCGGCTTTCACTTTCGCTGTACCGATCAAAAATCCCTTCCGGATACTCAATATCAGTCAGAAATAAACCTCGTGCCGGAACCGATAAGCCAGCCTCACCGCGGTCTTTCAATTCGATGATGTTGCGAAAGTGCATCAAATCTATTTTGCCGGTTCCGACTTCCAATATCGTTCCAACCAGTGCACGTACCATATTCCGTAGAAAACGATCAGCTTTTACAGTAAATACAATGTTTGAACCCGACTGTGTCCATTCTGCACAATAGATTTTACAATTGTTGGTTTTTACTTCCGTATGCAATTTGCTGAAACTGGTAAAGTCGGTGTATTCGAATAAAATCCGGCTGGCCTCATTCATTTTATCCAAATCAGGCTGTCTGAAAAAATGCCACGAAGTTTCTGTTGAAAACGGATCTTTTCTCAGGTTCAGATGGTATTGATAGGTTCTGGAAACCGCATCAAACCGCGCATGTGCTTCGGAATGAACTTTGGAAATACTGAAAACAGTGATGTCCTTGTTCAGAAAGCTGTTCAATTTGTAAACAAAATCAGGATGGTCAAGATTTGAACGCGTGGAATCAAAATGTGCCACAAAGTAACTGGCATGAACTCCGGTATCGGTTCGTCCGGCACCGGTAACTACAGTTGTTTCGCGGGTTATTACCGATAATGCTTTTTCCAGACATTCCTGCGCCGAAACAGCATTTGGCTGAATCTGCCAGCCATGAAAATGAGTGCCTTTGTATGCGAGTTCTATGAAATACCTTTGTGTCAATGAATTAATTTTTGGTAAAAGTAAAAAAGTGAATTCATATTCTGTTAAAGGTCGCCGAAATTATTAATTTTGTTGCCCTTTTGGCACAAATAGCTTAACAAAATTTAACGAAAATTTATCCTTTTTCATTTTTGGATACCTTATTTTCGTCAACTCAAAAACAGACATTTAAATCATTTAGATTATATAGTATGGATCAAACAGTTGATATTCGTGAATTAAACGAAAGAATTCAGAGAGAAAGTTCGTTTATCGACATCATCAGCATGGAGATGAACAAAGTGATTGTAGGTCAAAAACACCTGGTGGAGAGCCTTTTAATCGGACTTTTGTCTGGCGGGCACATTCTGCTTGAAGGGGTTCCCGGACTGGCAAAAACATTGGCCATAAATACTTTGGCTACCAGCATCGATGCCAAATATGCACGCATCCAGTTTACTCCGGACTTGTTGCCGGCCGACTTGCTGGGTACTATGATTTATAGCCAGAAAAAAGAGGAATTTGTCGTCAAAAAAGGGCCAATATTTACCAATTTTGTGTTGGCCGACGAAATCAACCGTGCTCCAGCCAAGGTACAGTCGGCATTGCTCGAAGCCATGCAGGAACGCCAAATTACCATTGGTGACACCACCTATAAATTACAGGAACCATTTCTTGTAATGGCTACTCAGAATCCGATTGAACAGGAAGGAACTTATCCGCTTCCTGAAGCACAGGTTGACCGTTTCATGCTGAAAGTGGTGATTAAATACCCATCGAAAGAAGAGGAAAAACTGATCATCATGCAGAATCTGCTGAAAACATTTCCAACGGCTTCGAAAGTCATGCGGACCGAAGACATTCTGAAAGCCCGTGAAGTGGTAAAAGATGTGTACATGGATGAGAAAATCCAGAAATATATTGTCGACATTGTTTTCGCCACACGCGATCCAAAATCCTACAAGCTTGACAAATACGTTGATATGATTACGTATGGTGGTTCTCCACGTGCCAGTATCAGTTTGGCCCAGGCCGCAAAAGCTTATGCTTTCATCAAACGCCGTGGTTATGTAATTCCTGAAGATGTGCGAGCTGTTTGCATGGATGTGATGCGTCACCGTATCGGATTGAGTTACGAAGCCGAAGCAAACAACATCACTTCCGAAGAAATTATCGCCGAGATTTTAAATACCGTGGAAGTTCCATAATAGCCTTACCCCTGCCCCTCTCCGAGGGAGAGGGGAAAGATGCTGCGAGCAAGATTAGAGAGTTTATAATTGCTTCTGACAAAGTGCCAATATGCTTTAATCAACATAAAAGCAACGGTGGCTGAGCCTGTCGAAGCCGGAATTTACAATAAATGGAAACAAGCGAACTAATAAAACGAGTCCGGAGAATTGAAATAAAAACCCGTGGATTGAGCCGCAATATTTTTGCCGGAGAATACCACACTGCTTTCAAAGGACGTGGGATGGCTTTCAGCGAGGTTCGTGAATACCAGTTTGGCGACGATGTGCGCAACATCGACTGGAATGTGACTGCCCGATACCACAAACCTTTCATCAAGGTTTATGAAGAAGAACGTGAGCTGACTGTGATGTTGCTCATTGACATGAGCGGATCGCGTGAATTTGGATCGATGGATAAGCTGAAAAAGGATATCGTTACAGAGATTTCTGCTGTACTGGCATTTTCGGCCATTCAGAACAACGATAAAATCGGGGTCATTTTCTTTTCAGATAAAATTGAAAAATTTATTCCTCCGAAAAAAGGACGAAGCCACATTCTGCGAATCATCAGCGAACTAATCGATTTTGAGCCGGAAGCACGGGGTACCGATATTTCAGGTGCAATCCGCTACCTGACCAATGCCATCAAAAAACGGTGTACCGCTTTTGTGATCTCCGATTTTATTCAGGAAGATCCGAATCTGGAAAATGCCCTTTCGATTGCGAACAACCGCCACGATGTAGTGGCTTTGCGTATATACGACGAGCGTGAAACCAGAATTCCTGATATTGGAATGGTGAAACTTAAAGATGCTGAATCCGGAAAATATACCTGGATCGATACTTCGGACAGAAAGGCAAGAAATACTTACCGCTTGTGGTGGAAAGATTTGTCTTACCGGCTCGATAACAGTTTCAAAAGAAGCCGGGTCGACTATGTGAGTATCAGTACCAATCACGATTATGTCAGGGCATTGATGAGTCTGTTCAAAAAACGCGGGTTAAAATAGATGTTAAAATGAAGCAACGAATATTATATATTGTTCTGCTTGTTTTGCTTTTTGGTGGAATTCATACACTTAAAGCACAGCAGGTTAATGTGAGGGCCGTTATCGACTCCACGCAAATACTCATTGGCGATCAATTGAAATTGAAGCTCGAAATAGAAAAGCCCAAAGATCTCGACATTCAGTTTCCGCAGATTCCGGATACCTTCAGTTCGCATATTGAAGTGGTGAAGCGTTCAAAAATTGACACCATAAAACTGGAAAACAAGGATCGTATCAAATTAACACAGAACCTTTTGATTACCTCGTTTGACAGTGGTATGCACCAGATTCCGCCTTTTTATTTCAGGCTTAAAAATGGCAAAATGCTCGATTCTGCTGCAACTGCCGCTTTGGCATTCAAGGTATTCACCATGAAAATTGATACCGCAAAAGGACCGGTTGATATTAAAGTTCCATACAGTGCGCCGGTTTCTTTAAAAGAGATCATTCCATACATTTTAGGAATCATCCTGATTGCAGCTATCGTCTTTTTTATTTTCTATTATATCAAATGGAAGAAAAAGAATGTGCCACTTTTTGCAAAGCCTGAAAAACCTGCCGAACCGGCTCATGTCATTGCCTTGCGCGAATTAGACCGGATAAAAACACAAAAGTTGTGGCAGCAGGAGAAACTGAAACAATATTATTCTGAAGTGGCCGATACCATTCGTATTTATATTGAAAAAAGGTTTGATGTTCCGGCGATGGAATTTACTTCGGCTGAAACGATTGGCACTTTCAGGCAAAATAAAAATCTGGCTGACGGTAGTTCAATCGATCAGCTTCAGCACATTCTGAGTCTGGCCGATTTGGTGAAGTTTGCCAAATATACACCACTGCCCGACGATAATAACTTGACTTTGATGAATGCCTATTTCTTTGTCAATCAAACTAAGAAGGAAGAACTTAAAGCGGCTGAAAAATCTGCAGAGTCTGCGGTTGAAGAAGTAGCCGTACAATAACCAAATGAAGATGATGAACGGAATTAGTTTTAAAAACCCGGAATTTTTCTACCTGTTTCTGCTTTTGATTCCCATGATTGCATGGTACATCTGGAAACAGAAAAAGGCAGGTGCCAGCATACAATTTTCTTCGGATATGGGATTTGCCCGGATTCCAATGAGCTGGAAATATTACTTCCGCCACAGTGTATTTGTGCTTTTTTTAATGAGTATGTCAATGCTCATTGTTGTTCTGGCCCGCCCGCAATCGTCGAACAGCTGGCAGAATGTGACTACTGAAGGAATCGATATTGTGATTGCCCTCGATATTTCGAGCTCGATGCTGGCCATGGACTTTCAGCCTAACCGCATTGAAGCAGCTAAAAATGTGGCCACACAATTTATTTCAGGACGTCAGAATGATAAAATTGGACTGGTCATTTTTTCGGGTGAAAGTTTTACGCAATGTCCGCTGACAACCGATCATGCCACAGTCATCAACCTGTTCAGGAATATTGAAAGCGGTATGATTGAAGACGGAACTGCAATTGGCAACGGTTTGGCAACAGCTGTTTCAAGGTTAAAAGAAAGTACAGCAATCAGTAAGGTGATAATTCTGCTTACCGATGGTGTAAATAATCGTGGGGAAATTGCGCCGGTAACTGCTGCCGAACTGGCCAAAACATTCGGTATCAGGGTTTATACGGTTGGAATCGGAACGATTGGTACTGCACCATATCCGATGCAAACACCTTTTGGAGTGCAGGTTCGCGATATGAAAGTTGATATTGACGAACCTACTTTGATGAAAATTGCTGAAACGACCGATGGAAAATATTTCAGAGCTACCAACAATAATAAGCTGGCTGAAATCTACAAGGAAATTGACAAGCTTGAGAAATCGAAAATTGATGTCAAGGAATACAGCAAAAAGGAGGAAGAGTACATGAAATATGCACTCGTGGCGGCATTGTTCCTGATCATAGGGCTGTTTCTGAAATCAACAATTTTCAGGAATATTCCTTAAATGCAAGGAAAATGGAAAAGTCGGCAGTTACGATAATCGGTCATTAGTTGTCATTTGTTTCACGTCATTTAATTGTGAACAACAGCAATGAATGACAATTGAATGACTTAATGACTATGAATGACATGAAATACCTGGTAAGAATTGAAACTTTGAACTAATAGAAATGTTTAGAATAGCAAATCCGGAATATTTATATGCTCTGCTGGTAATTCCCGCATTGATAGCTTTTTTCTTGTACTCAAGAATTCAGCGAAGAAAGGCGCTGGCACTTTTTGGCCAAAAAGAAATTATGTCGGTATTGATGCCAAACGTCAGCTCAACGCGACCTGTTTTAAAATTTATTGTCCTGATGTTTGCGCTGGCCAGCATCATCATTGGTCTTGCCCGTCCCCAATTCGGATCAAAACTCAGGACCGAAAAGCGCAAGGGTATCGAATTGATTATCGCTCTTGACGTTTCGAACAGCATGATGGCTGAAGATATTCAGCCCAATCGGCTGGAGCGGGCTAAACGCGCGATCTCGCAATTGGTCGACAAACTGAGCAACGATAAAATCGGTCTGATCGTGTTCGCCGGAGAAGCATACACGCAATTGCCAATTACTGCGGATTATGTTTCGGCCAAATTATTCCTGAATTCAATCAGTCCGAATATTGTGCCGACTCAAGGTACAGCAATTGGAGCTGCTATCGAATTGGGCGCAAAATCTTTTACCCCGCAATTTATCGGAAGTAAAGCGATGATCATCATCACCGACGGAGAAAATCACGAAGATGATCCTATTGGTGCAGCCAAGACTGCGACTGAACAGGGAATTGTAATTTATACCATCGGTATGGGATTGCCTCAGGGTGGACCAATTCCTGATTTTTCAAATGGCACAAAAACTTACCGCAAAGACCGGCAAGGCAATACGATTGTGACCAAATTGGATGAAGGCATGCTTCAGAAAATTGCGGAAGCCGGAAAAGGCGCCTACGTTCGGGCAAACAATGCACAGGTTGGCCTGAATAACTTGTTCGATGAAGTGAATAAGATGGAAAAATCGGAACTTGAAACTCAGACTTATGCCGATTACGACGATAAGTTTCAATATTTCATTGGTTTAGGTCTGTTCCTGATTATGCTCGATTTTTTGATACTCGATCGCAGGAATAAGTATCTGAAGAATTTTAAATTGTTTGCTGACAGAAAATAGAAGAGATATGAGACGAAAATATATACTATTCATCATTATGCTTGTTTGGGTTTTGGCAACCCAGGCACAAAACGAACGAAAATTCATCCGGCAGGGAAATAAATATTACGAGGCGGCTATGAAAGATGCTTCCCGACCCGATACTGTTCAGTTTAATAAAGCTGAAATAGAATACAGGAAAGCATTGGACAAAAAACCGGATGATGCGAAATGGGATTTTAACCTGGGCGATGCACTATACAAGCAAAAGAAATTCGAAGAATCAGCCGGAAAATTTAAGGATATTGCCGATCGGTCGGCTGATAAAACGGAAAAGAGCCGTGCTCTTCATAACATGGGCAATTCATTCCTGATGAATAACAAACTGGACGAAAGTATTGCAGCTTATAAAGAAGCATTGCGAAATAATCCAAAAGATTTGGAAACTAAGTACAACTTGCTTTATGCAATGAATATGAAGAAAAAACAGGACCAAAAGAAGAAGCAGGATAAAAACAAGGATAAGGATAAAGATAAAGATAAGGACAAGGATAAAAACAAGGACAAAAACAAAGATCAAAAGAAGGATCAGGACAAGAAGAAAGATCAGCAGAATAAAGATCAACAGAAGCAGGATCAGCAAAAGCAACAACAGCAGCAGAGTAAAATTTCGAAACAGAACGCTGAACAGATGCTTCAGGCTCTTGAAAATGATGAAAAAAAGACTCAGGAAAAGGTGAAAAAAATACAGGCATTGAAAGCTCAGTCGAAGAAAGTTGAGAAGGATTGGTAGAAAGTCACAAGTGTTCAGTCTCAGTGTTCAGTCTCAGTAATCAGAAGTCATTTACTTTGTGTCATTGATAGTCATTAGTTTTGGTTCTTCAGGGCCGTTTTACAATGAATGACAACTAAATGACCAATACTGACAACTAATGACTTGGAATAGGAATTGAAAACTGTACTTTTGAATCGTTTTTGAAAAATGCATACCATTTAGAATTATGATCAGAAAATTACAAATACTGTTGATTTTGATGTTAGTTGGCTATTTATCGATGGCTGACAATATTCATTTTACGATGGAAGGACCTGATGTCGTAGCTGTAGGCGATCAATTCAGGCTTGGTTTTTCCCTGAACGAAAGGGGAGCAGATCTTCAATTGCCTGATTTGTCGAATTTTGATGTGCTGATGGGACCAACCACATCTCAAAGTTCGAGCATACAGATTATTAATGGCAAAACAACTCAGTCTTCAAGTTTTTCATACATGTTTATACTGAGGGCCAAAAAGGAAGGAAAATTTACTATTCGTCCGGCCTCGATAAAAGTGGATGGGAAAATATACGAGTCAAACGAAATTACCATTCAGGTGGTTAAAGGACAGCCGCAACAAGCTGCCGGTCAGCAATCTGCCGGTCAGCAAGGTAATCAGGAACAGGCAGAAGCTCAGGCAGGAACAATAAGCAAAGAAAACCTTTTTGTTCGTGTTGCAGTTGATAAAACCAATGTTTCAAAAGGTGAACAGATACTTTCAGTGGTGAAACTCTACATCAGTCAGAATGTTCCGCTGAATGGGTTCGACGAAGTTAAACTGCCCTCGTACGAAGGTTTCTGGACCAAAGATATTGACGTACCGACCCAGGTTAATTTTACCCGCGAAGTGTATAACGGTAAGATTTATCAGGTTGGAATTCTTAAAAAAACTATTTTATTTCCTCAGCAAACAGGCAATATCAGAATCGATCCGTTCGAAATTACTTGTCTTGTTCGTCAGAGGGTTCGTCAGCAACAAGGCTTTTTTGACGATTTTTTCGATAATTACCGGGTGGTAAAGGCCAAAGTGGTAAGCGATCCAATCACAATCAATGTGAAGGATTTGCCCAATCAGCCGGCTAATTTTTCAGGTGCAGTGGGAAATTTCAATGTAAATTCTTCGATGGATAAAACAAATGTCAAATCCAACGAAGCGGTTACCCTGAAACTTACTGTAAATGGCGGTGGAAACCTTACACTCATCAAGGCTCCAAAAGTTGAATTGCCTCAGGATTTTGAAGCTTACGAACCTAAAACAAGCGACAAAGTGGTTGCAAGCGACAATGGATTAAAAGGCTCAATTACTTTTGAATACCTTTTTATTCCACGTTTTGCTGGCAATTTCACGATACCTGCTATTGAATTCGTATTCTTCAATCCCAACTCACGGCAGTTCGAAACGCGCACTACTGAAGCATATAAACTTCATGTAGAAAAGGGAAGCGAAGACCAGAATTCTTCGGTTGTAAGTTCATTTTCAAAGGAAGATGTGAAGATGATCGGAAAAGACATCCGTTTTATCAAGCAGGACAAATCTGAACTAAAGCCCAAAGGCAGTTCTTTCTATGGTACATTCGGGTTTTACAGCATTTACCTGTTGAGTCTGATTGCTTTCGTTGTTGTTTTCGTGCTGAACCGTAAAAAGATTAAGGAAAATGCGAATCTTACTTTGGTTCGGAACAAACGGGCAAATAAAGTTGCGCTGAAACGGCTGAAGGCAGCTTCAGGTTTCCTGAAAAATAATCAGGCTGAACAGTTCTATGAATCTGTTATCAAAGCATTGTGGGGCTATTTGAGCGATAAATTATCTATTCCTGTCGCTGATTTAAACCGCGAAAAAGCATCAGAAAGTTTGCTGATAAAAGGGATAAGTCAGGAAGTGGTAGCCGAACTGATTCACATTATCGACGATTGCGAGTTTGCCCGTTATGCTCCGACTGCATTTTCAGGAACCATGCTGGAAGTATATGACGGAGCCGCCAGATTGATGGGTATTTTCGAAAAGCAAATCAAGTAAACAACCGAAATAATTTTGGAATGAAACGAATAATCAATACGATATTATCCATCTTGTTCGCTGTTACAGTATTTGCTCAGGCAGATCAACTGCAGAAGGCTAACGAACATTATACCAAAGAGGAATTTAAACAAGCCATCGACGGGTACAATCAGATCCTGATGACCAGCATGGAATCGCCCGAGCTTTATTTCAATCTTGGAAATGCCTATTACAAAACCAAACAATATACACTGGCGATCCTGAATTTTGAACGAGCTAAACTTTTGTCTCCCAATGATGAAGATATAAATTTCAATCTTCAGGTTGCCAATCAGCACGTTGTAGATTCGATTCAGGAACTGCCCGGACTATTTATTTTCAGGTGGTGGGATTCACTCATAAACAGCCATTCAACTGATGCCTGGGCCTTATTCAGTATTATCGGATTTATATTGTCGCTTGTGATGGCCGGAATATACTTTTTCGTCCGGTCAGGCGACATTAAACGCATTTCGTTTTGGGCGGGCTGCTGTTTGATTCTGTTTTCGGTCTTCACTGGCTCGTTTGCAGCGCAGCAGAAAAGTCGTCTGGTCAATCATTCTTCGGCTATAGTGATGCAGCCAACAGTAACGGTCAAAAGTTCACCTTCGGAAAAAGGAACCAACCTTTTTGTGATTCACGAAGGCCTGAAAGTTAAAATAACGGATAAACTTGGCGATTGGGTCGAGATCAGACTGGCTGATGGAAATAAGGGCTGGTTGCTCACCGAATCAATCGAAAGGATTTAAAACAACACAATTATAAAGATTTGCCGGTTTGATTTTCAGGATCAGACCGGCATTTTGTTTTTATTTGTAATTCATTCTCAACTATTTTCTAATTTGCTTGTTATCTATTCATAAAAATAAAACTATGGCTTATAATTTATTGAAGGGCAAAAGAGGAATTATTTTTGGTGCATTGAATTCAAGTTCAATTGCCTGGAAGGTTGCTCAACGTGCCTACGAAGAAGGTGCGATCTTTACCTTGTCCAATACCGGAGTAGCAATGCGAATGGGCGATACCGCTCAACTTGCAGAAGAATGCAAGACTGTCGCAATAGAGGCTGATGCAACCAGTGTGACGGATCTGGAAAATTTGTTTGATGAGTCGATGAAAGTGCTTGGTGGCAAAATCGACTTCATTTTACACTCCATCGGAATGTCGCCAAATGTTCGGAAAGGTCGTCATTACAGTGATCTGGATTATAACTTTCTGGAAAAAACCCTGGATATTTCAGCAGTTTCATTTCATAAAGTGTTGCAGGTGGCCCGAAAAAAGGATGCTATTAATCCATGGGGTTCAGTTGTTGCTCTATCGTATGTGGCTGCTCAACGGACGTTTTATGGGTACAACGACATGGCCGATGCCAAAGCATTACTGGAATCGATTGCCCGTAGTTTTGGCTACATTTATGGACGTGAACGCAATGTACGCATCAATACAGTATCTCAGTCGCCAACCATGACAACTGCCGGATCAGGAGTAAAAGGAATTGGCAATTTGCTCGATTTCGGTGATCGCATGTCACCTCTTGGTAATGCCACTGCTGAAGAGTGTGCCGATTATTGCATCACACTTTTCTCCGATCTCACCAAAAAAGTGACTATGCAGAATCTTTTCCACGACGGAGGATTTTCATCCATGGGAATGAGCATGAGAGCCTTGACTCAATATGAAAAAGGTTTGGATTGTAATTGCGAGTGTGGAAGAGATGAACCTTGCGATGACCACAAATACGATTAATAAAAGCTTTCTATATATCACAGAAAAACCGGTTGAAAGCCGGTTTTTCTGTTTTGTTGAAATTTTCAATTTCCTCTGTAATCTCCTGCCCACCTTTCCATCGGATCACCGGGGAATGACACCGTTCTCCATGCAAACTGAAAGATGCGTGGCTTTACCAGCCGTTCGTAATCAGCATAACTCAGACGAATAAGTTCAGTATGCGATCCGGCATTGAACGCAATTTCCTTGTTTTTGGTCAATGTATCTGCTACATAAACAGCCATGTGATACAGATTGCCAAAAGGTGGCATGGCTCCCAATTCACAGTCAGGAAACAGATCTTTAAATTCCGGCTCGGTGGCCAGGGTCACATTTTTTGTTCCGAAAACTTCCCTCAGGCTATCAAAATCGATGTGATAGGAAGCTGGTAAAACGGCCATCGCCATTTCACCATTAACTTTAATCATGACAGTTTTGGCAAATTCTTTGCCGGAGACATGTGCCGAAGCTGCAATATCCTGAGAAGTAAATGCGTTGGAATGAATCACAGTCAAATACTTGACGTTTGAATCATCAAGAAAGGCTTTTAATTTCTTTACTGGCATAAGAGTGCTTTTTTAAGGTTTAAACAGCATGTTAAGAATTGTCAATGGAAGAGTAGAATGCAGTTCAGAATACTGAAAAATTTTACACCTATTGTCTGGAGAATGTTTCAAAACCAAGGCAGAAAAAAAGGGAATTATTTGTAAAATCGGGTAATCAGCATTTTGGTAATTTCATTAATCGCATCACCGTCAAATGAATTAATCATGACTGCAATCCCTAAATTCTTTACTGGAACAATCACTGCAATGCTGTTAAAAGTACCGGCACTTCCTTTGTGGTGGAAGCAGGGCACCACGTATTTTTCATGCGCCCAGCCATTTGAGTAGTCGGGATAGGAGTAAAAGATATTTCTGTAAGTTTCATAATTCAGATAATTATCCTTGCCATTGAGTCCATCAATATTCATTTGGAGAAACTTCAAAAATCCTGAAATGCCTATGGAAGTATTTCCAGCTGGTGCGCACAACAAGACGTACTGGTTAAAATAATGGTAATTTCTAAGGATTTCCGGAATTGGAATCAGTGTTTCTTTACCGTCAATTTTCCAGTTTTCCGGATTAATATGTCCGAGAGGCTGATGAGGATCATCGCTGTCCGGCCATCCGATGTGGATTCCCAGATTTAGCTCGTTCGACATTCCTGAAATGAGGTCTTCCCAATGTTTTCCGCTTACTTTTTCAAGCATCAGGGCGGCTGCAATGTATCCGGCATTCGAATACCGGTCGTCAGGAATATCATACAATGGTATTGGTTCGTATTTCAAAACCTGTCGCATGAATTGAATCCGTTTTTCAGGCAATGCAAGGTTTTTTCTGATGTTTTTCTCATAATCGGCGATGGGATAAACTTCGGATTCATTTTTAAACTGAATCAGCCTTGCCCGATGCGAGAGGAGTTGCTGTAGTGTAATTTCAGCATAGGCCGGATTACTTTCAGCTTTCATTTCAGGATATAAATCAAAGAATTTAGTATTCCATGATATCAATCCTTTTTCAATCAGCTTTCCGGCAAGAAAGGAAGTAAACGCCTTGGTGTTGGAGCCGATGTGAAACAAATCGTTGGGGCTGGCTTTTTCTTTGGTTTCAATATTCCGGAATCCGGTAACATGCTCAACCAAAACAGAATCATTCCGGATAATTCCATAGGCAATGGCCGGAATATTGTATTTCACTCTCAGACTGTCAATCTTTATTTCCAGATTTTTAAGCGAATTGTCATGGTTTTTAAACCCGCTTGAAATCAGAATGGGAATAATAAACAGGCTAAATCCAATGATTTTTACTTTCTTCATAAATTGCAGAGGTCTGAGTTATTCAAAACTACTGAATTGCCTGTTGAACTCAAAAGAAATAGAATCCTTTCTTTTTAATTTTCAGAAGATTAATCTTGAGATTTGGTGCTAATTATTTTCTTTTTCCTCTTTCAATTTTCCTTTTTTGCTTTATCTGTTTGCTTCAGCAAACGCCCTTCCACGATGCAATGCATCAAGATTCATCCGGACCACCTCTTCTCCTTTTCGGGCAAAAATGGTACGGATTCCATTTTCAATCCGGGAGAAATCAATGTCGATAAACGGTGAAGCAGCACCCAGCATGACCATGTTTGAAGCTCGTGAACTTCCAACTTCTTTAGCAATAGCATCGGCATCAATAGCGATAAAACGGGGTAATTTTCGTATTTCTCCCATCAACTGATCAATATCCGGGTATTCCGGAATATTCACAAACGGAGTAATGTTGGTAACTAAGTAACCAGTTTCAGACAAATACGGAAGATACCGGAGAGATTCCATGGGTTCTACAGAAAGAATCAAATCGGCTGAACCCCCGGGTATTAAATCTGAAAAAACAGGCTGATCTGAAATGCGCATATGTGAATATACTGCCCCGCCCCGCTGGCTCATCCCATGTGTTTCGGCTTGCTTGATGTAAAGATTTCCGGCCAGAGCAGCTTCACCCAATACGGTGGCAATGGATAAAATTCCCTGTCCGCCAACTCCTGCTAATATGATATCTGATTTCATAATGTTGTTTGTTTTAAAAGCCCCACCCAAACCCTCCCCGAAAGGGAGGGTTTTTGAGCTGTACAAGATTTAAAAATATATTTAGAAGAATATTTTTCGAATTTTCAATACCTAAGCCCCCTCTCCTTTGGAGAGGGCTGGGGAGAGGCTTTCTGTTTTCTACCTGATATTCCTCTTCCGGCTGGTAGCCCTTTGAATGCATTCCCTGTTCGGAATAATAACCGAAACACCTTCGTAGGCAAACTCCTCGCGAAACATTTTTACCATTTCGTCGTGATTTTTTTTCAGAGGAACAATGGAATGGATGTGTGCCGGATCAACTCCAACCCCGATACAAATCGATTCGATTTTGCCAAATGCAGATGAATCCTGTCCACCGGTCATCGAAACTGATTCGTTGTCGGATATAACCACCGTTATACTTGATTTTTCGTTTACAGCATCGAGTAGCCCGGTAATTCCGGAGTGTGCAAAAGTTGAATCTCCGATCACGGCAACCGAGGGAATCAGGCCTGCATCGGCAGCGCCTTTGGCCATGGTGATTGACGCTCCCATATCAACACACGAATAAATGGTTTCATAAGGAGGCAATGCGCCCAGAGTATAGCAGCCAATATCTGAAAATACACGACCTTTTGTATAATCTGTCAAAGCTTCGTTCATGGCATTAAAAACGTCCTGGTGCCCACATCCCTGGCAAAGGGCCGGAGGACGGCTGACAACCACATCCGGAATATCGTATCCACCGAATAGTTCCATGCCCAATGCTTTCGCTATCAAATCCGGATTGAGTTCACCATCTCGCGGCAAAGTTCCGTCCAACCGGCCTTTTACGAGTTTTCCCTCACTAAAATATCCTTTCAGCACTTCTTCCACCATGGGTCCGCCTTCTTCGAGGACAATGATTTCGTCGCATTCGTGCCGGAGCCGTTTCAAATGGTTTTCAGGAATCGGATATTGCGAAATTTTCACAATTGGATACGGGCAGTTTTCAGTTGGAAAGTGTTCCATCAGGTAATTGTAGGCAATACCGCAGGCAACAATTCCCAGACTTTTATCCTGGCCTTCTTCGTATCGGTTATAAATTGAATCATTGGATAATTCCTGATACAAATCCTGGCTTGAAAGCAATTTTTTGTATTTGCGCCGGGCAATAGCCGGAAGCAAAATGAACTGCCGTGGATCAGCCGGTAATGTCAGTTCATTTTCGGGTAAAACTTCTTTCCGGACAACTCCGGCACGCGAATGTGCCAGACGGGTGGTAATCCGGAGTAACACCGGAACATTGGTCAGTTCTGACAGTGCAAAACCGTCGCGGGCCATATCGTATGCTTCCTGCTGATTTGAAGGTTCAAGTACAGGCACCATGGCAAACTTTCCGTAGAACCTTGAATCCTGTTCGTTTTGCGACGAATGCATCGATGGATCATCGGCAACGGCCACAAGCAATCCGCCGTTAATTCCTGTCATGGCTGCATTCATGAAGACGTCGGCAGCAACATTCAGTCCGACATGTTTCATACATGACATCGACCGTTTGCCGGCATATGACATTCCCAGTGCAGTTTCCAGAGCAGTTTTCTCGTTGGCCGACCATTTTCGGTGTATATTCCGTTCAATTGCCAACGGATTTTCCTGGATAAATTCGGTAATTTCGGTTGAAGGTGTGCCCGGGTAGGCATAAACGCCCGACATTCCGCCGTCGATTGCTCCCTGTGCGATCGCTTCATCTCCCAAAAACAAATAGGATTGCATGGTTTGTATTTAAGTTTTTAAATCGGGCTAAAAATACTGGATACTGATCGTATAAAAACTGCGATTTGCTTGGTTTAAGCGAAATGATACAATGAATTCATTTTAAAAGCCACTCACCCTATATCTGTCCGGATTCAGAAAAAAAATCGGTAAATTGCACCTGACTTATTTAGTAACTAAACCTCCTGACTATGAAAAAAACCGCATTGATTATTCTGGCAGTTATACTGATTGCTTCTTGCCAGTCCAAACCTGTTTCAGCAGGATCTCCCGCTGACTTTAAGATTTTCAAAGGAACCAATATTGCCCACTGGCTTTCACAATCGGAAGCACGTGGCGCTGCCCGCGACAGTTTTTTTCAGGAGAAAGATGTGGTTGCGCTGAAAAAATTTGGTTTCGACCACCTGCGTTTACCCATCGACGAAATGCAAATGTGGGACGAAAATGGCATGCGTCATGAAGATGCTTTTAAATTAATGACCAACTGCCTCGACTGGTGTCAGAAACATCAGTTAAAGGTTATTGTAGATTTGCACATTTTGCGCTCACACCATTTCAATGCAGCCGTAAAACCATTATGGACTGACCCGAAAGAGCAGGAGAAGTTCTATAAATTCTGGATCGACCTTTCATCGGTTCTGAAAAGATATCCGGTTTCGGAAGTGGCCTACGAATTGATGAACGAAGCCGTTGCCGATGATCCGGAACAGTGGAACAAACTGGTTGACCAGGCTATGAAAACCCTTCGTCCGCTTGAACCTGAACGAATTATTGTGATTGGTTCGAACATGTGGCAATCGGCCAGGACTTTCGATGTATTGAAAGTTCCGAATGATAAAAACATCATCCTGAGTTTTCATTTGTATGAACCATTTTTGCTGACCCATTACCAGGCCAGCTGGACGGGATTAAAAAACTACACCGGTCCGGTGCACTATCCGGGAGAA
Organism: Bacteroidia bacterium; assembly: GCA_037143155.1. Classification (GTDB taxonomy): domain Bacteria; phylum Bacteroidota; class Bacteroidia; order Bacteroidales; family Prolixibacteraceae; genus Aquipluma. The sequence goes on from JBAWZG010000063.1 coordinate 17,495, forward strand.
TTGTTGACCAAAGACGAATTTGATGCTCTTTCCAAGGATCAGCAAGCAATCGCTAAAGATTGGGTTGGCAAGGAATGGAACCTTGAGAAATTGGAAGAAATGATGCAGCTTCCGGTTCAGAAGGCGAAAGAGCTTGGACTTCAGCTGTATTGCGGCGAATATGGTGTAGTAGAAAATGCTCCTGCTGCCGATAAAATGCGCTGGTATAACGACATGATTGCCGCATTCAATAAATTCGGAATAGCTTCGGCCAACTGGAATTACAAAAGCGGTCAGTTTGGTCTGATTGATGGCAGGGGAACAAAAAGAGAAGCGATGATTCAGGCCATTTTGAAAAAATAAAAGAACATTTGTTCTACTTATAATGCCCGTTCAGCAAGCCTGACCGGGCATTTTTTATGCTTCAATCTTCAGTATATCTTCTCTTTCTGGTGCGAATAAGAATGAAAATAAAAATAAAATACCAATTTGTCTTTATTTGTGAACAAAAAAAATCATCAGATGTTAATAAATTTGATAATGAATGTATTAACCTTTAATATTAAACGCCGATGAAAACAATTTCTACTTTGAAAACCTATCGATTCTGGGCCTTATCATTTCTGTTGGCTTATCTGTCGATGAACCTGAACGCGCAAACCTCTCATGCTGTCGCAGTGACAAGTTACAAGTATACTCCGGCTAATCTGACCATCACTCAGGGAGACGAAGTAGTCTGGACCAATACCCAGGGATTTCACAATGTGGATGGCAAAACTTCGGTTTACCCTTCCAATCCTGAATCGTTTGGAAACAGTCTGGGTTCCGGCTGGAGTTATAAATTCACCTTTAATACTCCCGGAACTTACAGTTATCAGTGCGATCCGCATGTAGGTTTGGGAATGGTTGGTACGATTGTAGTTAGTCCCAAAACGGTGACTTCAATCCAGACTCTTGCTGATCTGTCAGGAAATATTCAGCTTTATCCAAATCCTGCCAGTGAGTCTGTTCAATTAAAATTACCGGCAAATTATCCTGAAATTAATTCGTTGAAAGTATATTCAATGACCGGTTCGCTGATCGATCAAAAGCTTATGCTGGGAAATAATGGATCTCTTCAATATGATGTGAGTCACTTCAAAAAGGGGATGTATTTTTTGGAAATAACTGCGGGCAACCGGAAGGATGTCATGAAATTTTTGAAGCAGTAATGATTTTCTGATTTGTCATATTGTGATTTGCAGATACTCACGGCTGTGCGTATCTGTAAATCACAATATCATATTTCATTCCTCATTCCAGACATTCAGAAATTCTATTTCATCAGCCTGAAGTTCATTTCAATCGGATTGTGATCAGAGTTCCGGAAGTTTAAATCAATGGTTTTATTTTGGAGAATCTCCACATTGGGTGATACCAGAAAAATGTCAATTAAGCATCTGAAGGTATGGCCCGGAGCATAAGTTTCGTTGACGTACCGGTTCGTCGGATGTTCCGGATCGAAACCCCATTTCCAGCTGGCAGGCATAAAATCTTTGTTGATGTTCGATAGCAAAAAGGATTCTGACTGAATGTTTTCACCAAAGCGGGTCAGTGGAAAACTGGGTGGCGATTGATTCCAGTCGCCTCCAACCACCACGTAATTTCCCAACGAGTATTCAGTCAGAACAAATTCTTTCAGATACAGCATTTCCCGTTTCTTAAGGCTTCCATCATCGAATGCCGACATGTGCGAATTAATAAGTACCAGCTCTTTGCCGTTACTGGTCGGATACCGGTTGACCAGCATGCATCGTCTCAGGTTAAACAATCGGTTTGGCCATCCGAACGTTCCGGGATATCCATATCGTACCGAATTCGTTGGCAAATACTTGCTTAAAGTCAGAATGCCTGAATTGACCTGACCCATTGGCGATGTGGGTGGAACAGGAACAAATCCAACCACATAGTTCAGGGCAAGCGAAGGAAAATCACTGGTTCCGGCGGTTAAGGTTTTTAACTCGTCGAGGTAGTAGCTTCGTCTGGAGTGAAGGTCAATTTCCTGAATCAACGTAAACGATTTCGAGGAATTTTGTTTCAGAAAATGGCTGATCGAATCGAGATTTGTAACCGTTCGCTCGATTGAACCGCGTACTTTTTTTCCACCGTCGTAGAAAAAGTCCATGTCGTCGCCCAGTCCGGCATAACCGATGTTCCAGGATAGAATACTGAGGGTGGAGTCGCAGCTGATTGGATCAGGTTTGGCATTTTTAGAGAGTGTCAGTTTTTGCGGAGGATCATACCAGGTCAGCATGGAATAGAGAATGAATCCTGCAAAGAGGAGGATTGCTGTGCCCAAAA
>JBAWZG010000064.1:0-19806 GCA_037143155.1 Bacteroidia bacterium
TCCTGATTAAGTTGATGAAAATGCCGATCGGGTTTTTCGACACCAAAATGATTGGCGATTTGCTTCAGCGCATTGGCGATCACCGCCGCATCGAACGGTTTCTGACTTCGCAGTCGCTTCAGGTTGTATTTTCCGTTTTTAATATTGTCATATTCAGTATTGTTTTGGCTTTTTACAGCTGGATTATTTTCCTCGTTTTTCTGTTTGGGTCATCAATCTATATTGCCTGGGTATTTTTATTTCTCCGGAAACGGCGCGAATTGGATTTTAAACAGTTTGTGCAGCTGGCCGACAACCAAAGCAAACTGATTCAGCTGATTAACGGAATGCAGGAAATTAAACTGAATAATTACGAAAGGCAGAAACGGTGGGAGTGGGAGAGGATTCAGGCCCGATTGTTCAAAGTAAATGTCAGTAATTTGTCATTGCAGCAATACCAGCAGGCTGGTTCGGTTTTCATCAACGAGACCAAAAATATTGTTATCACTGTGCTTGCAGCTACGGCAGTGGTTCATGGCTCTATGACATTGGGTATGATGCTGGCCGTACAATATATAATAGGTCAGATGAACAGTCCGCTCGACCAGATGATTGAATTCATGCAGGTTTCGCAGGACGCTAAAATCAGTTTGGAGCGATTGAGTGAGATTCACAATCACAAAGACGAGGACGAGGATCAGGAAGGAAAACTGAGCAGCCTTCCGGTTTCAGCAGATTTGAATATTACAGACTTGATTTTTCAGTACGAAGGACCACATTCTCCCAAAGTTCTGAACAACATCAATCTGGTTATTTCTCAGGGTAAGGTAACAGCCATCGTTGGTACAAGCGGAAGCGGTAAAACAACACTGGTGAAACTTTTGCTTGGATTCTATCCACCGGTTTCTGGAACCATAAAAGTTGGAGGTGCCGATTTGTCCGACTTTCAGCAGCATTGGTGGCGTGCCAAATGCGGAGCCGTTATGCAGGATGGCTTTATCTTTTCGGATACCATTGCCAGCAATATTACTGTTGGCGTTGAAGATCCTGATCTGGAACGGCTGGGATATGCTGTCCGGATGGCCAACATTCAGGAATTTATTGAAACATTGCCTTTAAATTATAATACCAAAATCGGTGCAGAAGGTGTTGGTCTCAGTCAGGGTCAAAAACAACGGATATTAATTGCCCGGGCTATTTATAAGAATCCGGAATTCATCTTCTTCGATGAAGCCACCAATGCATTGGATGCCAACAATGAAAAGGTAATTCTGGAGAATCTTGATGAATTTTTTGCCGGAAAAACTGTTGTTGTAGTCGCACACCGGCTGAGTACGGTAAAAAATGCCCATCAGATTATTGTCATTGAAAAAGGAAGTATTGTAGAAACAGGTAACCATGAAGAATTGACCCGCAAAAAAGGAGCTTATTACGAGTTGGTGAAAAACCAGCTTGAACTGGGGAATTGAGGTAGGTTAGGTGTCACGGGATGCGCGTTGTTTTCGAAACCGAAACGCGCAACCCGCAACAAACAAATTATAGATTTCTGATAGGACAAATAATTAGGATTGAATATGGAAAATGCCAAGACCAAAATAGAACTTCGAAGCGAAGAATTCCAGGAGATTGTGCAGCAATCGCCCCGATGGATGATTCGGTCCGGTATTTCGCTTGTTTTCGGATTCTTGATCCTTTTACTTGCCGGAAGCTACTTTTTTAGGTATCCGGATGTGATTAAAACTAATATTGTAATATCCGCTCAAAATTCGATTGTTCAGAATGATACATTGGTAAAATCAGGCCAGCAAATACCTTCCATGGAACAAATACAAATTATTGGTAAGGTAAACCTACCTGCTAAAGAAGTCCGGAAGGTTGCTGTTGGACAAAAAGTTAACATTCGGCTCGAAGACTATCCTTCGCAGGAATACGGCTTTATCAAAGGTCGGATTATTCATATAGCATCGGCACCGGAAAATGGGAACTACCTCATCGAAGTTGAAATGCAGAAGAATCTGACCACCAGCTATGATATTCCGATTAAATTCAGTCAGGAAATGAAAGGGTCAGCCGAAATAATTACCGAAGATTTAAGATTGATTCAACGATTCATCAATCCTGTAAAATCCCTTCTGAATCGTCGCAATTCACATTCGGAGTAGGCTGCATTTGAAGCCATTACGCCAACTGCGTTAATAATCTCCAAAAAAGATCATTTATTTTCACTGATTTATTGGGTTTTCTGTTCGCAATTTGTACTTTTGCGAGCCGTTTTTATGAGAGTACTCTTGAAAACGGATTGTAAGGTATTGGAATTGTGGAAAATTGCGATACCTTTGCAAACCAAATTTTTGCGTAGTAATATTAAAATTAAGAGTAGCTATATGCCAACGATTCAGCAGTTAGTTAGAAAAGGTAGACAAAGTAATGCGGAGAAGAGCAAATCTCCGGCTTTGGATTCTTGCCCACAGAGAAGGGGAGTTTGTGTTCGTGTATACACCACAACTCCTAAAAAACCAAACTCAGCTATGCGTAAAGTAGCCAGGGTCCGTTTAACGAATGGCAAGGAAGTAAACGCTTACATTCCGGGAGAAGGTCACAATCTTCAGGAACATTCAATTGTATTGGTACGCGGCGGCAGGGTGAAAGACCTTCCGGGAGTTCGTTACCATTTAATTCGTGGTGCATTGGATACCGCCGGTGTTGAAGGTCGTACTCAGAGACGGTCGAAATACGGTACCAAAAGGCCAAAAGTGAAAAAGTAAGATTTCACTGATTTATTTATTTTAATGACGTTCTAGCTTAGTGGTTTGAGTTGAGTAAAGAGGCCCTAGAGCCGATTGAAGCCCACAAACGACAGCGAATTTAATTAACACTTAAGCATTACATAATGAGAAAATCGAAACCAAAGAAGAGGATCATTCTGCCCGATCCAAAGTTCAACGACATTCTGGTGACCCGCTTCGTCAATGACTTGATGTATGACGGAAAAAAATCAATAGCGTATCAAATTTTCTACGACGCAATGGACATTGTTACCGTGAAAATAAAAGATACTGAAGTAAGTCCGTTGGACGTGTTTAAAAAAGCACTCGAAAAAATTACCCCTCACGTCGAAGTTAAGAGCAGGCGAGTTGGTGGAGCCACATTCCAGGTTCCTATGGAAATTCGCCCTGAAAGAAAAACTTCAATCTCAGTAAAAAACTTAATTCTATATTCCCGCAAGCGTTCTGGCCGTTCAATGGCTGAAAAGCTCGCCGGTGAAATCGTTGCAGCTTATAACGAAGAAGGAGGAGCTTTCAAAAAGAAAGAAGATACCCACCGTATGGCTGAAGCAAACCGCGCATTTGCACACTTCCGTTTCTAATATTTGAAATTGAAGAATAAATAGCGCATTAGTAAAAGGACAGATTAATTATAAAATGGCAAAAGACTTAAATTATACCAGAAATATCGGCATCATGGCTCACATTGATGCCGGAAAAACGACCACTTCGGAGCGAATCCTGTATTATACGGGTATCACTCACCGAATTGGAGAAGTTCATGATGGTGCAGCCACCATGGACTGGATGGAGCAGGAGCAGGAACGTGGGATTACCATTACCTCGGCTGCTACCACAACATTCTGGAAATATCAGGATATCGAACACAAAATTAATATCATTGACACTCCCGGACACGTTGACTTTACTGTTGAAGTAGAGCGTTCGTTACGGGTTTTGGATGGTGCCGTTGCACTTTTCTGTGCAGTTGGCGGAGTTGAAGCTCAGTCGGAAACCGTTTGGCGTCAGGCTGAAAAATATGGTGTTCCACGTATCGGGTTCGTAAATAAAATGGACCGCTCGGGTGCTGATTTTTATAATGTGCTTACTGAAGTAAGAGAAAAATTGGGTGCAAATCCGGTTCCTATTACTATCCCGATTGGTGCAGAAGAGAAATTTGAAGGAATGGTTGACTTGATTGAAATGAAAGCCATTCGCTGGAGAGACGACGCAACTCTGGGAACAACCTATTACATGGAAGAAATTCCGGCTGATATGGTTGAAATATCAAACGAATACCGTGGAAAATTAGTTGAGGCAGTTGCTGAATTTGACGATGAACTATTGGAGAAATTCTTCGAAGATCCGGAATCAATTACAGTTGATCAAATGTTGACTGTAATCCGCAAAGCTACAATTAGCGGTGTTATTATTCCAATGATTTGTGGATCGGCATTTAAAAACAAGGGTGTTCAGCGTTTGCTCGATGCCGTTTGTTCATTTCTTCCAAGTCCCCTTGATAAAGGCGATATAACTGGCGTTGAATATGATGATTCAGACGTTGAAATTATTCGTCACGCTGACGTAAACGAGCCTTTGGCTGCATTGGCATTTAAAATTGCTACCGATCCTTATGTTGGTCGTTTATGCTTCATTCGTGTTTATTCAGGTAAAATTACTGCCGGAGATTCAGTCTTTAATTCCAGAACTGGAAAGAAAGAACGTATTTCACGCATTTACCAGATGCACTCGAACAAGCAGAACCCAATCGATGTAATCGAAGCCGGTGATATTTGTGCTGCAGTTGGATTTAAAGATATCCGTACCGGTGACACTTTATCAGATCTTGATAATCCGGTAGTATTGGAAAGTATGGATTTCCCTGAACCAGTTATCGGAATCGCCATTGAGCCAAAAACTCAAAAAGATTTGGATAAACTGAACCTGGGATTATATAAATTGGCTGAAGAAGATCCAACATTCAAAGTGAATACTGATCCTGATTCAGGTCAGACGATTATTCGCGGAATGGGTGAGCTTCACCTTGAAATTATTGTTGACCGTTTGCGTCGTGAGTTCAAAGTGGAATGTAACCAGGGAGCTCCCCAGGTTGCCTACAAAGAATGTATCACCAAAATGGTTGAACTTCGCGAAGTGTTCAAGAAACAATCCGGAGGCCGCGGTAAATTTGCCGATATCAGCGTTCGTGTTGAACCTGCGGATGAAGGTAAAGTTGGGCTTCAGTTTGTGGATGCTGTTAAAGGCGGAAATATTCCACGCGAATATATTCCATCGGTACAGAAAGGTTTCGAATCAGCTTTGGTAAACGGTCCTTTGGCCGGTTTTACTGTGGATAGCCTGAAAGTTACTTTGCTCGACGGAAGTTTCCATGCAGTTGACTCCGATCAGCTTTCATTTGAAATCTGCGCACGTCAGGCATTCAAAAATGCTGCAGGGAAAGCAGGTCCAAGGTTACTTGAACCGGTTATGAAATGCGAGATTGTTACCCCTGAAGAATACATGGGTGACATTATCGGTGACCTGAACCGTCGTCGTGGGCAAATCGAAGGTATGGAAGAAAAATCAGGAGCACGTGTTATCCGTGCAACGGTTCCACTTTCTGAACTTTTCGGATATGTAACTGTGCTGAGGACATTATCATCAGGTCGTGCAACATCGTCGATGGAATTTTCGAAATACGTTGAGTTACCAAAATTACTTGCCGTGAAAGTTCTTGACGATTTAAAAGGAAGAACAGACTTATTATAATTATAAACTGTATTACAATTTCTCACTATGAGTCAAAAGATCAGAATTAAGCTGAAATCGTATGATCACAACTTAGTTGACAAGTCGGCTGAAAAGATCGTAAAGACAGTTAAATCTACCGGTGCAATAGTTAGCGGACCAATTCCACTTCCTACTCACAAACGTATTTTTACTGTATTACGTTCAACCTTTGTAAATAAAAAATCAAGGGAACAATTCGAACTGTCATCCTACAAACGTTTGATCGACATTTACAGTTCAACAGCAAAAACAATCGACGCCTTAATGAAGCTTGAATTACCAAGTGGCGTCGAAGTAGAAATTAAAGTTTGATAACCTGTAAAACCAAAAAAAATGGCAGGATTAATCGGTAAAAAAATCGGAATGACTTCCGTATTCAGTGTTGAGGGGAAAAACATCCCATGCACTGTGATTCAAGCCGGACCTTGTGTGGTAACACAAGTGAAATCGGTAGGAACTGACGGCTATGATTCTATTCAGCTGGGCTTTGACGATAAAAAGGAAAAGCACACCAACCGCGCTGAATTGGGACATATCAAAAAAGCTGCAACAGAACCTAAAAGAAAAATTCTTGAGTTTAAAGAACTTGAAGGTGAATTCAAGCTTGGTGACACCATTACAGTTGATTCCATCGATGAAGAAGGATGGGTTGACATTCAGGGCGTCACAAAAGGACATGGATTCCAGGGTGTTGTTAAACGTCACGGATTCCGTGGGGTAGGCGACGCAACACACGGTCAGCACAACCGCCTCAGAGCTCCTGGTTCTGTTGGTGCATCTTCTTATCCATCCCGTGTATTTAAAGGGATGCGTATGGCTGGTAACGATGGCAATGACAATGTTACAATTCAGAACCTGAAAGTTTTGAAAGTAATTCCAGAGTCAAATTTATTGGTAGTTAAAGGATCAGTTCCTGGTTGTAAAGGTTCATACGTAATTATTTATCAGTAATGGAAATTAAAGTATTAAACACAGCAGGACAAGAAACCGGAAGAACTGTTACGTTAGATGAACAAATTTTCGGTATCGAGCCAAATGACCATGCCATCTATCTTGATGTCAAACAAATTCTGGCCAATAAAAGACAAGGAACCCACAGCTCGAAAGAGCGTGCCGATGTATCAGGAAGTACCCGGAAGCTGAAAAAGCAAAAAGGTACAGGTACAGCCAGGGCAGGTAGTGTTAAATCACCTGTTTTCAGAGGTGGAGGTCGCGTATTCGGACCACGTCCGAGAAGCTACGACTTTAAGTTGAACAAGAAGGTTAAAGCTCTTGCACGCCGATCAGCATTGACTTATAAAGCCCTTGAAGAAGCAATTCTGGTGATTGAAGATTTCTCTTTTGAAACTCCAAAAACCCGCGAAATGGTACAAATCAGTAATAATCTGAAAATTAATGATAAAAAGTCCCTATTCGTGCTACCGGAAGAAAATAAAAATATATATTTGTCCTCCCGTAATTTAGAGGCTATTTCAGTGATAACAGCCTCAGAATTAAATACTTACCAGATTTTGAATGCTAAAAAAGTAATCGTTCTGGAAAGCTCAGTCAGTAAAATTGAAGAATTGTTTAAGATTTAAAAGGCTTAAAAATGGAAATTTTAATTAAACCGATCGTAACCGAAAAGATGACAGGTCAGGGCGAAAGTCTTAACCGCTACGGTTTTATCGTCAATCGGAATGCCAATAAAATACAGATCAAGAAAGCCATTGAAGGATTATACAATGTTTCAGTGGAATCTGTTAATACCATGATTCACGTTGGTAAGAGAAAATCCCGCTTTACAAAAGCCGGGGTTATTTCAGGAAGTACCGGCATGAGCAAAAAAGCTATTGTTACTATAGCTAAAGGAGAATCTATTGATTTTTACAGTAATATTTAATAATTAGAAATGGCAGTAAGAAAATTAAATCCAGTTACTCCGGGTCAAAGGCACAAAATTGCTGGTACTTTTGAATCCATTACTGCATCAACACCTGAAAAATCATTGTTGAAGCCCATGACGAGATCCGGCGGTCGAAACGCCGGAGGTCGCATGACAATGAGGTATATAGGTGGTGGCCACAAACGCAAATACCGTCTGATCGATTTTAAAAGAGATAAAGACGGAATTGCAGGAGTTGTAGAATCTATTCAGTACGATCCAAACCGTACCGCACGAATTGCATTGCTTGTTTTTCCTGATGGAGAAAAAAGATATATGCTTGCAACCAACGGATTAAAAGTTGGTCAGAAAATCGAAAGCGGAACCGGTGTCGCACCTGAAGTAGGTAATACTTTACCACTATCAGAAATACCCCTTGGAACTTTGGTTCACAACATTGAACTTCATCCCAGTCAGGGAGGTGTGATGGCTCGTAGTGCCGGAACGTACGCTCAGTTAACTTCCAGAGAAGGAAAGTATGCTATCGTGAAATTGCCTTCAGGCGAATCCAGAATGGTGCTCGTAACTTGTCGGGCAACAGTAGGTATTGTTGGAAATACCGAACACAACTTGGAAAGATCAGGGAAAGCTGGTCGTTCGAGATGGTTAGGTAGAAGACCTCGTGTACGAGGTGTAGCTATGAACCCGGTCGATCACCCAATGGGTGGTGGAGAAGGTCGCTCTTCCGGTGGACATCCACGTTCACGCAAAGGCTTGTTAGCCAAAGGCTTCAAAACCCGTGCGAAGAAGAAAGCTTCCAACAGATATATTGTTGAAAAACGCAAGAAATAATTAAAAGGAGAAGAATATGAGTCGTTCATTAAAGAAAGGGCCTTATATCGATTTCAAGCTCGAACGTAAAGTTTTGGTTTTGAATGAAACTAACAAGAAATCGGTTGTAAAAACCTGGGCCAGAGCATCGGTAATTTCTCCTGACTTTGTAGGGCATACCATTGCAGTTCACAACGGAAACAAATTCATTCCGGTTTACGTGACTGAAAACATGGTTGGTCATAAATTTGGCGAATTTGCACCTACAAGAACCTTCAGGGGACATTCCAAAGGGAAAAAATAAGGCATGATTACTATTAAAAGAATTCACGATGGGTGCTAGAAAAAGAAATAGTGCAAACGAACTAAAGGAAGCTAAGAAACAGCAATATTTTGCAGTTTTAAAGAATTGTCCTACTTCACCACGAAAAATGCGGCTGGTTGCCGACATGGTTCGCGGAATGGAAGTGAACAGAGCTCTTGATGTACTAAAGTTTTCCTCCAAGGAATCTTCCCGCAGACTTGAGAAACTCGTCATGTCGGCCATTGCAAACTGGCAGGCAAAAAACGAAGGAACCAGACTGGAAGAAAGTAATTTGGTTGTGAAAACTATTTCTGTTGATTCAGGAAGAATATTGAAAAGACTTAGTCCTGCCCCGCAGGGACGTGCTCACAGGATCAAGAAAAGATCTAATCATGTGACCCTTAGTCTTGGTAGTTTAACTCAAGTTAACGAAACAGAATAAATAATAATACATGGGACAAAAAGTCAATCCAATCGCTAATCGTTTAGGAATCATCAAAGGATGGGATTCCAATTGGTACGGTGGAAACAACTATGGCGAGAAGCTCGTGGAAGATTTCAGAATCAGGGAGTATTTGAATGCCCGTTTGGCAAAAGCCAGTATTTCCAAGATTATCATCGAACGAACACTAAAGCTTATCACCATCACTGTTCACACCTCGCGGCCCGGTATTATTATTGGCAAAGGTGGTCAGGAAGTTGATAAACTGAAAGAAGAACTGAAGAAGATCACTAATAAGGAAGTTCAGATCAACATTTTTGAAATTAAACGTCCGGAATTAGATGCCAAAATTGTAGCTGTAAACATTGCACGCCAGATCGAAGGTAAAATTGCCTACCGTCGTGCAACCAAAATGGCTATTGCTTCTACCATGAGAATGGGAGCGCAGGGTATCAAAATTCAGGTTTCAGGCCGCTTAAACGGCGCTGAGATGGCACGTTCAGAAATGTATAAAGATGGTCGTACTCCTTTGCACACTCTGAGAGCTGATATAGATTATGCACTGGCAGAAGCCCTTACCAAAACCGGTTTACTCGGTGTTAAGGTATGGATCTGCAAAGGCGAGATTTATGGAAAGCGCGACCTTTCACCGAATGTAGGACAAAAACCAGGTACTGGCGGACGTCCAAACGAAGGTGCACCAAAAGGTGGCGGATTTAAGAAAAGAAAAAAATAATTTGTCAACCTTCAGAAGTATAGAAGAATGTTACAACCGAAAAAGACAAAATACAGAAGAGTACAAAAGGGAAAAATGAAAGGACTGGCCCAAAGAGGGAATCAGTTGGCATTTGGATCTTTCGGTATAAAATCGTTGCAGGAAACGTGGCTAACCGGGCGCCAGATTGAGGCTGCCAGGGTTGCGGTAACCCGTCACATGCAACGCCAGGGTCAAATTTGGATCCGAGTTTTCCCCGACAAACCGATTACTAAAAAACCTGCAGAGGTACGTATGGGTAAAGGTAAAGGTGCCCCGGAAGCATTCGTTGCTCCGATTACACCAGGTAGAATATTGATTGAAGCAGACGGCGTTTCCTATGAGGTTGCTAAGGAAGCACTTCGTTTAGCTGCACAAAAACTACCGGTAACTACTAAGTTCATTGTTAGACGTGACTATGTCGAATCTGAAATCGCTGAATAATGAAAACATCAGAAATTAAAGAATTATCAAAAGCTGAGATTCTGGAAAGAATCCAGACCGATCAGGATTCCTTAACACGGATGAAGATGAACCATGCAATTACTCCTTTGGATAATCCACAAGTGATTGTGATTGCCCGTAGAAATATTGCACGATTTAAGACCATTCTACGTCAACGGGAAATTAACGCAAAACAGAGTTAGTAATGGAATCAAGAAATCTGAGAAAAGAGCGTGTTGGAGTTGTTGTGAGCAACAAAATGGAATGTACGATCGTTGTGGCCGAAAAGCGCAAAGAGAAACATCCTATTTATGGTAAGTTCGTCAACAAAACCTCCAAGTTTTACGCCCACGATGAAAAGAACAGCTGCAACATCGGCGATACTGTGAAGATCATGGAAACACGACCAATCAGTAAACAGAAATGTTGGAGATTAGTGGAAATCATAGAAAGAGCTAAGTAATCATGATACAACAAGAATCAAGATGTACCGTTGCCGATAATAGTGGAGCGAAAGAAGTGCTTTGCATTCGCGTATTAGGCGGAACAAGAAAGCGCTATGCTTCATTAGGCGATACCATTGTAGTGACTGTTAAAAGTGCTATAGCGGGAAGTGATATGAAAAAAGGCGCTGTATCAAAAGCAATTATTGTCCGTACGACCAAGGAAGTTCGTCGTCAGGATGGATCATATATCCGTTTTGATGATAACGCTGTAGTTTTACTGAATAATACTGGTGAAATGCGCGGAACCCGTATATTCGGGCCTGTAGCAAGAGAACTTCGTGATCAAAACATGAAGATTATTTCACTTGCTCCTGAAGTACTTTAATGCATAAAATCAGAACAATGCAGAGAAAATTACACATAAAAAAAGGCGACACAGTTGTTGTAATTGCTGGCAATTACAAGACAAAGGAAGGCAAAGTACTTGAAGTAATCAGAGCCACCGAGAAAGCTATTGTGGAAGGTGTTAATATGGTAAAAAAACACACAAAACCGAATGCGACACATCCGCAGGGTGGTATTGTGGAGAAGGAAGCACCTATTCACATTTCTAACCTCATGATTAAGGACCCGAAAACCGGGAAACCTACTCGTATTGGAAGGAAGCTTAATGATAAAGGAAAATTAGTTCGTTATTCTATTAAATCAGGAGAGGAGATTAAGTAATGGCTTACGTACCAACACTTAAGAAAAAATATCAAGACGAGGTTGTCCCTACGTTAGTGAAGGATTTTTCCTACAAAAACGTTATGCAGGCACCCAAGTTAGAGAAGATTGTCATCAACCAGGGAGTTGGTGCTGCTATCGCCGATAAAAAGTTAATCGAACTGGCAACAGAAGAGATTACAAATATCGCTGGTCAAAAGGCAGTCCAAACCAAATCTAAGAAAGACATCTCTAACTTCAAACTCAGGAAAAAAATGCCGATCGGGGTTCGTGTTACCCTACGCAGAGAGCGCATGTATGAATTCCTGGATCGTTTGGTGAGTGTATCTCTTCCCCGTATTCGTGATTTCAAAGGTATTGAAGGTAAAATGGACGGAAGGGGTAATTATACCCTGGGTATTCCTGAACAAATCATTTTCCCCGAAATCGTACTCGACAAAGTCACCAAGATTAACGGCATGAACATTACTTTTGTTACCTCGGCAGAATCTGACGAAGAAGGCTACGCATTATTGAAAGAGTTAGGTTTACCGTTTAAAAACGCTAAAAAGATTTAAGATATGGCTAAGGAATCAATGAAAGCTCGGGAAGTAAAAAGAGCAAAACTTGTTGAAAAATACGCCGAGAAAAGAGCCATGCTTAAAGCTGCAGGTGATTCTGTCGGTCTTCAGAAGTTGCCTAAGAACTCTTCCAAAATTCGTATGCATAACAGATGCAAATTAACCGGACGTCCGAAAGGATATATGCGTCAGTTCGGAGTCAGCAGGATTAATTTCCGCGAAATGGCTTCTTCTGGTTTAATTCCGGGTGTTAAAAAAGCAAGTTGGTAATATCTAATTAAGAAGTAATGAGCAAAATTACAGATCCAATAGCAGATTATCTGACACGAATCAGAAATGCCCAGAAAGCAAAGCATCGTGTGGTGGATATCCCTGCATCCAATATCAAGAAAGAAATTACCAAAATTTTGAAAGATAAAGGATATATCCTGAACTATAAGTTTGAGGAAGAAATCAATTTTCAGGGCAACATTAAAATTGCACTGAAATACCACCCTGAATCCCAGGTTCCTGCGATCAAAACGATCCGTAGAATCAGTAAACCTGGTTTGCGCAAATATTGCCATATCGACAGTATCCCACGGGTACTTAATGGTTTGGGAATTGCTGTGATATCAACTTCTAAAGGTGTGATTACCGATAAAGAAGCCCGTGAACTGGGAGTTGGTGGTGAAGTCTTATGTTACGTTTATTAATCTAAGGAGGAATCAGAATGTCAAGGATAGGTAAACTACCCATTGAAATACCGGCAGGCGTAAAATTTACGGTAAGCGATACCAATCTGGTTACTGTAAAAGGACCTCTGGGTGAGCTTTCACAACAGGTCGATCCGGATATTACCTTCACTTTGGAGGGTAATACTTTAACCGCAATTCGCCCGTCGGATGAGAAGAAACATCGTGCCATTCATGGCTTGTACCGTTCACTGGTCAACAACATGGTGATTGGTGTATCAAAAGGCTACGAGATAAAACTCGAATTGGTTGGTGTTGGTTATCGTGCTGAACATGATGGTCAGGTACTGGATTTGGTTTTAGGTTTTTCACATCACACTTACCTTCAACTTCCAAAAGAAGTTCAGGTAGAAGCCAAAAGTGATAAACGCGCAAACCCGATTGTTACTCTGAAAAGTTGCGACAAACAATTGATTGGTCACATCGCGGCTAAAATCAGATCTTTCAGGAAACCTGAGCCTTACAAAGGAAAAGGTGTTAAATTTGTTGGTGAAGTTATTAGGCGCAAAGCCGGTAAATCAGCTGGTGCTAAATAGTAAAATTTAAAAACCATGGCTTTAACTAAGCAAGAAAGAAGATATAGAATTAAGAAGAGAATCCGGAAAATCGTCTCCGGAACTGCAGAACGTCCCCGTTTGAATGTTTTCAGAAGCAACAAGCAAATTTATGCTCAGTTGATTGATGATCATTCAGGTCGGACTTTAGTTGCAGTATCTTCGCTGAATAAAGATTTCGTAAGTACCGCTGGTACTAAAACCGAGATGGCTGCAGTTATTGGTAAAGCGATTGCTGAAAAAGCTTTGGCTGCCGGTTATTCTGCTGTCGTTTTCGACCGGAATGGTTATTTGTATCACGGAAGAGTTAAACAATTAGCTGAAGCTGCCCGTGAGGGTGGCCTTAAATTTTAATAGTTATGACAGGAGATATCAGAAAAGTAAAAACCAGTGATTTGGAACTGAAAGACCGGTTGGTAGCTATTAACCGTGTAACAAAAGTAACCAAGGGCGGACGTACATTTAGCTTCTCAGCTATTGTTGTAGTAGGTAACGAAGATGGCATTGTAGGCTGGGGCCTTGGCAAAGCCAGCGAAGTTACTACAGCAATTTCAAAAGGAGTTGACGCTGCAAAAAAGAACCTGGTAAAAGTTCCGATTTATAAAGGAACTATACCTCACGAACAGGAAGCTAAATTTGGTGGTGCTGTTGTTTTCTTAAAACCAGCCACATCAGGTACCGGAGTAAAGGCCGGAGGTGCTATGCGCTCAGTATTGGAAAGTGTTGGTGTTCACAACATCCTTGCGAAATCAAAAGGATCGTCGAACCCGCACAACCTTGTAAAAGCAACCATGAATGCACTTCTCGAATTACGCGATGCGCATACTGTTGCCGACCACCGTGGTGTAACCTTGGATAAAGTATTTAATGGATAATCAGTTATGGCTAAGATAAAAATTACACAAGTTAGAAGTGGTATTGGTTCGGATAAAACGCAAAAAGCTACGCTCATTGCCTTGGGAATCAAGAAACTTAACCATTCGGTTGTACACGAAGATACCCCACAGATTTTGGGAATGGTCAATAAATTGCATCATCTTGTAATTGTTGAAAAAGTTTAAACCTATTAAGATCAAAAAATATGGATTTAAGTAATCTTAAACCTGCTGAAGGTTCAACGCACAGCGAAAAGCGCATCGGTCGCGGTCAGGGCTCAGGTCATGGTGGCACTTCCACAAGAGGTCACAAAGGAGCTAAATCGAGATCTGGTTATAAAACCCGTCGTGGTTTTGAAGGAGGTCAGATGCCTTTACAGCGTGTTGTGCCCAAATCTGGATTCAAAAACATCAACCGGAAAGAGTTTAAAGCAATCAATCTGGATTCTATTCAGGAATTGGCTGAGAATTTAAAACTGACCGTTATCGATGAAAATACTTTGGTTGAAGCCGGTCTGGCTTCGAAAAGGGATAAAATTAAAATTTTGGGTGATGGAGTATTGACTCTTAAGCTGGACGTTAAAGCACATGCTTTCTCGAAAAGAGCGAAAGAGACCATTGAGAAATTAGAAGGAACCACTGAAATACTTTAGACCTGATGAAAAAGTTTATAGAAACCCTAAAGAATATTTATAAGATTGAAGACTTGAGGTCCCGGTTGGGGATCACCCTGTTCTTGCTTTTAATTTATCGTTTAGGTTCGTATGTTTCTTTACCAGGAGTTGATCCGTCACAACTGACTCAACTTAAAAATCAAACAGCCGGGGGGTTGCTCGGATTGTTGGATATGTTCTCAGGAGGAGCTTTCTCTAAAGCATCAATTTTTGCTTTGGGGATTATGCCTTACATTTCGGCTTCAATTGTAATCCAGTTGTTGGGTATCGCGGTACCTTACTTCCAGAGGTTGCAAAAAGAAGGTGAATCAGGACGTCGTAAAATCAATCAGTTAACCCGTTATCTGACTGTTGTCATCCTGATCTTCCAGGCACCTGCATATTTGACAAATCTTCATTACCAATTGCCTGCAACTGCTTTTGCGATGACCGGAGCTTTATTTACAGTTACATCAACCGTTATATTAACAGCTGGTTCGATGTTTGTAATGTGGCTTGGAGAACGCATCACGGATAAAGGTATTGGAAATGGTATTTCGATGATCATCATGATTGGTATTATTGCCCGTCTTCCACATTCTGTTGTTGGTGAATTTGCTTCACGTATCGGACAGCAAGGTGGGGGTATGGTTATGTTCCTTTTAGAGTTTGTTGTTCTTTTCGTTGTATTCATGGGATCTATTTTGTTGGTTCAGGGAACCCGCAAAATACCTGTTCAATACGCCAAGCGAATTGTAGGCAACAAGCAATATGGTGGTGTTCGTCAGTATATACCTTTGAAAGTTAATGCTGCCGGAGTTATGCCTATCATTTTTGCTCAGGCAATCATGTTTATACCTATTACACTGGCAGGGTTCGCCAAATCGGATAGTTTGAGTGGATTTGCTGCGGCATTTTCAAATCATACCGGCTTGTGGTATAACCTGACTCAATTTTTGTTAGTAATCATCTTCACCTATTTTTATACTGCAATTACTGTAAATCCGATGCAAATGGCTGAGGATATGAAGAAAAACGGTGGTTTTATTCCCGGTGTTAAACCTGGAAAGAAGACTGTTGAATTTCTGGATACGGTGATGTCAAGAATTACTTTACCTGGATCAATTTTCCTTGGTATAGTTACTATTCTTCCAGCGTTTGCAATGATGGCAGGAATTAATCAGCAGTTCGCCTATTTCTTTGGCGGAACATCGCTGTTGATTCTGGTAGGTGTTGTTTTGGATACACTTCAACAAATTGAAAGTCACCTCTTGATGCGTCATTACGACGGGCTGATGAAATCAGGCCGAATCAAAGGACGTACCGGTGGTGGTAATGCCATGTACTAATACTATGAAGACATTTTTATGTCTTGGATTGGTGAAAGTTCTAAACTTGTTAAAATAATTCAATATTTATGGCAAAACAGTCTTCGATAGAACAAGACGGAACAATCATTGAATCATTATCGAATGCAATGTTCAGGGTTGAATTGGAAAACGGTCACATCATTACTGCACATATTTCAGGCAAAATGAGGATGCATTACATCAAGATTTTACCAGGAGATAAAGTAAAAGTGGAAATGTCGCCATACGACCTGACAAAAGGAAGAATTTCTTTTAGATACAAAAACTAAAGCACAAAATAATGAAAGTAAGAACATCCATTAAGAAGCGTAGTGCCGACTGTAAAATAGTTCGCAGGAAAGGCCGTTTGTACGTGATTAACAAAAAAAATCCTAAGTACAAACAACGTCAGGGATAATTAATTAACTTTGTAAAAAATTTATTTTATGGCTCGTATAAGTGGTGTTGACATCCCTAATAATAAAAGAGGAGAGATAGCTTTAACCTATATCTTTGGTATTGGTCGCAATCTTTCAAAGACTCTCTTCGAAAAAGCCGGCGTTGATAAAAACATCAAAGTTCAGGATTGGACAGATGAACATTTAGCTGCAATTCGTGCAGCTATCAGTGGAAGCATCAAAGTGGAAGGCGAATTGCGTTCTGAAACCCAGATGAATATTAAACGATTGATGGATATTGGCTGTTACCGCGGCATCCGTCATCGTGTAGGCTTACCAACACGTGGTCAAAGTACAAAAAACAATGCCCGTACACGTAAGGGAAAGAGAAAAACTGTAGCTAATAAGAAAAAAGCCACTAAATAATTGATATTTGAATTATGGCAAAAAAGACTGGTTCTACTAAAAAACGAGTTGTTATCGTTGAAGCAATCGGACAGGCACACATTCATTCTTCATTCAATAACATCATTGTGTCGTTGACCAATGGTAATGGTGAAGTGATTTCGTGGTCGTCTGCCGGTAAAAAAGGGTTCAGAGGTTCTAAAAAGAATACTCCCTATGCTGCTCAGGTTGCTTCCGAAGAATGTGCCAAGACCGCTTACGATCTTGGACTCCGGAAAGTAAAAGTTTATGTAAAAGGTCCGGGTAATGGACGTGAATCTGCTATTCGCGCGATTAGCAGTGTGGGCATTCAGGTTAGTGAAATTGTAGATGTTACTCCGCTACCACACAATGGTTGCCGGCCTGCAAAAAGAAGACGTGTTTAATCTATTTAATTAAGACAGTAATGGCAAGATATACAGGACCAAAATCAAGAATCGCCAGAAAATTCGGAGAACCGATTTTCGGACCGGATAAAGTACTTGAGAAAAAGAATTTTCCACCAGGATTTCACGGTTTAGCCAGCCGCAGACGTAAAAAATCTGAATATGGTTTGCAATTGAGAGAAAAACAAAAAGCAAAATACATGTATGGTGTTTTGGAAAAACAATTCTCTAACTTGTTTAAAAAAGCATCTGCATCAAAAGGTGTAACTGGTGAAGTTTTACTGCAACTGCTCGAAGCTCGTTTGGATAATGTAGTATTCCGTTTAGGAATTGCTCCTACCCGTTCAGCAGCCCGTCAGTTGGTTTCTCATAAACACATCACAGTGAATGGTGAAGTAGTAAATATACCATCCTATCATTTGCGTGCCGGTGAAGTTGTTGGCGTTCGTGAAAAATCAAAATCACTGGAAGTTATTACAGCTTCTGTGAACTCACGCCGTCATAGTAAATTTGCATGGTTGGAATGGGACAGCGCTCAGTTGACCGGGAAATTTTTAGCCCGTCCTGACAGAGCCGAAATCCCTGAAAACATTAAAGAACAGCTTATTGTAGAGTTGTATTCTAAATAATCAAATCCACAGTATTATTATGGCAATATTAGCGTTCCAAAAACCCGACAAAGTTATAATGGTTGAAACCGATGAGAAGTACGGTAAATTTGAATTCCGTCCATTGGAACCTGGTTATGGTATTACCATTGGTAATGCCCTGCGTAGAATTCTGTTATCCTCTTTGGAAGGTTATACAATTACCACTGTCAAAATCGACAAAGTTGACCACGAATTTGCGACAATTAAAGGAGTGATGGAAGATGTTACTGAAATCATCCTGAACATGAAACAAATCAGGTTCAAACGTGAAGTTGAAGATTTTGACAGCGAAAAGGTTTCGATTTCAATTACCGGACAGGATACTTTCACCGCTGGAGACATCAATAAATTCATGACCGGCTTCCGTGTTTTAAATCCGGAATTAATCATTTGCCGGATGGAACCTGAAGTTAAATTACAGATGGATTTAACCATCAATAAAGGTCGCGGATATGTTCCAAGCGCCGAAAATAAGCCGATTGATGCTGAGTTTGGAGTAATTCCGATCGATTCAATTTTCACGCCAATAAAGAATGTGAAATATTCAATCGAAAATTATCGTGTGGAGCAAAAAACCGACTACGAAAAATTGGTTTTCGAAATCACCACCGATGGTTCAATTCACCCAAAAGACGCGTTGAAAGAAGCTGCTAAGATTCTGATTTATCACTTCATGTTGTTTTCTGACGAAAAAATCACCATTGATTCGGACGAGAAATTTGCAAACGAAGAGTTTGATGAAGAAGTGCTGCACATGCGTCAGCTGTTGAAAACCAAACTGGTCGACATGGATCTTTCAGTACGTGCATTAAACTGTTTGAAAGCTGCGGATGTTGAAACATTGGGCGAACTGGTTACTTATAACCGGAACGACTTGCTCAAATTCCGTAATTTTGGCAAGAAATCATTGACCGAGTTGGATGACTTGTTGGTGAGCCTGAATTTGACTTTCGGAATGGATATCAGTAAATATAAACTTGATAAGGAATAAGTAAAAATGAGACATAATAAAAAATTCAACCATCTGGGAAGAACAAGCTCTCATCGGAAAGCAATGTTATCCAATATGGCTAATTCATTGATTTTTCACAAACGTATCACTACGACTGTAGCAAAAGCTAAAGCCTTAAGAATATATGTTGAGCCATTGATCACCAAAGCTAAAGATGATGCAACTCATTCGCGCAGGGTGGTTTTTGAATACCTGAAAAGCAAAACGGCTGTAGCTATGCTATTCCGTGATGTTGCAGAAAAAGTGGGTGATCGTCCGGGTGGATATACACGGATTCTTAAAACAGGAAACCGTCAGGGTGACAATGCAGAAATGTGTATCATTGAATTAGTTGATTTCAATGAAAGCATGCTTGCAGCCAAAGAAGGTAAAGCTAAACCAGCGCGCTCTCGTCGTGGTGGTAAGAAAAAAGAAGCTGATAAAGTTGCTCCGGTAGCCAATGCTCCTGAAGTTAAAGTTGTGGCTCAGCCAGTTGCTGCGATCGAAGAAGCTGAAGCTGAAGTTATTTCAGACGAACCAGAAGTTGTTTCTGACGAGACTGAAGAAAAAACTGAAGAATAATATCTATTCAAAGTATAGAAAAAGG
Organism: Bacteroidia bacterium; assembly: GCA_037143155.1. GTDB lineage: Bacteria > Bacteroidota > Bacteroidia > Bacteroidales > Prolixibacteraceae > Aquipluma. Next base: position 19,547 of record JBAWZG010000064.1, read on the forward strand.
CTGATGTGAATCAGCCTTTTTTGTTTCCTGTATTTTGATATCAGGTTATTGATGACCAAAAAAGCACTATTTTTGAACAATAGAAACACAGAAACATTATAAACGCTACAACATGGCTGACGAAAACAAAATAATATTCTCGATGTACAAGGTGAGTAAAACCTACCCACCACAAAAACAGGTTCTTAAGGATATTTCGCTTTCGTTTTTTCTGGGTGCCAAAATTGGCATTATCGGATTAAACGGCTCTGGAAAATCCA
>JBAWZG010000065.1:0-19744 GCA_037143155.1 Bacteroidia bacterium
TCAAACATGATTTTAGCCTTATCGAATGAAGCGATCTTAAAAATCAGGCTAATATTTTGCTTTCCTTTTTCAAGAATTAATGCCGGTGAACTTATTAGGATTCCAACTTCACTCTGTTTTATAATACCTCCTGAAGCATCATCCAGTAGCTGTTCTTCACCCAGAATAGCCGGGAAGTTTTCATATTCAAGGACTTCCGGATTTCTTCTGAAATTTCCATCCGTTATAACTAAGGCTTCAAAAATGTGGTTAATTGAAAAACCATCGTCTTCAAAATTAGTACCGAATGGGTGATAATCACTTTTATACAGCGTTCTGATCTCGGCAATTTCGGCCTTATTTATTTGCGTTGTCGATTCAGCAATAAATGAATATCGCTGCTTTCCTTCAAAAACAAATTCACATGGATCACCTTCATTAATGAATAAATCTTCGGTTCCCTGCTGCAGTTGAAGTCCAATTATAGCCGTGCTGGGTTTCAGCTTTTTTCTTTCTTGTTGCAGTAATTTCAGAAAATAAAAATCAAGATGTTTTTTTGTTATCGAATTAATATCCTGCTGCACATTTTTAAATAATTTAAAGAATGCCAAAAGCAATCCTACATGCGGATGATGATTGCTTTCGTTTAATACTTCATCTTCGAATTTTTTTACCGCATTCTCCTTGATAAATACAACATTCCCATAAACCGTATCGTAGGTTTCCTTTAATGCTGCCACATCAGACTTGAACCTAAGAACATTACTTTCATTAACTGAATACAAAAGCTTGTTAATCTCACTCAGTAAAGATCCATTATAGTTTGACCTTTTTAAAAGTTCTGCCCAATAGGCGATAAGGTCAAGAAGCTCACCAGTAACCAATTTTACCTTCTCAGACTCAAGCTCACTGTCTGAATTATAATCTATATCATCATTATTAATTTTGTATTGTGGAATGTTTGTTGTAGCAATCATCGCAATGATAAAAGCAGAATCGTTTAATAAAAACGATTTCCAGCCGGAATTATCAATGACTATATTCTGAAGATTATAAAAATTGACATTTTGGGAAAAGTCGAGGGTGAATTGCACCATATCCAACAGCGATCTTTCATCTATTGCAATATAATCTTCCCTTAGTGCTATATTCTTTCGTGATTTTTGACTTGTTCCTTTATTCATGATTCATTCAGTCAAATAAAATAAGTTGGTTTACTAAAGATTTGTTCCTTCACTTAGATAAAATGGGATCACCATGTTGTTTCTCGTATTGGTAATTATGATGGTGTATAAAATATGGATATGCAACAATCCATTCATCTGAGTATCATCCACAATATCAATCCGATCGAGTTTTATTCTCGGTTCATTGTATAGCAATGCATCGTATATCGTATCCTTGAGCATGCTCAGATGTGTGGGGTCGTTTGATTCAAAAACAAACATCCGGATACCACATCCAAAGCTTGGAAACATGATGCGCTCTCCGGGAATGGTGCCAAGAATAATTCTCACACTTTGCCTGATGTCTTCTTCATCTTCTACCATTTCTACGGTACCCAATACATTGTTGAATGCAGGCGGAAAAGCCCAGCCTTTTCCCAGAAATGAATCTTTTGTTTCTTTCATTTTTTTATCCTCCAATGATTACCGTTGGACATCCCAATACTATACTCCCGCCATGCGCTGTGCTGTCACCCATTCTGGCAGCTGGTTTGCCATTAATCATAACCGTTGCAGATCCTTTAACAATTGAGTCCGGCGGTCCTACACATACAAGCATATCACCCAATACTGCTGCCGGAAGTTTCCCGATCAAAACATTCGGCACTCCGGGCCCTACAATTGGTCCTCCAACATGCGGTATTGGCGGTAAACCTGGTGTTTGCATCGGACAGGTATGCATATCTGTTAGTCTGGCAGCTAATCCCATTTTTTCAGAATTAATTAATCATTACCATGGAACCTTTTACCGTAGTTTGCCCGGAAGCAGAAATTTCAGCCGTGGCATTTCCTTTGGCAGTATATCCCACCTGAGCATTATTTACGATGTTCAGACCATCAATCTTCACGTCAGAATCCGACTTGAGTGAAATGCCAGCTGTACCTGAAATATTAACCTTTCCTGTAGCTTTTATTATGATATCCTTGGGGCTATTCATTGATATTCCGGAGTCGTCCATCAAAACCGAATTACCTGAAACGTCTTTCAGACTAATGCTTTTATTCTTATCGTCGAGTACAAATACATTCTTCGCGGGGGTCTCAATCGTTATTATTTTATCTTCGTCATCGAATCTGATGTTGATTCCTGACTTGGAAAAAATTGACTTAAATTGATTTTTTCCATCGGGAATTTCCTTCGGTGTATTCACGGCATTGTAGACTGCTCCGGTGATTAGTGCAAATCGTGGATCATTATTGATAAACGTTAATAAGACTTCATCGCCAATTTCCGGAAAGAAAAAAAAGCCTGCATTTTTAGATGCATAAGGGAATGCCAACCTTGCCCAAAGTCCGTCTTCCTGACCGGTTCCTGAAAAAGCAGGCAGATTTACCAAAACACGATAATTACCGTCAGGGTCTGCATCTATCTTTTTGACTATAGCTATTTGAGTTCCGCTGGTAGCCGGGATTAAGCCTGATGCCATTGGATCTTCAACATCAGGTAGCGAAGAGTGCAATTGCACCGATTTTCCTACATAGAGTGATGTAATCCATTCTCCCTCAACCAACAGATGATTTATTTTCGAGATATATGCTTTGCCATTAAATCGTGAACTAAAACCCGAGAGTTCGATCAGATCTCCGGCAATGATTTCGGCAGTTCCAGGCACCGAAATTTTCCCCTGTATCTTGCTCAGAACAGCTTTGCTGGCAAGCGATTCGCCCCAAAGCTTCAGTTCACCCTCTGACAATGAAGCAGAAGAATAATAATTTGAATCTCCGTTTTCTGCTGTTCCGGATAATTTTTTAGCTGAAATGTTTCCCTGCGAAAGATTATCTGAAAGACTTACCGTCGTTTCAATTTTCGCCTGTGTTTTTACGTCCCAGGCTGTCAACTTGTAACCTTCTGCCAAATCTTCACTTTCCAAATGAAGATCAATATCGATGATAAATTGCGAAGCATTTATCTCTGATTTAGGCGAACCGCCAAAATCAAATTTTTTAATGATCAGCTTGTTTTGATCGGTCAGGACTGTCATGTTGTTCATCTCAGATCTGATCACCATAAAATCCCAATCACTGCAATTATATTGCATTAACACTGGCAGATTCGGAACAGTAGAATCAATGGTGAGTGGAAGTCCGTATTTGCCAACAATAGTTGTTATGGCATCAGAATCTGTCCCATTTTGAAAGATGGCGTTAAACCGCCCTTTGGTCATAGCTACCGCCTTATCTTTACAGGTAATTTGAAGCTGTGATCTTCCATTTTTGACCATCAGCCCATGGGAAGTAATAATTCCTTTGAAAGCTGTCTTTCTGCTGTTGTCATATCCTAAACTGATTTCTATCTCGTTTCCCGGAATAAAATCAGCTCCCTCGCTGTTTGTATACGGATCATTCACAACGCCTATCGCTCCTCCATCTTCTATTAAGATAGTCGCCGAAGCAATTTTATTCACTTCCATTTGTAGGGAGATTTCAATAACCTCGACAACATCTTTGATTTTAGATCCGTTGATGAGAATATCAAAGCTTATAACACCGTCAGATTGTTGCAATACCTTTGCCATGATGACTAAATTACAGGAGGAAAAGTGATTATATCTCCCGGTTTAATGGCCCGGAAATTGGTTATTTTATTATGCTGTGCAACTTTCATATAAAAGCGGCTGTCTCCATAGATCCGATAACACATTAATGGCAGATTATCGCCATCAAGTACAGTTCGTATATGCGTAAGATCAGAGGAATTTTTTCTCTCCTCGAGAGCCTTTTTTTTGGCACTTACTGATGCAACCAATACCAAAGATACCTCAGCCCTCAAAGGAGAACCATCCATTTCAAGCATGGTATAATTGACATTCCATGATTTCAGTCTTCCCTGAAACAGCGACTGTGTTCCCCAATATACACGCAGGTAATTTGGTTCATGAATATCTCCGTTATACTGATAGACCAGATCTTTTACCTCTTTGATCTGTTCATCAACTTTTCGTTTCGAAATGATACCGGTTCCATCAAAAAACAATGCAAGTTCAAACAAGCCTGATCCACCACCTTTGTACTTTGCAGTCTGAACACTCGAGCCGTTCGTTGTGTCGTTCGTTGTGTACTGTTGCTCATTTTTGAGCTTATAATTTTCAGGATTAATAAGCACATCATACTTTCCTAACTGGCTCGAAAAATCAGGATCTTTGTATGCAACAATTTTCATTTTAGTTAATTCGCCCATAACCCGCTACCTGATTGTTTTAGTTTCCAATTTCAGCATGACCTTTTCAAGACAATCCCGCTCAATATCCCGTTTCATCTGTTCCAGATATTGAATAAGTTCTTCTTTTCCCAATGATGATTCACTTAACTGGGAATGATCACTGCTTACGATTCCCCTTACAATAAGCTCTTTTATTATCAATGCCATAGGTTAATCTTTTCTGAAAAGTCTGTATTTCAATGTTAAAGTTTCAATGGCCAATTGGTTACTGGTACTGTTAAGCGTTGATAACTCCCATGAGATTGGGAAAGCCTTTACAATGGTCCATGAAGCTAAATTTCCGCCATTTGCTCCCAGAAGTGCCAGTTTAATATCCTTCGGATCAAACTTGAAATCTTCGATAGCATCTCTGCACCATTTATTCAACTTTGAGTTATACAACAGGCATCGTTTTAATACCAGGTCATCAAATTTTGGCGGAGTTGGAAGGTGATGGACAAAATTATTGTCACCACCTTCCTTTTTCTCTTCCGTTCCAATAGTTACTTTCAAACCCGATACTTCCTGAAAACTGCTATCCATGTCGTCAAAGCCTGCAAATTTTACAGAAAAATAAAATGCCGTTGGCGGGTTATAACCTGGTTTGAAAAAACTATCGTCACCCATTTGGCTTATTTATTTTCGATGGTTAATCCTTCGTGCATAATCTCTATGCTTTCAATAGCCACTTCATTTGCATTCGACTTCAGATCGGTTGAACTGATCTTGGTAGGCCATGCATTTAAAAGAGTCCAGGTCATGGTTGGCTTTCCAGCTTCATCTAAAAGTTTAATGACCACATTCTGCCTTTTGATTGTATTCATTTTAATGGTCATGTACCAATCTGCAAAGCTGTTATCCTTTGCAAATACTCCTTTTTTCATGGTGACTTTGCTGTTCTTAACCATTCCGGGCATGCTGATTTCTGAAAAAACCTTGTTGTTGCCATGCCTGTAGGTTAATGGCTCAACTTCAGTATCCAAACCACTTACTTCCTGAAAAGGAATATTCGTTGTACTGCCCCAGTCAACCATAAAATAAAATTTAGGTAGCGGCCAGTTTTTGTCTTGTGCTTCTCCTGCCATGATGTTAAATTTTTAAAGTTTATGATAATTCGTTATAATTATGATTTTTGCATTTGTTGTTCGAATGTAACGACGATGAATTCTGCCGGTCTTACGATAGCAAGTTTTACAGATACCAACATCTTTCCTTCCAGAATATCCAGGCCAGTCATGGTGATGCCAAGTCCAATCTGAACATCAAAGGCGTCGCCTGGTGAAGCTCCGGCCAATGCGCCCTGCTTCCACTTTTCCGTAAGGAAATTAACAATCATACTTCTGACAGTCACCCAGGTGTTTGCATCATTTGGCTCAAATACATACGACCGTAAAGCCAGTTTTATAGATTGTTCCAACATGATCATGGTTCGTCTGACATTGATATATTTCCAGTCCAGACTGTTACCATCCAAAGTCCGGGCACCCCAAACCAAAGTTCCTATCCCGGGGAAGGTTCTGATCGCATTGATCGATTTTCCGGAAACTGCATCAATATTTAAATTTTCCTGCTCATCATGGGTAATATTTGTAGATGGCTTAATCACACTATTCAGGCTGATATTTGCGGGCGATTTCCATACTCCCCTGTTATTATCGACCATGGTATATATCCCGGCCATGGCTGATGATGGAGGAAGTAGATTCATCACGCCCCTGATTTCGTCTAAAAGGTTTGAATAAGTGGGACTTGTGGCAATTAAACCCTGATGGTAATTAAGGTTTTTATTCTTTTTATAATCAGGCAGTAAACCAAGAACGGCAGTAAGTGATTTAGCAACCAGTAAAACGTTCAAATCAGAAAAATACTTTTTCAATTTGTCCTGATAATCAGTGTATGCCTGCGCTGCTGTCTGATATGTTGCATATGCCTGAGAAGCTGTCTGATAGTCATGAAACAGTTTCAATTTATCCTGATAATCCTTAAACTTTGCCGAATCCAGGTCGAACTTGGCTTTATCTTTATCAGAAGCGTCAGCTGCAAGAGCTGCCGGAGCTGTTACCGCTGGTTTTGGCTCTGTGACTGCCGGAAGTGGTTGCAGAACAACAGGAGGGTTTTTTACTTCATCCAACTCTGTAGGGAAGGTAACAGCTGGTTTTAATAATTTTGCACTATCGACATCTGTTTGAAAAGCCTTCGCAAAATCATCCGGTTTATCTTTTTTTAGATTCATCAGGAAACCACCATCGTCTTTTGGAAAGGCATTGACCAAACTTAATGCCGCAGTTTCAGGTAGTATTTGTTCCAAATGAACCGAAGAATCAAGGTTCTCAAATGTGATTTCAACTTTCTGAACGATATTGGTATTTAACCATGGATAATATGCGGCTGCATATTTGAGGTATTCTGTACCAATTAACTCCCTGAAATTTGCAATAATATCTTCCGGAGCATTCCCCCGTATCCGCGCCTGATCTCCATCATAAATATCAAGAATGGCAACACGGCTTTGCATATGATTACAATGCGCAAGTACTTGCTTATAAACATCATAACATTCATCAACAGCTAACTTAACTGCATCTGGAATTACAATCATGGTCGGTTCCTGTTCCTTCAATAAAGTGGCTAAACCAGCTACAAGGTCATCTTTTTTGATTTCAACTTTAACTTTTCCTTCATAAGTGCCGACCGAAACAATGTAACAAGTACCTCCGCCATTATTGAAAAATAGCTGAAGCCCCCGAAACATATACGAGACATTGTCTGGCATATAATTTATAACTTTTGCCTGAGCATTGATGGTGATTTCATTTTTGTCTGTTTCCCCATCAGCTACTGCATCAAGAGTAAAGGTTGGTTTAAATGCGCCACCAAAAAGAAGGAGATAATCCGCGTACGAAGTGATTCGTACGGGCTGATTGACTAACGTTTTACCATTTCTTGTGGCTTTTTCGGTATAACCTATAAAAGCGGGAATGGCTGTTGCGACCTCGACTACCGAGCCGGGAAAAGCGTTTACCTCTTCAATGTAAACGCCTGGTGTCATTAAACTTTGTGCCATAATCTTTCTACGTTAAGTGTTTATAAATAAATATGTGAATAAACTTGCTCTTCAGATTTCGCGACATCGTAATGCAACTGTTCAGGAGAAGCTTTGGTTAAATTTTTATGAATAACCTTCCCGGACCTCTGTTCAGTGTCATAATTATCTATCAATTGATAATTCTCTTCAGAGTTCTCGGATAGGGGAATTTGGGTCTTGGATTCGAATACCCAGGCTTCCGGATTTGTAAGTACTGGTTGTTTTTGAGGTGGATTGAAAATCTGATCTTTTCCTTTATTGATAATGCTTAGTTTATCGAATTTGTGATAGACTGGGCTAACCAGAAAATACTTCCAGATGGTCTGTCTATTATTGAAAACAACAGTATATTCAACTTTCCCTTTTTCCTTATAATGATCAAAAAGCTTCCCGGTATATAACTCAACTATGCCCAAAGGTTTTTTCCAGATGGTTTGGGGGGAATAGTAAAACCTCTGCACTTCCTGTGTGCCGGCATAAATCCGAAAAAGTCCTTGTGGCAAATTGGATAGCATAAACTCTCCGGAATTTTGCAGTGACTGAGTTATGCATTGAGAAGATATCTCATTCCCCAAACTATCGGTGAACCTGTAAACATTGGCCGGGTCAAATTGGATGATACTAATTTTACCCTGGGTGAGTTGAACAACTTCATTTCCTCCAACAAATTCTTGTCCATGCAGAAGAAACCTTTTGTTTCCCGGACCAGAAATGGCCGACAAATTATTAAAATAGATCAGCTTGTCATTCGGAGGATACAAAGGAAGTTCAGTATAATTGATGTATAAGGGATCCTTACAGTCTAAATGAAGTTGAATTGGTTCAACTTCGTTTAATGAATCCAATAATTCGGGATCGGATGCCAGCAAATGAAATCCTCCGGCGAAAGGCTTGATAATTATTCCAAGATTCGATAAAAGCCTGGTTGTGCTTTCGGTATAGGAAACTTCGGTTGGTTGAAACAGTTGACTTTTGAAATACCGATGTTCGGCTAAAAATGTCAATATGTGAGTGTACGATTGATTCATTTTAGTAATTAGCTTAAACTTTCGGTTTCTAAAATGGATGGAATGATCCGATCTGCAGGTACATCGTCGAACACCAGCATACTTACCTTATAAAGCACAGCGGGCATAAGTTTACTTCCTATGGAAGACCACAGGTGACTTAATTGTGCATAATCCAGATTGCACAATTCAAAATTTAATCGATTGGTTTTCAGACTTGAATTACTGGAATAATCTATTCCTATTTTACTGTTGACCTGGAAAAAGCGAATCAGGGAAGAAAGAAACCTTAACCCTTCAATATAGACTGTGCTGTCAAAATTTGAACAGAAGAGTAATTGCATATTCAGATGCAGTGCAGGTCTTTTATGTACAAATACATTATCCTGTGTAGCAGAACGATTCAGGCTGTTTTTTAAAGTAGACTCTTCATCCAGACATACCAGAAAAAAGACGATTTTTCCATCTACATTCTGAGCACTTGATCCATCAGCTTTGACAAGATTCGAAAGAATGGCCTTGTTTTCTGTAATAGAAAACTCGTTTTTAAAGTGTTCATTCAGGATATCCCGAATGTATGTCAGGGCAATGTCGATCATCGCAAGTTGTATTAAATTGAAAATAAATTTCGTAATCAACTCATCAACCACCTGAATTTTAAATACTTCGTTGTTTTAATTTGCAAATGACAATTCATTCATTAAAAGCAACGATGTATTTAAACATCACTCATCACAAAAGTCATATAAATAAAGATAAAAAGATTTACATATCTTATATAAATATTCGTTAATTTTAAAAAAATTTACTAATTCATCATTTTTAGGTGTATACTTTAAATTTATTTCAAACAAAATTGAATCATGACAAATTACACTTTCTTGTTAACCAACTTATTTCCAGTAATTTGCTTTGAATATGTAATAACTGGAAAACTAATTCTTTTCATAGCTTCCATTACAATTGTGTTAGCTTTTGTAGGGAAATACTTCCTGAAAGCTCAATACAAAGAGAATTTTGCAATTCAAAGTAATCAGCTAAAACATCGGATTCATTCTTTAGAGCATGATATGGAAGACCAGAAAAAAGTAACATCAGACATACAATCGAAGCTTGATGGAGTTGAAAAAATGCGGAGTGATTTCGAGGTACAGAATAAAATACTGATCCTGGAAATAAAAGATCTGAGTGAGCAGATTCTGAAATATAAAGAAGCTGGCCGTACTGAAAAAAAGGATATTGTCATAGAATATTATCTGAATAAAAAATCACCCGATTGATTACTCTTCTATTTTTCTGGGTGTTATAAACTATACAATACTCTTCCCTTCTTTAATCTTCTCCATTTTTAATCCTGCCTGAATGTCTTTCATGCGAATAATCCGGTCATTTTTTCCCAGGCACTTCAAAATGCTGTAATGCAATACATTGATTATGGATGCTGCGCTTATCTCATGCTGTTCAGCCAGATACTCCAAATCAACATCCTTATCGTATTCAAATTCAGCAGTTTTAGATTTTTCCCATAAAATATGCCGCAGATGGGCATCCGGAATTTCAAAATCCAAAACAAGCTGAAATCTTCTGAAAAATGCTTCATCAATGTTCTTTTTAAAATTGGAACACAGGATGACCAGTCCATCAAAATCTTCCATCCTTTGCAATAAAAAGGAGACTTCCTGATTGGCGTAGCGATCATGTGAATCAGAAGTATTACTCCTTTTGCCAAAAAGGGCATCAGCCTCATCAAAAAAGAGAATCCAGTTTTTTGATTCAGCCATGTCGAATACTCTGGACAGATTTTTTTCGGTTTCACCGATATATTTTGAAACGACCATCGACAAGTCAACCCTGTAAACATCCATTTTACAGTATTTCCCCAACAGGCTGGCCGTTAATGTTTTCCCCGTACCCGGAGGTCCGGTAAACAAGACCTTAAATCCAGGCTTGATTTTCCGGCCAAATTGATAGTCATTCTTCAAATTCTTTCCATAAAATACGTAGTCCTTGATTTCTTCAAGCCTAAGGAGTATATCATCCGAAACAACCAGGTCGTCCCATTCCTGAGTCGTGTGAATTCTTTTCGCCGGAAAATCTGGACTGAAATCAGGTTTGTACAATACTCCAGCTGTAAATAACGACAGGTACTCCTGAGATATCGATAGAAGTCCGTTAAGCTGAGGTTCGTTTAGAGAAGATTTCTCCAGAAAAAGAATTCCTTCCTTTTGAAAGAAATGATCCTTGCTAAATAAGCGCAACAACTCAAATCGTTTTTCAAGATTTGTTCCTGCGAGTAAAAATATGGCCGTTTCACCTGTGGGCAGATATCCTTTATTCTTATCGTACCTAATTCCACCAAATTCAGTAAAGGGAATATCGTAAAGAGCATTCTTCATATGCAACAAATCGAGCAACGAAGGTTTTACATGAGGGATCAAAGCCAGAATTAACACCAGCCGCTCTTCCATGCTCATCGAATGTTTTTTGACCAGGCTGGCATACGATGAATCAGAATTTTTAAATGCTGGCAATTTCAGATTCCAGATCTCTTCCTCAGGCAATGATTGTTCAAAGGTAATTTTACCTCTCAGCATAATAAGTTTCTGAAACCAATCCAGTTCTTGTTCTATTGCTTTAGCGTTGGCTGAATTAATGCTCATGTTTGAATTATTTTAAAATTGAACACTTTTTAATAAGGATAAACCCACCAGAATGTTCAAAATCAAATTACATTTTCTGGTTTTACCTATTTTTTGGATTTCCGAGTTCGACATATAATTCCTTCAATTAGTACACTTGGAAAAGCAAAAATTAACCTCTTTATATTGCTGAACTCATATTCATTATTTCGGGAAGTTAAACCAATCAACAATTCCCGATACTGAAAGTTATTCAATAAATCTTCCAAAACACTCCATTCCTCAAGTTGCCAATAGTTTACAGGTTTTGAAAGAAAAGCAGAACTCATTTTTATCTCTGCGTCTTTTTGTTATCATTACCTAATCATTTAAACCTTAACCACAACTATAAAATTAAACATGATGAACATTAAAAAAGTTGGATTAATCTTTCTTTCAGTCCTCATTTTGTCGGTTGGCAGCTTGCGGGCCGATGAAGGAATGTGGATGCTGCCCCTGATTCAAAAGCTGAATAGTAAAGAAATGTCGAAGATGGGCTTTAAGCTCTCGGCCAAAGAAATTTATGATATCAACAAGTCCAGTTTAAAAGATGCAGTGCTCATATTTGGCGGTGGCTGTACGGCTGAAATCATATCGAAGGACGGTCTTGTTTTGACCAACCACCATTGTGGATACGGATCAATTCAGAAATTAAGTTCTGTAGACCACAATTACTTGGAAGATGGTTTCTGGGCAAAAAATCGCGATGAAGAACTTCCGTCCAAAGGATTATCAGTTACCTTTCTTGACCGGTTTGAGGATGTAACGAAATCAGTAACAGATGCTTTAAACGGTATAACTGATTCAAAAGCCAAAGATGATACATTAAAAGCTATATCCAATCGGCTGACAACCAAAGCAGTTGGAAATAGCAAATACCTTAAAGGCAGAGTCGTTTCTTTCTTTGGCGACAATCAATATTATCTGGTAATTTCCAAAACATACAATGATATCCGTTTTGTAGGTGCACCTCCTTCTTCAATTGGTAAATTTGGAGCTGATACGGATAACTGGATGTGGCCGCGTCACACGGGGGATTTCAGTATGTTTCGAATATATGCCGATAAAGACAATAATCCTGCAGAATATTCAAAAGACAATGTTCCATATAATCCAAAAAGATTCCTGACCATTTCACTGAAAGGAATAAAACCGAACGATCCTGCGATGATTCTGGGTTATCCCGGCAGAACCAATCGTTTCATGACATCTTTTGAAGTAAAGGAAACCAGCGAAATTAACAATGCCATTACAATTCTTGTCCGGGGAGTTCGTCAGAATATATTAATGGATGATATGGTTGCTGATTCTAAAATCAGGCTGATGTATTCCAGTAAATACGCAGGCTCATCCAATTCCTGGAAAAAGTCGATCGGCATGAACGAGACTTTTGCAAAGCTCAAAGTTTACGACCGGAGAGCAGCCGATGAAAAAACCTTCACCGAATGGGTTTCAGCAGATCCTGCAAGGGTTCAAAAATACGGCAAGGCATTGGCTGATGTGAAATCGGCCATTGATGGAAGGGCCAAACTTCAATATACCTTGAGATACTATATGGAAGCGCTGAATTCAATTGAACTGACTTCTGCGGCAATGCGCTATGCCCCAAAGCCGGAAGCAGATCCAAAGGATGCAAGAAGTGCCAGACCAACTTCCTCCGTCAGCGCTCCTGATTTTTACAAGGATTACAATGCTCCAACCGACAAGAAGGTTGCAAAGGCCATGATTTCACTTTTCAAAGAAAAAGTACCAGCGGCCGATCTTCCTGATTTCTACAAAACAATCGAGGCAAATTACCAGGGAAACATCGATGCCTTTGTGGATGCCATGTTCAGCCAATCTGTATTTGTTTCCGAAGAAAAACTCAATGCTGCACTTGCAGGCGACAAAAAGGAGATAGAAAAAGATCTTGCTTTCGCAACAGGAAAGAATATCTCCGACGCCGTGAAGAAATACAACAAGGATATCGAGCAGTACCGCACCTTGTATGCACAAGGCCAAAAACAGTATATCGCCGGAATGTTGGAGATGAAAGCCGGACAAGCCATGTACCCGGATGCAAACTTCACGATGCGCCTGACTTATGGCAAAGTAATGAATTACTCCCCGAAAGATGGTGTCATCTTCGATTATGTAACAACTCTGGATGGTGTCATGCAAAAAGAAGATCCAAAAAACTGGGAATTTGTTGTTCCGAATAAGCTTAAAGAACTTTATAAATCCAAAGATTTCGGACAGTATGCTTTGAAAGATGGCCGGATGCCCGTCGCTTTCCTGACCAACAATGATATTACAGGAGGTAATTCAGGAAGTCCGGTAATGAATGCCAAGGGAGAATTGATTGGAACCGCTTTCGACGGTAACTGGGAATCCATGAGCGGCGACATCATCTTTGAACCACTGCTTCAACGTTGTATTAATGTTGACATTCGCTATACGCTCTTTATCATGGATAAATTTGGAGGAGCAGGCTATTTACTCAACGAAATGAAGATTGTAAGATAATTTAAGGAAGTTTATCCAGATTAAACTTCTGTTCTAAAATAAAAAATAAGCTCAACATTCTATTTTTATGTTGGGCTTATTTTATGCCTGAAATTCTTTGCTGTTGCTCTCAAAACAGATAATAAATGCCGGAATAAACTGAAATCATGCCTGGGAATTCATGATTATTAGGATTCTGACTAATAGAAAGTAGTCCGTTCGGAGTGGTCTATTCAGCTTAACAAATTCAGACATATATCTTTCTTTTCGATGAATTATAGAAAATTAACTTATTAATTTACAACAACATCGTTGCTGAATCGTTATGCTTAAAAAATGAATTTTGCTGTAAATGATTAAAAAAGTTGTTGTTTGTTGCTTCTTCGTTTTATTCTTCTGCTTCCCGGCTGTAAAGGCTGAATCAGGACCTTCGAAAACAGAAAAATCAAAAGAATTGACCCTAAGCGGTTTTGTGCACGATTCGAAAACCGGTGAAACATTAACCGGAGTTGTAATCTATCCAAAGGGAAAGTCCCGGATTTCAGTAACTACAAATTCTTATGGCTATTATTCACTTTCGCTGCTTCCTGGCGTGTATGAAATTGTATTTCAATATCTTGGATATAAAAACAACGTCATTTCGGAAGATTTAAAAAGTGATAAAGCAATGAATATTGACCTGGAAGAGCAATCCATTTCATTGTCTGAAGTGACTGTGAATGGTGAAAAAATCAATCGCAATTTGGTGTCGGCGGATGTGATGACGAAACTGAATGTCAAAGAAATTCAAAATATTCCGGTATTTTTTGGTGAAAAAGATATCCTGAAAACGATTCAGTTGCTGCCCGGTATCTCGCCTGTGGGTGAAGGAAATGCCGGATTTTATGTGCGTGGCGGAAGCGCTGACCAGAACCTGATTTTACTCGACGAAGCTCCGGTTTACAACCCTTCCCATTTGCTTGGATTCTTTTCGACTTTTACTTCGGAAGCAATAAAAGATGTTACGGTTTACAAAGGTGGATTTCCGGCAGAATTTGGCGGACGCTTGTCATCGGTGGTCGACATCAAAATGAATGAAGGCAATACAAAGGAATTCCATGTTTCAGGAGGTCTCGGTCTGATATCATCGCGCCTGGCGGTGGAAGGCCCGCTCTTTAAACATAAAGGTTCATTCATGGTCACTGCCCGAAGAACCTATGCAGACGTGTTTCTTTTGCTTCTTCCGAAAAAGGGAGCAGATTCCATTGCGCGAAAATCAAGTCTATATTTTTACGATTTGAACTTCAAGGCGAATTATGATTTTTCAGGAAAGGACCACCTGTATTTCTCATGTTATCTTGGACGCGACAATTTTAACCTTGGAACTTCGCTGGGTTTGAACTGGGGAAATATTACCGCAACCACGCGGTGGAACCATATATTCAGCGACAAGTTATTTTCGAATACTTCGCTGATATTCAGCCGGTACAGCTATAATTTCACTGTGGCTGTCGGAAATTCGAGCATGAATGTTTTGTCGGAAATTAAAGACTGGAACCTGAAAGAGGATTTTCATTATTACCTGAATTCAAACAATCTGATCAAGTTTGGCTTCAATTCCATTTACCATACTTTCATACCCAGCAAAGTAGATAGTTCTGCCCTGTTTCGGGTAAAACCAATGGACAACCGGTATGCTTTGGAAAATGCCATTTATATTTCCAACGAACAAACGATTTCAAAACATCTGAGAGCGACCTATGGATTGAGGTATTCGCTTTTCAGTTCTGTTGGGCCGGGAACGGTTTACACATACAACGAAATTTCGGATGTGGTGGATTCGGTTAGTTATCCGAAAGGGAAAATATACAACACCTTTGCCGGTTTCGAGCCGAGAATCCTTCTCAATTACATCGTCAACGATTCGAGTTCAGTAAAAGCTTCGTATGCCCGGATGCGGCAATATGTTCACCTTTTGTCGAACACCACATCATCGACTCCTTTCGACCTTTGGGTTCCAAGCAATATCAATATTCTTCCGGAAATTTCGGACCAGTATACCCTGGGATATTTCAGAAATTTTAAACACAATATGTTTGAAACATCGGTTGAAGTTTACTATAAAACACTTCAAAATCAGATTGATTACCGAAACGGAGCCAACCTGATCCTGAACAGTAAGGTGGAATCTCAACTGGTATTTGGCAAAGGACTGAGTTATGGTGCTGAATTTTACATCCGGAAAAAATATGGGAAACTAACTGGTTGGGTGAGTTACACGCTTTCGAAAACCCAACGGCAATTCGATGACATCAACGGCGGAAAAGCCTTTCTGGCCAAGCAAGACCGGCCAAATAACATCGCCATTGTCGGGATGTACGAAATTACTCCTCGGCTAAATTTCTCGGCTACATGGGTTTATTATACCGGCAATGCCGTGACTTTTCCCAGCGGGCGTTATCTTGTTGATGGAAATGTAGTTCCGCTTTATAGCGAACGCAACGGTTACCGGATGCCTGATTACCACCGGCTTGATGTAGGAATTACCTGGATTCGTACAAAAACCGCCAGGTTTGAAGGGAGCTGGAATTTTTCAATCTATAATGCTTATGCCCGGGAAAATGCCTATGCCACTAATTTTCAGGTCGATCCGAACAATCCGACAAAAATGCAGGCGGTGCAATTGTCCTTGTTCAAGATTGTGCCTTCTGTAACCTATAATTTTAAATTTTAACCCGAAATCAGGATGCAAACAACTATGAACTGGAGATGGAGCGGGACAATA
Source organism: Bacteroidia bacterium (assembly GCA_037143155.1). Classification (GTDB taxonomy): domain Bacteria; phylum Bacteroidota; class Bacteroidia; order Bacteroidales; family Prolixibacteraceae; genus Aquipluma. Next base: position 16,423 of record JBAWZG010000065.1, read on the forward strand.
TCGTTTGTTCTATCGCTGATAATCCTTTTTATTTCTAACGGCTGCCAGAAAGTGGTCAATTTGGATTTGGTTGAAGCAGCGCCCCGCCTGGTTATTGATGGCCTGATTACCGATAGCATTGGTCCATACCGAATCAGGCTTACTAATTCAGGAAGCTATTTTAATCAGCCGGTTTTAACGCCGGTCAGGTCCGCTGTTGTTGTCATTTCCAATAATATTGGAACAACCGATACGCTAAAAGAAGCTTTCCCGGGTATTTATCTGACTTCAAAACTTCGGGGAATACCGGGAAGAACTTATTCATTGAAGCTTAGCTCTGAAAATAAGGAATATACTGCTACCTCAACGATGATGAGTCACGTGGATATTGATTCATTGAAAATAACAAAAAGTCCATCCCGGGGATTTGGACTGGGAGGAAATGGCCGGAATGAGAAGCGTGTAGATATTCATTGTGTTTTTAAAGATCCAACAGAGAAAAATTTTTACCGGATCAAGGTTTACCGGAACGACACTATCAATATTGAAAACTATCGGCTATACGACGATGAATACACGAATGGCAAGTTAACCGATCTTCAGGTTGGTCGGGCAAATGTTGGCTCTGTGGTCAGGATAGAACTCATTTCGCTGGATAAGAACACCTATGACTATTACCGGACCCTGCGTGATTTACTTCGTACCAATCCAATTTTTGGATCAACTCCGGCAAATCCGAATACCAATCTCACCAATGGAGCGCTGGGCTATTTCGGGGCAGCTGCGGTTTCAACCAGAACGATCGTCATTACCGAATCGCTGTTCAATAGTGCAAAATAGGTTTTATTCCAGAAAATCAAATATATTTACTATTTAAAACGCACAGCAAGCTCGTGTTTCATTAATTTAAAATTAACGGAGCGTCATGCCGAACTTGTTTCGGCATCCCCCAATAAAATGAGACCCCGAAATAAATTCGGGGTGACTGGAGTTTGCCAAGTTTATGTTAACACAAAGCCGAAAGACCAAAGCTCCAGGTTAGTTCAATAATTCTCAGGCTATTGGGCTAATCTAATGAAAGTTATCGGTCTGTTATTGATTTTTGCAGCAGAACAATCTATATCTGCTCCGCCATGGTTCAATTCTTTTGAGTTCTTCAATTATTAGGAGTAATTCAGATTTTACAACTTCACAAATTTCGTCCAGATAGATTTAGTATTTGGTGATGAATTCTATGGATTCCATTTAGATTGGATTTATCAGTTTAGTTTTGAAATTCACAAATCTCATACGAGACATCACCTCGCTTGATTTCAAGGGAAGTAGATAATAAATGTTTAGACTCCACTATAAATTAGTACAGCCAAGGACTAAAAGCCACTTTTCGCCGGGAATTAATAAATTATCTGCGCCGAATTTAAGTTGTTAATTTGAGCTGATTATTTTACAATCATTGTACGCGGTGCACAAGGGTCAATTTTGTCGGCGCATCCGGTACTGCTCTATTAAAACGAAAATACTCAAATTCGCGATTCTCATTTTGTTTATTATATTTGATAGATTTTTGGTTGATTCTATGACATTAAATTGTGTATCAAATCGTTACACCATTATGTTAAAATGTAGGCAGAGACCATTGACCATTCTAAAATGAAGTGTAACCGAAAAACCTAACAAGTAGTAATCTAATCTATGGGAAAAGGAAAAATATTTATCGTTGGGGTAATTACAGTTATTCTTCTTGATTCGCTTTTCATCCTGAAAGGGGCTCCTTCATCAACAATTTCAAATTTAAATGTACCTAATTCTCGGCTTAATTTGCCAAAATATCAGCAGGTATCATTTTACGTTGGGGCTCATCAGGACGATTGGCAACTATTCATGGGTGTTAATGCCTACAACGATATTTTAAATCAAAATGCTAAAACTGTTTTTATATACGTTACAGCCGGGGATGAAGGCAGTGGCTCTGGTTTTGGGCATTGTACCAATTGCACAATACCTCATTTCAGGTCAAGAGAGGAAGGCGCAATAAGTTCTTTAAAATTAGTGGCTAAGCAAACATGGCCTTATCCAAAGATGATCCACGATACGATTCAAAGTTGTGGGAAAATCTTTTTTATTCATAAATATATTTACAGTAATACGGTTTCCTACTTCATAAGATTGCCAAACCGCCCCACTACACCTAACCTTACATCCTTTTTCTATTCTAACGATGCGTTAACTGCATTGGTTGATTCTACTGAAGAACCCTTGAATGACCAATCGAACACCTTTCAGAATAAAGAAGAACTTATTGAACTTGTAAAACGGATTTTCTTAAGAGAAACAGGAGAAGCAACAGCACTTTGGATAAATACTTCAGACCCTGAATCGTTGAAAAATGGAAACCATGATGACCATGCTGAACATTATATTACAGGAAAGATTTGCAAACAAGCCGCTGCTTCAATTGGAAATTCAAAGAAAATAGTAATGGCATATTATACAGAATACTGTACTGAAAATATGCCGCATAATTTAAGTTTAGAAGGAGTAATGATGGAGTCAGGACTTTTTGCTGCATACAATAAATCAAAAATTGATGCAGGATGGTGGTCTGAATGGGATGTATGTAAGAAATATTGTTCAACCAATTATTTAAGCGTTACGATGATCGGGAATACTAATATTGCGGTGAATGATACAAGTAAAAATTCATTCTCTGCTAATTCATACTCCATTGATTGCTTGCCTGAAAAAGACTCTTCTTTATTAAAAATAAATTATTCTATTCCGGAAGATTTGGGAAAGGATGATGCGATTTATTTAGAATTTGTCAATTCAAATATGGAAATTTTAAAAAAGATTGATCAAAGTTCAAAGAAAGGAATATTTTCTACAGATTTTAATATCAGCACGTATACTGAAGGAATTTATTTCCTTCGGTTAAGGATGAGAAACCATAGCGAGAGTGAAGTGTTTACAACCTTTAAAGTTCTGTTGACTATCCCGAAAAATAAAAACGGGAACGTGAAGAATAATAACCCGTGATGACTTTGATCGAATAATTACCCAAAACCTTGCGTAAAACAAAAACACCTACACAAATTCATGTGTAAGTGTTTGATTATTAAGTGGGCCACCTGGGCCTGAACCAGGTATTCCGTGATTATGAGGATATTGAACTATAAATAAAATTAATTTAAATTAGGTAAGTATCTGATAATTAATTGTTGATTTTCTGACTTTTCTGAAAGATTACATTGGGTTATCATCGTTTATCACAAAACCTTGCGTATAACTTTGCGTGGTTTCTATTCATTATGTTTAAACAAAAAGTCTCTCGATTGTTTTCATC
>JBAWZG010000066.1:0-19646 GCA_037143155.1 Bacteroidia bacterium
ATCCGGACGATACCGCTCTTTTATAAATATTTTGCGGAGATAGTTTAACCACAGAGAACACAGCGGGAACTTAGAGATAACCAAGGATTCCATCTTTCAAAAAAGAGATGGAATCCTTGGTTTATGGTCTTGCTCTCATTTTAATTTGGTCTGAGGTTCATGGATTTTCTCCACACTTAATTTGGAATCGGTATAGAAATCGCGGCAGTTGTCCAGCAATACTTCGCTCATGCCTGGATTTGACGGTGAAGCAGTTGCCTTCACATTGGACAGTCGAAACCCGTTTGTGCCAACTGCCTCGAAAGCATTGGTGTAGTACTTTTTGTCAATATTTTTACCCCATGAAATGACCACCTGATTAAAAAATACATTGTCGGCATTCTCGATATAAACTGCCGGAATATTGCGCGCAAAAAGTTCTTTGCCAGGGACGGTATTTGGTCGTAAATCGAGATTACCACCGCAAGTTTCCTCCAATTTGCTTTTCACGAGTTCCATCTGCAAGTTGGTAAAGAAGATATTCTGTAAACGGGTTTCATCCGAAGCATACAGGTTGATACAGTTTTCGCTTCGGCACGAAACGTTGGTAAAGTTGATGTTTTTGATTATCCCAATTGTAGGACTTTTAGGCATTCCGCGCATTGCGGTTATCTTGATCGGATCGCCTTGTCCCCACCAGTCGCCGGTGTGCAAGCGGGTTTCGATTCGGATATTGGTAAAATTCACATTTTGCAATGAGCCCGAATCGCCTACACTGATGTTGATCCCGCGGTTTGAGTCATAAATTACAATGTTGCTGAAGTTATAGTTCGACATGTTGTTCTGATCCCAGCCTCCGATGCGGATGCCGCTTGAACGCGACCGCAGCACACAGTTATCGACATTAATATTTTTTGAAGGCTTCAGGATACCTTTAAACCCCGGATCTCCATAGTGTTGTGCGTATCCGGCCAATACTATGGCATCGTCACCACAGGAAAAATTACAGTTCGAGATGGTTACGTTACTGCACGAAATCACGTCCAGACCATCGCTGTTTGGAATCACCAGGTTGTTGTCGATGCGCAATCCGTCGCACAAAACGTCTTCGCTGTGTACAATCAGGAAAGTCCAGTAAGGAGCGTCAATAACCTTAAAATCTTTCAAGGTGAGTTTGGTGCACTCACTAAATATGATCATCTGATGGTAGCGGTCTTTGGGATAAAACGGACCGTCGCCGACACCTGATTCCAGTTTTCGGAAATTGTCTTTTTGCCTGGTGAACTGTTTCCCACCAATCCGTTTGGCGCTGTCGGTGTACATCATTTTCATTCCCTGTCCGAAAATGGTGCCGAAACCTGTAATCGACAAGTTATGAGCCTTTTCAGTATAAAATACACCTGCCGGCTGCTCATTGTGTTTCTGATATTGGGTCAAATCCGTTGTGGCAATAAGGGTAGCACCGGTTTCCATATGAAAATCAACATTGGAGGCCAAATTGAGCGTAGCGATAAGAAACTCTCCTTTGGGAACATAAACCATTCCACCGCCGTTTGCAGCACAGGCATCAATTGCCTTCTGAATCGAAGCAGTAGTCAGCGTTTTGCCATCTGCTATGGCACCGAAATCCAGAATATTGTAAATATCCGATTTTGCATAACAGCTCAACAATGGAAAGAGTAAAGAAAAAAGTAATAAGATTTTTTTCATGGATTATTTAGTTTAAGTGGTTGGTTCTTCTGATTGGCACAAATCTACAATTTTTGAATTGGTTATGTACACAAGAAAAAAAGGATTCTATCTCATTTAAAAGATAAAATCCCTCTGTATTTTGTTTCTGCCTTCGATACGCTCCGCTACTCAGGCAGCGGCTCCGATCAGGGCAACGGTAGCTGAGCTTGTCGAAACTAGTATGCCCTTCCGTCCTTCCCTTCCACGTAGTTGATAAACGAAGTGTTGACCACTTTGTTTCCGCCAGGAGTGGGGTAGTTCCCGGTAAAATACCAGTCACCGGTATCGTTCGGGCATGCCACATGAAGGTTTTCGATGGTCTGGTAGATGATTTCAACATCGGCAACACAATCGTCGGGCTTCAGCAGTTCAGCAATTTTAGCCGACACTTCTTCTGCCTTAAATGGTCTGTAAATTTCTTTCACATAATTCACAATTTCTTCCTTGGGCAGGTTTTCCTGATCCTTGCATTTGCGGTAAACGTCGTCAATCAATTGCTCCTGATTGGTATCTTTTAATAATTGAATGGTTGCATTGAAGGCAATGAATTTGTCAAGTACGGCCATGTCGATTCCGTAGCAATCGGGATATCTGATTTGCGGGGCCGACGAAACTACGATGATTTTCTTTGGGTGCAGACGATCAAGAATTTTCAGGATACTGTTTTTTAGGGTGGTACCCCGTACGATTGAATCGTCTATGATGACCAGCGTATCTACGTTATTGCGAATTATACCGTAAGTCACATCATAAACGTGCGCTACCAAATCATCGCGACTGGCATCGTCGGCAATAAAAGTGCGCAATTTTACGTCTTTGATGGCCAGTTTTTCAACACGTGGTTCAACCGACAAAATGGTCTCCAAATCTTCGTTGGTCAAACTGCCATTGCGCGCCTTCATTTCTTTTATTTTCCAATCAACACAATATTGCCGAACGCCTTGAACCAATCCGTAAAAAGCTGTTTCTGATGTATTTGGAATGAACGAGAAAACGGTATTTTCGATATCGTAATTAATCGATTTAAGTATAGCAGGCGAAAGTAAACGGCCCAGCATTTTACGTTCCTGATAGATATCTTTGTCGCTTCCGCGTGAAAAATAAATGCGTTCGAATGAACATGACCGGCGGGTATGCGGTACCCGAATCATTTTGCTGGAAACCGAGCCATCCTTTTTAATGATCAGGGCTTCGCCAGGTTTTACTTCATTTACGTCGTCAGCTCTTACATTCATTACCGTTTGAATCACGGGGCGCTCTGAGGCAACGACCACAATTTCGTCGTCGTAATAATAAAATGCAGGGCGGATACCCCATGGATCGCGCATCACGAAGGCATCTCCATGACCGAACATTCCGGCGATGGCATAACCGCCATCCCAGTCTTTGCTGGCGTTTTCAAGTACTTTCTGAACATCCAGATTTTTCTCAATGAGTGGTGATATTTCACGGTTCGAAAATCCTTCGTTTTTATAATTTCGGAAGTGCAGCTGATTTTCTTCATCGAGGAAATGACCGACTTTCTCGAGAACAGTTACTGTATCGGTGTAGGCTTTCGGGTGTTGCCCCAACGCTATTAATTTTCGGAACAGCTCGTCGGTGTTGGTCAGGTTAAAATTGCCGGCCAGAACAAGAGTTCTTGATTTCCAGTTGTTTTGTCGCATTACCGGATGAACAAATTCGATGCTGTTTCTACCGAAAGTACCGTAACGCAAATGCCCAAGGTAAACTTCGCCCGAGAAGGGAACATTTTCATAGATCCAGCGAATATCGGCACCTTTGGGTTTATTTTTCTCTGCCTTTTTAATTCCTTTGGCAACTTTTTCGAAGATATTTTTAATCGGATTCGGTTCAATTGAACGGTGCCGGTTGATGTATTCCTGTCCGGGATCCAGCTCCATTTTAACATTCACCATTCCGGCGCCATCCTGCCCGCGGTTGTGTTGTTTCTCCATCAGCAGATACAACTTATTCAGGCCATATTGCCATGTTCCGTATTTTTCCTTGTAAAACTCAAGAGGTTTACGTAACCTGATCAATGCAATTCCGCACTCATGTTTAATCAATTCGCTCATTGTTCTTGGCTTTGTTCTATTCGTTCAGGAAAAAGTTCAGGAAATCGGATCATATCTTTTACAATAAAGGCATTCGGATATTTTGATGCAATGGAAGCCTTTGTTTTTAAGGCCTCGCTCTTGTTGCGAAAATCGCCGATACGCACTTTAAAATTGGGTGTTTGAAATAACAAATATCCGGGAATATTCGGATACGCCAGGTTGAATTCGTTTTTTATCTTTGCGGCCATTTCGCGCGCTTTGCTGTCTGAATTAAAATATATTTCCAAACGATAGCCATCGAAGCCGTGCTTGCGTTGATTGATCTGTGAATGGCGAATGAGTAAATCGGTAATTCGTGGGTCTTGTCTGATCTGCAGCTTTCCGAGAACGTCCTCCATTTTTGCCGTTTGGCCCGAGATGCCAGAATTCAAGCCAAGAGTGTCTGACTGAGCCTTTACCAGCGAACTCCAAAGTAAAAAGCATAAAATAAAAGTCCACAAATACCTCATGCGATCAGTTTTTGAGTTTGCAAATATATGATTTTTGTGACAGAACTTTCAAATCGGACACATCTTCCTTTTCAGTTTTAACCTTCAGTTTCCTGAATTTTTGAGTGTTCCATGCATATATGAAGCCTGAAAAACGGGAAAGTGTAATAATGAGAAAGTGGGAAACCCTTTTACCTGCAGTCTGCTGTCTACAGCCTTCTTTCTGAAAATCTTGCTTATTCCTGAAAAATAGTGAAATTTGAAACTTCAAAAAACATCAGACAGGAAACAGATTGTAAAACGAACATTAAAACATTATCAATATGAGCCAGTTAATTGACGATTTCAATAATTACCGCACCCGGATGAACGAAAAAATCCTGGCGGCCGATAACAAAGTGATGAAGCGTATTTACAGTGTTGATACACTGACCTATCAGGAGGGCGCATTGAGCACCAAAACCAAGGAAATGCTCGGATTAGTATCGTCGATGGTTCTTCGCTGCGACGATTGCGTAAAATATCACTTGGGAAAATGCCACGAGTTGGGCGTTACGACAGATGAGGTTTTCGAGATATTTTCGGTAGCCAATCTGGTTGGCGGAACTATTGTGATTCCACATACCCGCCGTGCGGTAGAGTATTGGGAAGAGTTGCAGAATCAGTAAATAAAACGTTTTCAAAAGTCTCAGTCACCCCGAATTTATTTCGGGGTCTGTTATTATAAGTGATTAGATCCTGAAGCGAGTTCAGGATGGCTCAGCTCTTTGCAATTGCATTTTATAGATACAATTCTGGATTCAAAAAAGGAATATAAGCCATTTGAACTGCCGGCATATAAAGTGATTTCCGGGTGATGGCATCGTTTGTGAGCAAACCTACGGCTCCATTTTGTTGTTTCGAATTTTGTTTGGCAAATACGATATCATCGGCATCACCTAATTCCATTCCCTGATGCACCAATTCGGCCACCCGGGGAGGAAGAAAGAACGTTGCAGTCCGCGCCTTTCCGGTTTTATCTCCATTGCTGATCACAATCCAGGCGAAGGCCATCAATCCTGAAGGAGAGACTTCTACACCACCTTCAATTCCAATGTAAAAATTGTAGCCGGGAAATTTTTGCAGCGCATTTTTCACCCTGTTCAGTGCACCCAGTATGGTTTCGGCATCGCTCATGGGCTGATCGGGAACATCGCTGCTAACCGATAAGCCAATTAATTCGAATTCTTCATTCAGGAATACGGCCAACCCTTCTCTCACTGCATCTAATTTTACAGGATTTTTGGAGGCCACAGCTATTTTTATCATATCGCTAAAAATCAATTTGCTGCCCAAAGTACAAAAAACATTGATTTGGAATGAACTCAGGCCGAAGTTAAGGGTTTAATTTCCGTACAGAAACAGAATGTGGAAACTAATTTTTTAATTTAGCAGCTCAAATAATTTATTCACAAAATGATTATCCGTCAGGCAAAAGAAACCGATTCGGTCAATGTTGTTGAATTTCAACTGGCCATGGCATGGGAAACGGAACAGCTTCAGCTACATGAAGCAACCGTGCAAAAAGGAGTTGCAGCCGTTTTTGCAGATTCGGCGAAAGGAACTTATTATGTGGCTGAACTAAATGGCCATGTCGTTGGCTCGCTGCTTACAACCTTCGAATGGAGCGACTGGCGCAACGGAACAGTTTTATGGATTCAATCGGTTTATGTGCTGCCTGAATTTCGTAAACGAAGCATCTTTAGTCGACTTTATAAACACATTCAGGAATTGGTTGTTTCTAATCCTGATCTGCGTGGCATCCGTTTGTATGCCGATAGGACAAACACATCAGCACACGACGTTTACGAACATTTGGGAATGACGGCAGAACATTACCAAATGTACGAATGGATGAAAGGATGACCGTAGGATGATCCAAAACCAGATGAAATGGAAATTACATACCTAATTGATCGTATTCCTGAAACTGAATTAATAATCGACTTGTACACCAGTTCAGGAATAAACCGTCCGACTGCCGACAAAGATCGAATTGCCGAAATGTACGCAAACTCAAATTTAGTTGTGACGGCTTGGGACGAAGGCCAACTTGTTGGAATCGCAAGGTCCCTGACCGATTTCTGTTTCTGTTGTTATTTGTCGGATCTCGCAGTTAGAAAAGAATATCAAAAATATGGCATTGGGAAAAAACTTATCGGTTTGATCAAAGAGAGAATTGGCGATCAAACGATGCTTTTGCTTCTTTCAGCTCCCACCGCAATGGATTATTACCCCAAAGCCGGTTTCCTGAAAGTAGAAAACGGATTTATTATTAATCGGATAAAGTAATGATTGCAGTTCAGAGTCAAATGTGAATTTGATTGTGTAATGCAAACAGGAATTTAAAAAACCAGATATCATGATCAAAAAGCCCATATCGCCTGAAATTCGTCAGCAGTTGATTTATGCCCAGCGCGAAGAAATTACTGAATACCATATTTACAACAAATTGGCAGATCAAAGCAATGATCCGGAAAACCAAAAGGTGCTGAGACAGATTGCCAACGACGAACTGAAACATTATAAATTGTGGGCTGCCTACACGAACAAGGAAGTGTCACCAAGTCAATGGGAGGTTAAAAAATATTACTGGATATCGAAGATTTTTGGCCTGACTTTCGGCTTAAAACTGATGGAAAAAAGCGAAGAAAAAGCACAAATCAATTACGCGCAGATTGCCACAGAAGTACCTGAAGCTTTATCGGTTGCCGAAGACGAATACCAGCATGAAAAAGAACTGATTGGACTGATTCAGGAGGAACACCTCAAATATATGGGATCCATCGTTTTAGGACTAAACGATGCTTTGGTTGAAATCCTTGGCACTTTGGCCGGTTTGACTTTTGCCCTCCAAAACACTAAACTGGTGGCCCTGGCCGGAATTATTACGGGTATTGCAGGAGCCTTATCCATGTCGTCATCAGAATATTTATCGAACAAGGCTGAGGGCAAAGAGGATCTGGCCATTAAATCAGCTGTATTTACAGGCATTGCATATGTAGTTGCAGTAGTTTTCCTGGTAGCACCTTTCCTGATTTTCACTTCCGTGTTTGTTGCTCTTCTGGCTGCCCTTTTTGATTCCATACTGATTGTTTTCTTATTTACCTATTATATTTCAGTTGCCAACGATCAACCTTTCAGGAAGCGATTTACTGAAATGGTCATTTTGAGCACGGTGGTCGGCCTAATTTCGTTCGGATTGGGTTATGTGGTAAGGATTATGTTTGGAATTGAGGTGTAAGGAAAGGCAGCCCCCTTCCTGTTCCCCCTAAGGGGGAAAGCCTTGGGTAAAGAAGATTCGGAACATTATCATTTCATAGAAGGTGTAAAATGAATTGCAGGGCCAAAGCTAATGATTGAAAAAGCCAAACTTCCTAATTCCAGTTCTTCATTCCCCTCCTTCGGAGGGGTTAGGGGAGGCTCTTTATCCAAACTCATACAACAGGGCGAACATCAACAGCAGGATTTCAAATATTGCATCAGCGACTCGAAAAAGATAGCCCGTTCGTTGGTAGCTTTTGCCAATACCGACGGAGGACGATTGCTTGTTGGAGTGAAAGATAATGGCCGGATTGCAGGCGTTCGTTCCGAAGAAGAATATTACATGGTTGAGTCGGCTGCTAAAATTTATTCGAAACCGGAAATTGCATTTTCTGTAAAACAACATTTAATTGAAGGGAAGACTGTTCTGGAAGTAATTATTGAATCCAGTAACGAAAAACCTCACTTTGCACGCGATGAGGAAGGCAAATGGTGGGCCTATTTCCGGAAAGAAGATGAAAACAGGCTGGCTAACAAAATCATGATCGAAGTTTGGAAGCAGCAAAAAAGCACGGAAGGAATCCTGATCAATTATTCCGATGCTGAAAAATGCCTGCTCGATTACCTCGAAAACAATGAAAAAATCTCAGTCAGCAAGTATTCGCGGATTGCCCATCTGAGTTATAAAAAGGCTGAACAGATAATCACCAATTTCCGAACATTAAATATTTTAACTGACGTCTTTGGCGAAACCCGAATTGATTATGCTATTAATGAAAATTTTGACCGGAAAGGATGGGAGCACAAAGCAAGAGAAAGAAACAATGCGGGACAAATTCGTTTGACTAAGTTTCTTTGATCGCTTTCATGGAAGTGAAAATGTCACTGATTTTTAACAAGAATGCATCGAAAAAGGAATGAATTTCCACTATTTTTGTCACTTGATTTTTTACAGGAAAATAAGCTGAAGCAAACCATTTTTTTAAACTCCTTCATGAATTTAAAAGCATTCTTTATTTTCATCCTGATCTTTGGGATGCAACAACTTTACAGTCAGGAAAACTATAAAACGATTTCGAAAGTTGATTCAACCAAAACATATCCAGGCGGACCGAAATACGAAGTACCCACTTTTACCCAACAGTTTAAGTCGAAAAAGCCCAAAAATGTGATCATGATGATCGGCGACGGAATGGGCGTGTCCCATATTTTTGCCGGACTTACTGCAAACGGAGGTCATTTGTTCCTTGATAATTTTAAACAGGTCGGATTTTCGAAAACCCAATCATCCGACAACTATATTACCGACTCGGCTGCCGGAGGGACTGCACTTTCGACCGGACAAAAAACCTATAACGGAGCAATTGGATTAAATGCCGATTCCGTTCCGATTCGAACCATCCTCGAAATGGCTGAAGAAAAGGGTTTGTCTACAGGATTGGTTTCTACCTCAGCTATTACCCATGCTACGCCGGCTTCGTATATTGCTCATCAAAAAAGTCGTGGAAGTTATGAAGATATTGCTGCCGACTTTATGAAAACAGATATTGATGTATTTATTGGTGGCGGATACAAACATTTTTCGCAACGTACAGACCAACGCGATCTGATCCAGGAACTTCAGCAAAAAGGATACCAGGTACTGCGAAATATGGACGAAATTGCAAAGGTGAAAACAGGTAAACTGGCTGGTCTGACTGCCGAAGAGCACAACGACATAGCTACCAGGCGAAAAATGAACCTGCCACTTTCAACAGAAACTGCGCTCAATATTCTCGCTCAAAATCAGAAAGGATTCTTTATCATGGTGGAAGGGTCACAAATAGACTGGGGCGGACACGAAAATGACACGAGATACATTGTCATCGAAATGCTTGATTTTGACCGTGCTATTGGCAAAGCGCTTGAGTTTGCTGCGAAAGATGGCGAAACATTAATCATCGTGACAGCGGACCATGAAACCGGAGGATTCTCTTTGAATGGTGGCGATATGAAAACCGGCATGGTAAAAGGTGCTTTCACTACAGGTGAGCACACGGCAGTGATGGTGCCAGTTTTTTCTTATGGCCCTGGGGCAGAAAACTTTACGGGTATCATGGAAAATACTGATATTCCAAAAAAAATCATCGATTTATTGGATTTTTGATAATACCTCAATCTCATTTTGGAAATAACTATGGATGACGCTTTCGTTTTATCCATAGTTTTTTACTTTTATGAACTCTAACTTTTCTTAATCTGAAAACTATGCTGAATAATTCACTTGAGGTACTTGATCATGTCCGTCTGAATTTTTCACCTTCAGGTTTAATTTTCCTGAATATTGCGCTTTCGTTCATCATGTTTGGTGTTGCGCTCGACATCAAAGTGGAGAATTTTGAAGAAATCATCCGTAAACCGAAAGCGGCGATTGTAGGATATATCAGCCAAACCTTTCTGCTACCTGCATTTACTTTTCTTCTGGTTCTTCTACTGAATCCAACTCCGACTGTTGCATTGGGAATGATCCTGGTAGCGGCATGCCCGGGAGGGAACATTTCGAATTTCATCAGTTCGATGGCTAAAGGAAATGTGGCGCTCGCAGTGAGTTTAACTGCAACCTCAACTTCAACAGCAATCTTTTTCACGCCATTCAACTTTGCTTTCTGGGGAAATTTATACATCAATTTTTACAATGCACACAGTGCCGCAGGTTTGTTGCGACCACTTGAAATCGACAAATACCAGATGTTCCAGACTGTTTTCATTCTACTTGGCATCCCGGTAATGATTGGATTGCTGATCGCTAAAAAGTTTCCGAAACTCACTGAAACAATTAAAGGCCCAATAAACAAAGGATCATTGCTGTTTTTTGTTGTGATGGTCATAGTGATGCTCTCCGCAAACTTCAAGCAATTCACCAGTTTTGTCCATTTGGTTTTCATTTTTGTATTGTTGCAAAACGGATTGGCAATGGCAACCGGCTATTTCTTTGGAAAACTAAATCAATTGCCTCAACGCGATCAGCGAACTCTGGCCATTGAAACCGGGATTCACAATTCTGGTTTAGCCTTGGCTCTCATATTTAATCCTAAAATATTTCCTCCTGAAATGGAATTGGGCGGAATGGCCATTATTGCTGCATGGTGGGGCATTTGGCATATTATCAGCGGCTTGACAATCGCATACGTTTGGTCACAAAAACCTATAATTGCTTAAAATGAAAAATTGGTCACTCGGGTATGAATTGCTCAGGACTTATGTGCGTTTTGCCCTTTGGCTTTCGCACAAACGCATTGTTGTAACTGGCCGGAAGCAAATTCCTCTGGGTAAGCCAATTATTTTTGCAGGCAATCATCAAAATGCTTTAATGGACTCGCTGGCCATTGTTTGCTCCAATTCAAGTCAATCGGTATGGCTGGCCCGTGCTGATATTTTTAAGTCGAAGGTAGCCCGTCCAATCTTGAAATTTATGAAAATGGTACCAGTTTACCGCATTCGGGATGGGAAAGACAATCTTGCCAATAATGAGCAGATTTTTGCTTCCGTTACCCGGCTTTTAGAGAACAACGACACCACTGCTCTTTTCCCTGAAGCTGCTCACTCAGGGCGCAGACAAATGCTGCCTCATAAAAAAGCAATCCCGCGAATAGCCCTCGAAGCAGAAAATAAAAATCATTTCAATCTGGGTTTACAAATCGTTCCGGTTGGCATTTTCTACAGCCACTACTGGTCATTCAACCGGACTGTTATTGTGCAATATGGCGCACCCATTGAAGTTGACAAATACCAGAAGGAATATGAGAGTAATCCGCAAAAAGCAATGTTGATTTTACGGGATGAAATTCATGACCGACTTGTTCCGCTGACGATGCAAATTAACAGTATTCCCTATTACCAGGACTATGAAAACATTCGTCAGTTAGCTGGAAAATCGTATTCAAAAACCCAACAGTTCAATGGCAATAAGGATTTACAGCTTTTTCATGCTGAAAACGATTTGATTGAAAAGTTGGAAAGTCTGGAATCCAATCAGCCTGAGACATTCATTCAACTGATTGAAAAAAGTCGTCCGTATTTTTCGACTCTTGCTCAAAAAACACTTACTGATCCAATCGTACAAAACTCTGACAATGCCAGTTGGGGAAGTATATTCTTCCGCATTTTAGGAGTACTTATTACGCTTCCAATCACGATTTTCGGACTCATCTTTAATGCATTGCCATTTCTTATTCCAAGAAATCTGCTTCGAAAGAAAGTGAAAGACCCGGCATTTATATGTACATTCAATTTTGCTACTGGCTTGCTTATTTATCCGGTATTTTACCTGATTGAAGCCGGAATCGTTCTTTCCCTGACAAAAACGTGGATGATCGCTATTTCAGCATTTGTTCTGATGCCGTTTGCCGGAAAAATTGCCTATAAATTGTTGATGTTTTATCAGTGTGTGTTCACTGAATTGAGATTTTTAGCTGGAATTAAGTCTTTCAGAGCCAGCATCAAAAAATTGATAAAGCAACGCACCGATCTGGTTGACCTGATTATTACCAAGGCAAAAATCTAAACTTTAAAAATTTAACGCGTTATTTGTCGCTCAATTTTGTTCGGATGGAAATTGTAACAGTTTTTTTTCTCGCTGTAGGTCTATCATTTGATTCATTCGCAGTATCAGTTTGCAGTGGATTAAGTCTTCCACATATCCGGTTCTTTCAGGCAGTAAAAATTGCTGCTTTCATGGCTCTTTTTCAGGCATTCATGCCTTTGATTGGCTGGTTGATTGGCAATAGTATGAAATCCATGATCGAACCTGTTGATCATTGGATCGCTTTTGGGATGCTTAGCTTGATTGGCGGGAAAATGATTATCGAAAGCTTCATCGGATCAGAAACCCGCGAAATAAAAAATCCACTTCACATCAAGGTGATTCTTGTCCTGTCACTTGCCACAAGTATTGATGCTCTTGCCGTCGGATTCAGTTTTGCCGTTTTGTTGGATAAAATTCTGGTCGCAGTGCTTATTATCGGTAGTGTAACTTTCGTCGCTTCGATGCTTGGAATTCTGCTGGGTAAAAAAACCGGACCAAAGATCAACCGGTATGCTGAAATTATTGGTGGTCTCATTTTGATTCTGATTGGGTTGAAAATCCTGATCGAACACCTGATGATCAAATAGTTTCAAGATAAAATTTCAGTCCAATATTAATCAAAAAAACCTCCAGCGAATAAATTCTTTGGAGGTTTTCAACAGTAGATTTCGCAATTTATTTTTTGCGGATATAAATCTGGAGGGGAACTCCTGAAAAATTAAAGTTTTCCCGAATCTTATTTTCAAGATATCTGCGATAGGCCTCTTTGACATACTGTGGAAGATTGGCAAAAAAAGCAAAACTTGGTGTTTGACTCGGTAACTGAGTAACATACTTAATTTTCACAAATTTTCCTTTGATTGATGGTGGTGGATAGGCTTCAATTGCTTTCAGCATGATATCATTCAATTCCGAAGTTTTGATTTTCTTGCTTCGGTTTTCAAATACCTCCACGGCAGTTTCCAGAGCTTTCAGAATTCGCTGTTTTGACAAGGCAGAGATGAACATGATTGGCACATCGACAAAAGGTGCAATTCGTTCCTTAATTTGTTTGGTATAGTCGTTGGTACTCGCATTGTCTTTTTCAATCAAATCCCATTTATTGACCAGAATAACCAAGCCTTTTTTGTTGCGGTCGATCAGGTGAAAAATAGATACATCCTGAGCTTCCATTCCTCGTTGGGCATCCAGAATTAGAATACAAACATCCGAATCTTCAATAGCCCGAATAGAACGCATGGTCGAATAAAACTCCACATCTTCTTTTACTTTGGTGCGTTTGCGCAAACCGGCCGTGTCAATCAGATAAAAGTCGTGACCAAATTTATTGTACCGGGTATGAATGGCATCGCGGGTTGTTCCGGCAATATCAGTCACCATGTTACGTTCTTCACCGATCAGTGCGTTGATGAAAGAAGATTTGCCGACATTTGGACGGCCAATGATCGCAAAACGCGGAACATTTTCATCCATGTCAGAAGGTTCATCTTTCGGAAATTCTTCCACAATGGCATCGAGCAATTCGCCGGTACCACTACCAGTCATCGACGAAATGCAATATATTTCTCCCAGTCCGAGCGAATAAAACTCATGTGAATCGTTGATTCGCTTGTTGTTATCAACTTTGTTGACAGCAATAAATACTTTTTTTGATGAACGACGCAGCACAGCAGCCACTTCTTCATCCATATCGGTTACACCGTTTTCCACATCGACTACAAACAAAATCACATCAGCCTCATCAATGGCCAGCATGACCTGTTTGCGGATTTCACCTTCAAAAATGTCTTCTGAGGTAACGGCATATCCACCGGTATCAATGATTGAAAAGTCAATTCCGTTCCAAACGCCTTTGCCATACTGACGATCGCGGGTAACTCCTGCTGATTCATCAACAATGGCTTTTCTCGATTCGGTAAACCGGTTGAATAGGGTTGATTTCCCTACGTTTGGTCTTCCTACTATTGCAATAATATTACTCATCTGGCCTCCCCAACCCCTCCGCAGGAGGGGCTTTTGGTTATTCGTTTATCTTTTATATCTCTAATATTGAAACTCCTCCAAAATTGCACTGGTGTTTTTAAGCCCTCCCTTGTGGGGAGGGTTTGGAAGAGGCTACTACTCCATATCGTATCCAAAACCTCCGAGCGATCGGTCTTTGTCGCGCCAATCTTTGTTGACTTTCACGAACAACTGAAGGAAAACTTTTTTCTGAAAGAATTCTTCCATGTCAAGTCTTGCCTCAGTGCCAACCCGTTTCAGTGCCTGGCCCTGATGTCCAATGATGATTCCCTTCTGACTGTCGCGGTTCACATGAATCACACACATCAGGTTCAGTATTTTATCTTCTTCCTTGAATTGCTCAACTTCAACTTCAACAGAATATGGTACTTCCTTGTCGTAATAAAGAAGAATTTTCTCACGGATAATTTCGCTTACAAAAAAACGTTCGTTCCGGTCGGTCATTTCATCCTTT
This sequence comes from Bacteroidia bacterium, assembly GCA_037143155.1. Classification (GTDB taxonomy): domain Bacteria; phylum Bacteroidota; class Bacteroidia; order Bacteroidales; family Prolixibacteraceae; genus Aquipluma. Next base: position 14,599 of record JBAWZG010000066.1, read on the forward strand.
GGAAAATAGGCCGGTCCCTCAGGCAGCAATTCCAGAATATGGTCGAAAATCTGGGCCACATTAAATTTCTCGGTTGCCGAAATGGCATACACATGCGCCAGTGGTAATTTTTCGCGCCAGTAATTGTACAACTCCATCACTTTCTCCTGAGTCGAAAGATCGATCTTGTTAATCAGCACAATAACAGCGGCTTCGGAACTTTTAATACGTTCAACATATTCTTCATTCTTTCCCGGTGATTCAACTACATCGGTCACATACAAAATTACATCAGCATCAATTAGCGCAGTATTCACAAACTTCATCATGGTTTCCTGAAGCTTGTAATTGGGTTTCAGAATTCCCGGTGTATCCGAATAAACAATCTGGAAATCCTCACCATTCACGATTCCTTTGATTCGGTGACGGGTGGTTTGCATTTTCGAGGTGATGATCGACAAACGCTCGCCTACCAGCACGTTCATGATGGTTGATTTCCCGACATTGGGATTTCCGATGATGTTTACAAATCCGGATTTGTGTGCCATTTAATTCTGAATGAAGGTTTTAAAAAATCTGCGCAAAGGTAATCAATTAAATCGTTTATCTGCGAAACGCTCAAAATCAAGCTGATGAATTAACAAACTGAATGGAGGGAAATTCTGCGCGAAAAGATTCGCTGAATCAGATGTTGGAATAATTATGATCCCCGGTAAAATAGTTGTATCTTGGATTCCAATTATGTTCTCAATCAAATTGACCATGAAAAATCTGTTTGTCTATTATCTGGTGGTATTTCTTATTCCGATTCCTGTGCTTTTTTTTGTAATGAAAACTCAGCCTGCAAACTTGGCTGTCAGTCTGTTTTTCTTTTATATATTCATTTACAGAGGAATAACCGATAGTCTCAGATTACTTCAGAAAGGAACAATCAGAAATAAAGATATTTGGAAAATGTTTGTTGGGTTCGGGCACATCACCTGGTTTAAGCAGCTTTATCTGGAAGTTTAAAAAAATGCTTTAAAGCTTTTTACTTTTAGCCTTCGATATTATTTTCATCCAATTCCTGTAAAGTTTCATTCAGTTTGACCAGGTAGCGGCCATAAAGGCTTTTGAATCCCCGGTGAAGTAAGAAAAAAGTGAGGGAAATCAATGGAATTAAAACTGCCAGTCCAAAACCAATAATCCTTATGATTTTGCCGATGCTCAGGTCAATAATTTCCCCATTTGTTGAATCAGTTTTAAATTTTACTCCCTGATAGATTCCGGCAGTAAAACTTATTATAATATTTATGATCAAGATTATAACCGCCAAATAAAACATGCGGCGATATGTTTTTAAGGTTTCCAGAATTCCGGAAAGGCGATCTTTAAGCTGCGTATCAGCCGAAAAACTTCGTTTGATACGGAGGTAGCGAAGTACAAAAAACAGGTAAGTGGTTACAATCAAAGCATTCGAGAAAACATCAATCGGGACTAACCATGATGGATATTCAACAGGTACAATGAACATGATTTTTGAAAAGTAAAGATCATCTGCAACCATGTACACAATATATCCAAGCAAAATTAACATTCCAATCCGGATGTTTCGGTCAATCCGTTCGACCAGAGAGTTGGTCCGGCTTTTTAACAAGCCATGAATATTTTCCTTTCCAAGCCGATGTTTGTCCATCTCCTGTGAAGAATACGTATCCCATGCCGATTTTAAATCCTTTAAATCCATCTATTCTTCCGTATTCATTAACAACTTCAGTTTCTTCTTGATGCGGTTCATTTTCACCCTCACGTAGTTCTGGGTAATTCCTGTTATCTCTGCAATCTCTTCGTATTTTTTATCTTCAAGGTAGAGCAGAATAATCGATTTTTCAATTCCGGTTAACTGGATAACTGCATTGTTGAGCATTTTAATCTGTTCTTCGGCTCCTGTATCATATATTTCCTCGGCCAGCTGAATATTTTCGTACGAAATTCCCGACTTATCGGGTTGCCGCTTATCTTTTTTGAAACTTGTTATCGCTGTATTCAATGCCACACGGTACATCCAGGTTGAAAATTTCGATTCGCTCCGGAATGAAGGATAGGATTTCCACAACTGCACGATAATTTCCTGAAATAAATCACGGCGGTCTTCCTCCAAATCGCAATAAATGGAGCAAACCTTGTGAATGATTCCCTGATTTTCGGTGATGATTTGTAAAAATTCCTTTTCCAACGTGTAGTAATTAGTATGCGAAATCGAATTTCATTACATTAACTCATTTTCAGGAAATTAACCTCCTGTTGCGTGAGAAAGCGGTAGCGGCCGCGCGGCAGATCTTTTTTAGTCAGTCCGGCAAAAAGTACACGGTCGAGTTTTTCAACCTGGTAGCCCAGATGATTAAAAATTCGCCGGACAATGTGGTTCTTTCCTGAATGAATTTCGATACCTACCTGACGAAGATCATTCGGATCGATGATCTGAATATCGTCGGCAGCGATGAATCCATCTTCAAGTTCAAATCCTTTCCTGATCTTTTCCAGGTCATCCCGAAGAAAATCCTTGTCGAGTTGTACATGGTAAATCTTGACCTTTTCGTAACTTGGATGAGTCAGTTTTTTTGCCAGTTCACCATCGTTGGTGAAAAGCAGAACACCGGTTGTTTGCATGTCGAGCCTTCCAACCGGATAAACCCGCTCCGAACAAGCGTTATGAATCAGTTGCATCACGGTTCGTTCTGCATGAGGATCATCGAGTGTGGTCACAAAACCGCGGGGTTTATTGAGCAGCAAATACACCTTTCGCTCCGGGTTGAGTTGTTTTCCATCGAAACGGACATCATCCTCCAATGTTACTTTGCGTCCAAGTTCTGTGACGGTTTCGCCATTCACTGTTACCAATCCTTCGCCAATCAATTTGTCGGCATCGCGCCGCGAGCAAACACCCGCATTCGAAATGTATTTGTTTAATCGAATCAACCCGCCTTCGGCTGATTCAACCGGTTGTTGCTTATTCTTCAGTGTAATTACTTTTTTCTTTGGAAAGTCTTTCAATGTTTCTGATTTTGTGTTTCGGTCAAAGGTCGTAAATATTTTCCTCTTATGTAAATACTTTTTTGAAGGTTGTTGCTGTTCCGTCCGAAGCAGGGTTTATGCTTTGAAAAAGGCATTCACATAGACGGATTCCTTTTTTCTTTTGCAACCCGGGGCGACGTTCGTACCTCACTTGCCCCGGGCTATCATATTTCGCCCGTTTCGGGCTAAACCCCATCCTTCCTGTTTCTCACCGGTAATTCGTTTAAAATGCTTAAGGACTATTGATTATTTCGTTTTTCCCGGAAAAAGTTGGTCATCAAAGTTGCACATTCATTTTCGAGGATTCCATAAACCACTTCAGTTTTTTGGTGAAGAGCTGCAGGAGCATACTTTCGGAATCCACGCTTTTCATCGGAAGCACCATAAACAACCTTGCCAATTTGCGACCATCCCAGCGCTCCCGCACACATCACGCAGGGTTCAACTGTTACATACAAGGTGCATTCGTTCAGGTATTTTCCACCGAGTAAGTTGGCTGCAGCTGTAATAGCCTGCATTTCGGCATGTGCAGTTACATCGGTGAGCGTTTCGGTGAGGTTGTGAGTCCGTGCAATGATCCGGTTTTGTGAAACCACCACGGCTCCTACCGGAATTTCTCCTTCGCGGTATGCACGTTCAGCTTCCTGAAGTGCCTGTTTCATAAAGTATTCGTCGTTGAAAAATTCCATTGGTATTGTATGAGTGGTATTAGGAATGATTATTAACCAGACTATTGTCCTTTTCGTTAATAGGTAGTTCTACATAAAACGTGGTGCCGGAATTTGCTGAAGTTTCGTACCAGATTTTGCCTTTGGCTGTGGCGATGATATTATGCACAATGGATAATCCCAGACCCATTCCACTGGTTTTAGTAGTAAAATTGGGTTCGAAAAGATGTTCCTGTGCTTCCACCCCGATACCTGTACCATTGTCGCTGAATGCAATTCGAACAAATCCATCGGATTTTGTAACCGAAATGCGAATTTCACCTATCTGATCTCCAGGAATCGACTGAATTCCATTTTTTGTAAGGTTCAGAAAAGCCCGTGAGAGTTGCTCTTTATCAGCAAAAATCCTGATTTCAGAGAGCTGCTCTGTTTCAAGTAAAATAGTCAGATTTTGATTGGGTTCAAATAATGAACAGACATTTTGGAGCACCTCAATGAGGTTGAACCGTTCATTTTTAGCCTCCGGTATTTGTGCGAAATTCGAAAACTCCGTTGCAATTCCTGAAAGCGTATCAATCTGCTCAATCAGGTTTTTGGTGACCCGTTCAAAAAATGCATCGTAATTTTCATTGCCATCTTCCTTGGCCCGCTGTAAATACTGAATATTCAGTTTCATCGGGGTCAGTGGGTTCTTGATCTCGTGAGCAACTTGTTTGGCCATTTCCCTCCATGCTGATTCTCGTTCCGACCGGGCCAATAATTCAGCACTTTCAGCCAGTTCTTCCACTTTGTGATTGTATTCCTTCACCAGCGCTCCGATTTCATCTTCAGCCTGGTAGTTTATGGGTTCGCTCTTTTTCCCCAACTGAATTCCTTTTAGTTTTTCGCGAATAATACTCAAAGGAGCTGTTATCCGGTTCGACAAAACAACCGCCACGATAACACTGGCCAGAAAAAGTAAAAGGTACAGATTAATGAATGCCACAATAAAAGTTGAAATACTCTGCTTCAGATCGTCCTCCCTTGTAAAATATGGTAGGTTGAGGTAGCCTATATAATCTCTGTTGGAGTTTATGATGGGTTCGTAGGCCGAAAGATAGGATAGGTTCCCAATCTTTTCGGGATGAAAATAATTGAGCTGGAAGTGCTCCGACAATTCGTGAAATGCTTCTGAGTTGATTCGTTCTGTTGCAACGCCTTTGGCGAAAATTTCAGGACGCGAAGTGGCAATCAGTTCACCCTGAATATTGAAAATATTAATATCGGTCCGGAACGTATTGGACAATTTGTACAGTTCGCTGTAGAGCCATTGCTGGATTTCAGGCGTGATGGTTTTTACATAAATCA
>JBAWZG010000067.1:0-19439 GCA_037143155.1 Bacteroidia bacterium
TATTTCTTAGCGAAACACAGAAGCTGATCCGCGAAGGCTACCTCCATGTGAATGTGGCTATGATTATGGTTTCACCTCCTGACAAACATGGTTTTGTTTCGCTTGGCACATCAGTTGATGCTACTTTGGCGGCTGTTGAATGCGCCGATGTGGTCATTGCAGCAGTGAATCCAAATGTTCCGCGATGCTGGGGCGATTCAATGATCCATGTTGACCAGATCGACATTTTTGTTGAAGACGATATTAAATTATACGCTCACAGTTTTGCCCCATTGACAGCAGAAGAAATTCAACTGGGTAAAAATGTAGCTGCATTAATCGATGATGGTGCGTGTTTGCAAATGGGCATCGGCGGAATTCCCAATGCAGTGCTTGCCCAGCTCGGTAATCATAAAGATTTAGGCGTTCATACTGAAATGTTTTCAGACGGAATTCTGCCTTTGGTTGAAAAAGGAATCGTAACTGGAAAGTATAAAAATATTGACCGGGGCAAAATGGTTGCTTCCTTCCTGATGGGAACGCAGAAATTGTATGATTTTGTTGACGATAACCCACGGGTAGCCATGATGGACGTGGCTCACACCAACAATGTGGCAGTTATCCGCAAACTTGATAAGGTAACCGCCATCAATTCGGCGCTGGCCATAGACATTACCGGACAAGTATGCGCCGATTCGATAGGCATTAAACACTATTCAGGAGTTGGTGGCCAGATTGACTTTATTCGTGGTGCAGGTCATTCAAAAGGCGGAAAGCCTATTATTGCGATGCCTTCATTAACGCCAAAAGGTGTTTCAAAAATTTGCCCGATACTGATTGAAGGATCAGGTGTGGTAAGCACCCGTGCCAATATTCACTGGGTGGTTACGGAATACGGCGCAGTGAATCTCTACGGAAAAACGCTTCAGGAACGGGCCAGACTGCTTACATCAATTGCTCACCCTGCTCACCGGGAAACACTGGAGAAAGCTGCTTTCGAAAGGTTCGGATCTCATTTTCATTTCGTGAAAGATAGTAGCAGAATCTAAGAATTAAGTTAAGTGCTCCAAAACCTGACTTTGTCTATATTTAACGCTTATTGATAAAACACATTTGTCTCGAATTTAAAACTTTAAAAACATGGAAATTACACATATCGAACACATTGGCATTGCCGTAATCAGTCTGGAGGAAGCCATTCCATATTACGAAAACATATTAGGTTTGAAATGTTATTCTGTTGAAGAAGTGACCGACCAAAAAGTAAAGACAGCTTTCTTTCAGGTTGGACAAACCAAAATTGAACTATTAGAATCAACCGATCCTGAGGGTCCAATAGGTAAATTTCTGGAAAAGAAAGGTCCGGGAGTTCATCACCTTGCATTTGCAGTTGACGATGTAAACGAAGCATTAAATCATGTTGCCTCCAATGGGGTTCAGCTCATCGACAAAACCAGCAGAAAAGGTGCAGAAGGATTGAATATTGGATTTCTACACCCCAAATCAACCCTTGGAGTCTTGACCGAATTGTGTTCCAAAAAGTAAAAATCCCTTCTGATCAAAAGGATTCTGAAAAGTTCAGGATTAAAATACTGAGCTTGTTTAGATAATTACGTTGAAGTTTAATCAGTGCTTAAGCAATTAAAACGCAAACGGTGAATCCATTATAAATAAAGGGATTCACCGTTTGTATGAAGTCGAAAATAAACTATTTCTTTTCCAGCGATTTTATAGCATCTTGAGCTTTAAGGTTTTCCGGATCAACTTCCAGTAACTTCTTCCAATTAGCCATTGAACCTGGAATATCTTCCTTTACATAGTAATAAAAACCTAAATAAGCATATATCTCAGAAAGTTCTTTTTTGTATTTCACAGGATCCTTTATCAGGATTTCCAATGATTTTTCGTAGAATGGTTTTGCTAAACCCAAAGTTGTTTCCTTATCCAATGCAGAATTGACCCGTGCTCTCCAAAAATTTCCGATATAAGAGCTTGGTGAGTAACGAACCACCTTGGCAAATAAAGAATCGGAAGCCACAAAATATTCTCTTTGTTTTAACGAGTCGGCGACTATATTCCGGCTCTTAACAGAATCAGACACTACATTAATCTTTAATGAATCTGTTTTTACATTAAATGTTGTAGCAACTGAATAATAGGCCTTTCCAAGACTGTAGTAATCTGCTGTTGTTAAATTAGGTTTCTTCTTTAAAAATATACTGCCATATCTAAGCGATTCTTCGTATTTCTTTAACTTATTACTCGATTTTGCAAGTTCATCATAGATTTGATACTGAGTGGAATCTTTTTGTAAGGCCAGTTTATAGGTTTCAATGGCCTGTGCATCATTCCCGGTAACACTCAACATTTTACCATAATAGGAATAGTCATCAGGTAGAATTTTATCCACTGGAACCAAGGTAAAGAATTTATCCATGATGCCTTTGCCGTTCATATAATCCTTGGTTTCGTAGCTAATATAGCCCAACAAACGAAGTGGAATGTAATCATTAGGATTCTGCTGTATCAGGATGTTGATTACATTTTTTGCCTCAGTGTATTGTTTGTTGAAAAAGAGACTATAGGCATAATAGGTTACATCATTATCCGACTTGACATTCTTAAAGTAAATATCATAGTTTTTAATCGCTTCAGGATACTTTTTGTCATTGTAGTATACTTTTCCTGCCATTTTATATGCCAGCCAATAATCAGGCTTAAGAGTAATTAGTTTATTCAGGTAATCGATCGCCTGAATAGGATTTCTGGCTGAAACCATAATGTCAGACTGCTGCAAATATGCCTCGAAATTATTCGGATCAAAATATATAGCACGTTCAAACTGAAGTGTTGCATCGCTAACATTACCATTCGCCATTTCAATCAATCCATTCATGAAATATGCCTGCGTATTTTTAGGGTCTATTTCCAGCGCCATATTGATGTAACGCTTGGCCTCAACAAGATTCTTTGGAGTCAGGTCTGCATATATTTTGGCAATAGCAATTAATGCTGTGGCATTCTTTTTCGATTTTTTAACTGCATCTTTAAAATAAGTTTCAGCTTCAGAAGGATTAGAGGACAAGCAAAGTCGACCCAATCCAGCATAATTTCCGGCATAGTTCGAATTAGCTTCCAGACCTTTACTGTAGCATATTTTTGCCGAATCAAGCTTTCCGGTAAAATAATAATATTCCCCCATCCCATAAAATGCAACTTCATTCTTTGGGTTTATTTTCAACAACGCACCAAATATCTGCTTTGCTGGAGTGTATTCTTTAAGATTTAATTTATAGAATCCATCTTTCTCTGTTTGAGCAACTACTGAAGATACCAAAACAAAGAGGCTACAGGCCAAAAATGCTAATTTCAATTTCATTTAGTAATCTTTATTAATTTTAATAAGTCGTTGAAAATCGTTTTCAGGTTTTAAACCCATTCTGTAAATAATTTTCCGACCCTTTTCGCTGGTTAAATGAGCAAGAAACCCTCTGGCAAGACTTGCAGCAGGATCGGTATAAATAGCATATATTTTCCGAATTAACGGATACTCCAAATTAAACAAACTCGCAACAGTTGGCTGAACACCTTCAGTGTCATTTGAACCCGTACCTTTCGAAACAGCAATTAAGCTTACCTGTTTAAGCCAATCCTGAACTTTAAGGTTTTCATTTTCGCTCAACCAGTTATACCCAACAAACCCAATTGCCTCAGGATCAGACGCAACCGATTCAATAACTTTATTATTGCTTCCGGCGAAAATAATATCTCCGGAGATTTTTTGATTCAGATGTAACAAATCATTGAGTGACCTAATAATTCCAGACGATTCAGCATCAAAAATCAATCGGATATGACCTGTTTTTCCTGAATTACTTATTTGTTTCCAGTCAACAATTGTGCCAGACAATATTTGGCCAATTTGACTCAAGGACAGAACTTTAGTCGGATTTCCGGAAGGGACGATCACAGCAACCGCATCATAAGCCAAAAGTATTGATTCAGCGTGAATATCCTTGTTTTGAAAAAATTTAATTTCTTTTTGATTAAGTGGTCTGGTAACCAATGCCAACCTGATTTGCTCCTGAAGCAGAAGATTAATGGCATCGTACTCGGAAACAAATTTGCAGTTGACTGTGGCAAAATTGTACATGCTTTGAAAAACATCTATTTCTGCATTCATCACCGGCAACAAGGCTTCATCAGCAGCAATAGTCGTTTGGCCGGTAACCATCGAGTCAGGAATATCTTTCCTGACCCGGTGGCAACCAAAAATAAAGGAGGACAAAACAAGAGCAATCAAAACGATGAATTGCTTATTCATCTCCATCCTTTTCATTTTTTGCAATTTGAGCTGCAGCATATGAACGATATCCTCTGTACAAACCATAAAGTATGACGACCAAACCAAATATGATCATACCAGTATTTTTCTGGTCGCTCAAAATCCAATATTTTGTCAGAGCAAATGCACCTATCATCAGGTACAAGGCCACAACAATAAATCCATAGATAACTTTAGTGAAATTAACCTTCATAATAATTACTGAAGAACAAAGTTGATTGGTACTGTGAAACTCACCCGAACAGCTTCACCGTTTTGTTTTCCGGGAATCCATTTTGGCATTGATTTCACAACCCTTATAGCTTCTTTATCAACAGCAGCATCAACACCCCTGACAACTTTAACATTGGAGATGCCACCGTTCCTGTCAACAACAAAGTTGACAAAAACTTTACCCTGAACGCCGTTTTCTGCGGCAATAGCAGGATATTTCACATTGGCAGCAAGAAACTTCCGTAATGCTGCTTCTCCGCCCGGAAATTCAGGCATTTGCTCTACAACTGAATACGGAGCAGAAAGACTGTCTTCTCCAACGATTTGGTTGTTGAGGTCACCAATATCAGCTCCATTGATTTCATCAGTACCTTTGATATCAGCGGTTGAGATGTTAATGTCAGTTTTAGTTAGTTCCTCCTGAGTTTTGATTTCTTCATCTGCCTGAACTTCTTCATCAGGCTTGATAACCGGAGGTGTAAATTTAATCGATGACTTAAGTGGTGGAATAGGTTTATCAATGATGATATCCTTTGGCTTTTCCAGCTGTTTTTCAATCTGGATATCGGATAAGGTTGTTACTTCCACATTTCTGTCTTTTCTACTTGCCAGTATTTGCTTGTACAAATAGGGTACAAGAATTACCAAAAGAAGAAAAACAATGGAAGCAATTATTCCAATCCGATGACGCCTTACGCTGTCTTTTCTAAGTTGAAAAGCTCCGTATCCCTGATTTCGATCTTTAAAAAGAAGATCGACCCAGGCTTCGTTAAACAAGTTTATTTTTTGAGACATAGACTGTTTCTGTAAAATGTGACTACTTCGCCGGGACGATCTTTTTATCCATCAATCCGAGGTCATACGGGGTAATATCTACAATTGCATACCGAGCTATATTATTGATATTCATCTCATCCAAGATGTCAACAAAATTTTTATAGTTCGCATCATCAGCACCTTTGATCATAACAACAGGGGCGGTTTTAACAGACCTGAGTTCAGATAACTTACTTTTGTAATCTTCGTCACTCATTTTTTTCTTGTCTTTCTTCAACTCATCCACTGCCTTATTTACATCAAAGTTCTTTTGAAACAACATTTTACGGATGCCATCCGAAGAATAGTTAGTTTCAATCAATTCAGGATCAACGCCATTTTCCTGTGTTCCGAAGTAATAGAAAAGTTTATTCTCCTTACCAAGCAAAATAGTAACTGCCTGTGAAGCTTTAACTTTATTCTGTTCATCCTCCTGGACCTTGTCTTTCGACGGAACACTGATTTCCATCGTTTGAGGTTTTAGCATTGATGTAGTAAGCATAAAAAAAGTAATCAAGAGAAATCCCAAATCAACCATCGGCGTTAAGTCAACACGTGTTGCATGTTTCTTTTGCTTCGGTTTTTTACCTTTTTTGCCTTTATCTTCTACTTGCATTTCAGCCATAGTTCTTTCCTTTTTATTTAGTTGAAACCTGCTTGAGGCTGGTAATCAGATTATATCTGTTTTCGTTGATATCCTGAAGTGTAAACATGACGCCTTTAATTACTTTATATGGTGTCTGTTGGTCAGCTTTAATTGCAAGTCGCAATTTAGGGTTAATTTTTCTGGCTATTTTCATCCATTGTCTAAACTGATTGTTCAATGAATCAGCCGGTATTCCTAAAGCAGCGTCTTTACTATCTCTTGCTTCTTGTTTAAGCGCAAGAAATGCATGCATTTTTTCCATCGGAACTCCTGACATACTGATTTTACTGAATTCCGTAAGTTCTTTTTCAGTAAAAGCAGGTGTTACGGAAAAAGATTTACCCAAGTTATCAAGTAATTCTTTCCGATCCTGTTGAGTATCCAATCCGAAGAAAACCTTACCATCCCTATCAATAAGGACTGTTGCAATATCGCGTTCCGGAATCTTAATTTCGGCAACAGACGACGGAATAGCAACAACAATTGGTTCTTTGGCAACGAAATTGGACGTCAGCATGAAAAACGTAAGCAATAAAAAAGCCACATCGCACATAGCAGTCATATCAACTGTTGTGCTTTTTCTGGGTACTTTTACCTTTGGCATTTTTTATTTTATCTTATTGGTTTTTTGCAGCAAATGTATTAACGATAGTAAACCCGCCTTCATCAATCGAATAGGTTAACTTGTCAATTTTAGTGGTGAAAAAGTTATAGAAAATGATTGCTAAGGCTGAAGTTCCAATACCAAAGGCAGTATTGATCAAGGCTTCAGAGATACCGGCAGCAAGCTGAACCGAGTCAGGTGCACCTGCATTTGCCAAAGCCGAGAATGCTTTGATCATCCCGATTACTGTACCTAAAAGTCCCATCAGTGTTGCGATAGAAGCAATGGTTGATAAAACAACCAGGTTTTGCTCTAAAGCTGGCAATTCAAGTGATGTAGCTTCTTCAATTTCTTTCTGAATAGAAACAATTTTCTGATCTTTTGGAAGCGCCTTTTCTTTTTCCATTTCCTGGTATTTGCTCAAACCGCAAACAATTACATTGGCTACAGAACCCTGTTGTTTGTTACATGCAGCTTTTGCAGCATCAATTTTTCCTTCGTCAAGCAGGTCGTTGATTTCTGACATGAAATCAATAACTTTTCCCTTACCGGCTGCCTTCTGGATTGCAAGATAGCGTTCTACTGCAAATGCCAAAACAGTCAACAATAAACAGATGATAATCGGAACAATTGGGCCTCCTTTGTAAATAATTCCCATATAATTTCCAGGAATTGGAACATTGGCGTTACTGCCACCTACGAAATTTGATCCGTCACCAAAGACAAACAAATAGACCAGTATCGCAGCCACTAAGGACACTGGGATAACAGCTGTTGAGAAGCCTACGTTTAGGTTCTTTTTTAAATTTTTTTTCGATTTCATTGAGAGTGATTTTCTAAGTGAATTTAATTATTAACAAATACGTAACACATTATTCGGCAAATATGAAGACTTTATAGATGATTTCAAAAAAAAGATTGAATTAAAAAAAAACCAAATTGTATTTTACAAATATCGGATAAATTTTCATTTATCCTTACAAAATGAAAGACTTATGAGCAAAAACAAGTTGAAATGAAACCAAATCATTCTGTTTTTACCATAAAAGAAACTATTGTTTCAAATTTTATCCACGTACATTCTTGAATTCTATTACCGGAATCAGATTACTTATTTGATAAATCTTTCAATTCAGGATGAATTTTTTAACGAAAAGTTAACCCTGAATTAGTATTAACTCATGATTTCACAAATAACTATTTGTTCACTTTTATTGGAAAATAATTTTCATTCCATGCAGCAAATTTATTGGTTGTCAGAAAGATAAGCTTCCTGTTATTCGAATTTTTCAACCAGATGAATGAAGTACCGGTTGGATCTGAATTGGTTTTCACACCTCCTTCTGCCAATACCTGAATGGCAGAGCCATTGGTAACCTCATAATAATAAGACTTCAAATCGGCATTTTCAGAAATAGTCAATTGACTTGGCGGTAAAACCACTGAAGGAGCAGATTCTTCATAAAAAAACCTGGTAACCTGGTAAGTTATTGTATCCATATACCGGTTTAATGTTTTGTAATTGTCGAGTTCGGGTTCATGCCCAAGTCCCTTCAGCGAGATTAGCCTGTTTCTGATTCCCAAAAGCTGAAGCCTGTCGTGTATGGGTTTCGATCCATACATTTTATCCATCAGCAAACGATTAATCATCAATGAATTCTTAAACGGATGGTCGTATTCATAGGGAACTATTCCATCTGCGGTACCATGAATTGAAAGTACTGAAATCTGGTCGTCTTTGTTGATGATGTTCACATCGGCAACGGCTCCCCACATATTAGCAACTGCTTTAATGGTGAACTTTTCGGTGTATTTATTCCCTGAAGCTTCAATTTTGGTTACGTTACCTTCCTCGTCAGCCTCTTTAACGCGCAATGGTCGTTCATCATTATTCATAAAAGCAACATTGAGCGAAGCTACCGCACCGGCACTGGTGCCACCAACATAAACCTGGTTCGGATCTATTCCAAGTCCTTCAGCGTTATGGGCAAGGTATCGCAGAGCTGCATGTGCATCCTGAACGGCCCGGTATGCGCTCATTTCAATGTCGCCCGGGAGCAACTTAAATCCAAGCCGGTAATCGATTGAAGCCACAACATAGCCGCTCTTTGCCAGTGATGTTGCCAGTGAATGTTCAGCTGCTGACTCCTTGCTGCCAATGTAAAAGGCACCGCCATGAATCAGCATCACTAATGGTCTGTTCTTGAAGACATCGGTTTTGGGATAATAAATATCCAGATAAAGACTCATTACTTCCGGATCGCTAAACGATTTGACCAATCCCTTAGCCAGCACTTCAATGTATGGGTCATCGGAATACGGCGATCTGGTCCACAATCCTTTTGCCTTACCATATAAAAGGTCACTTTTGACTTCTACCGTGCTGAATATTTCTTTTTTATACCTATCAGTTGGCTTTGGGTGAATTTCCGGTCGTTTTACACAGCTTAAGTTTGCTTTCTGATGCCAAAAGAAGAATCGCTTCTTTTTATTCATCAGTTTTACAATTCCTTCGAAAGATGCTGAATCAATTTTAGCTGATTTCATCTTGCCAAGATAAAAGTCAGATTGAAAAATCGGCTGATTTCCTGAAGTATTCAACAAAAAGGAATGACTTTCTTCAACCGCTTTTCCCCGGTTCAAAACAAAATATCCCTTCAGAATCGAAGAATCAGACTTTTCGGCAACCAGAACGATTCGTTCATTTCCAATCGTTCCATCATATGTCCCCCGGTAAGGAGAGCTTTTCTGACCGAACGATTTTACATGCACGGTAAATAGCAGTACCAGTAAGAGAGAAAATCCGGGATTGAAATGTATTTTTTTATATGTCAGCATATTAAGCATTTAATAAAACCTTTCATCAGTTAAACGTATAGGTTTACGCCTTGGTATTTGAAACACAAAACTACGCTAAAAGGAAGACAAAATTCCTGAAAAATATTTTGCTTTTCAACTTCTTTTTAATCCAATTCACAACATCAGCGTTAAATTTTCATAGGAAGAGTTATCCGGGAATGGCTCAGTTTTATTTCGAAATTGACTTGATATTAGCTCATTTATCTGATAAATATTTGTATTCTTGTACACATAAACCAAACTAATAAATCATGAAAAAACTCGCTTCAGTAATTTGTCTGCTCCTGATTCTGGTATTCACCGGAATTGCACAAGACAAAAAGATCAATGTATTAGTCTTCTCAAAAACCTCTGGCTACCGGCACAATTCCATTTCATCCGGATTAAAAATGATGAGTGAATTGGCTCAGGATAGAAAATGGAATTTGACAACCACTGAAAACGCCGACCTTTTTACTCCTGATTTTCTAAAAAACTTTGATGTTGTTGTGTTCCTGAATCCAACACAGGAAGTTCTGAACGATCAGCAACAAAAAGATTTTGAAGCATTTATGAATACCGGAAAAGGATTTGTCGGAATTCATGCAGCTGCTGATTGCGAATATGAGTGGCCCTGGTATGGTCAGCTTAACGGGGCGTTTTTTAAAACCCATCCAAAATGTCAGGAGGGTACTGTAATTTTCGAAAACACCGATCATCCTTCCATGGCTCCGTTTAAAGGAATGAAAACCTACCGGACCATTGACGAATGGTACACTTTCAAAGAAAATCCGCGTGCAAAGGTTCATGTTTTGGCCCGATTGGATGAAACTTCGCTGGATGCCGAAACAATGAAAGATGACAAATGGAAAATGGTCGATCATCCGCTAATCTGGTACCAGGAAATGGGACAAACCCGCTCCTACTATACTGTATTTGGGCATACTCCGGAAGCTTTTCAGGATCCGAAAGTGAAAGAACATATCGGTTGTGCTATTGATTGGGTAGCAAAAAGAACTTAGGAATCATTTTCTATTGACATTTTAAAATGTCAGTCAAATAATAAATGGTTAAATGGTCAGGAGAAAAACAATCTGACCATTTAACCATTTATCAATTTTACCTTCAAGCAGTGTAGGTCTGGTCAATACCGCGAAAACTTTTCAGAAATAAAACGGGTGTGGTAGGAGTAATTTGAAGCTTTACGGATTATTTGAATGATTCGAGCTCAGTCCTTCTTTTTGACCAGATATTTTGTGTAAAGAATGGAGACGGAAATTAAAATGATTGCCAGAAGCAGAAACACGAGCACTCTGAAACCAATATCAATACTTGAAAGGTCAACAAAGATTAATTTAAGAGCCGACACGATTAAAATGCCAATGGCAAGCCAGCGGTATTTGATGTTATTAATTAGCCGGCCTACGATGAAAAACAGCAGGGCTGCAAAAATCCACGAAACGGTAATGTAAGAGGGAGGAAATGCGTGATAGAATGCAATCAGAGTCATTACAAATCCAAATGCAAGGTATAGGTTCCTGATGTATTCAGTTTTAATATTTAATCTTTCCTTTTTCCAGTTGATAAACCTGGCTGTAATCAGCGCCACGAGCATAAATGAGAAGTTGGTCGGATTGTGGTCTCCGGAAGTTGACAGGTAAACGATCAGAAGAACCATGAATAAAATGGAATTCATGATTACAATAAATTGCGAACGGAACCAAAGCGCCATAATGACCACCAATAAACTCTGTACCGCGAGTAACATAAATACTTTAGGTAAAAGCAGAATCCCGTAAAACGCAACACTCAGCGCCAGAAAACCATACAAGGCATACATCGAGGCTGTAATTTTCAGGGGCGAACGCGACTGAAGTAAAACAGCATATGCCAGGCAAAAGATAGCAAGTACAGCGAAAACCGGGACATAGTTTGCACTCAGGAAAGTAACCACGGTAATGGCCAGAACCAAGGAAAACAAAAGTCCATTCCAGATAATTGAGGTGATGATAAAATCGTCGGAAACATCTTTCTTTTTGGGTATGAGTGCAAGCAGCGAAAGAATAAACCCAGTAGCAAAAATATAGGAATAGCCAATTCCGGGGGACTGAATAAATTCGAGTTTATGGCTCGCAAACGGACTGTTTAAAAGCCAGTTCAGGTGGCTCAGATAGACCAGAAAAATGAAAATAAAAACAATCTTAAGCCAGCCCAACCGGTAGTAAAACATCATGACCAACAATGCCACAACTGTTGTTATTCCGGAAGCTACGGGAACTGAATTACTGATTATTCCTGAAAAAAGCAGCATGAGTAAAGCCATGCCTGACATCAGCTGTGATTTTCGGTGATATGACAGATATAACAAGATTGCGGGAACAATGACCAATGCGATAATCCCGGTCAGATCGTCCTTGATCAATGGATCCACTTGAAAAAAGTGGAGTCGCAGCGCCATATAAAAAAGCAAGAGATGTCCGGTATAGGCAAAAAGCTTCGAAAGGTAGGCAAGTGAATTCCGGGTATAATAGGCTCCGGCATAAACGGCAGCGACGGAAATAAATCCTATCAGCGCTGAAAACACCTGGTATCCTGAATTCTGTAAATACTGAACCAGAAATGATATCCCGAAAAGCAGGACAATGTTTCCAATCCAGGCCATGCCGTATTCACCAATACGGAATTCAATTGAATCGCCGGCTTGCAAAGGAATAGTAAGCTCAAAGTCATCATCCGGCCGATCTTTATGCGAAGGAATGGATTGAGATTGTTTCCATTCCTGAATATCAAGTGATGCTTCGATCAGATTAATCCGGTTTTTTAATTCCTCGATTTCATTCCTGAGACTATATAATTCCCGGGAATCAGATTTCTCTATTTGCATAATGAATCCCTAATTAAATTAAATGATTCAAAAAATCAAGCCACGGAAAATATTCAAAGTCTATCAGTGAATGCGAAGACTTTTTTTGATTACAGATTTCAGAATAACGATCAACGATTAGAGGTTTAAAACAGTGCTCGAATCGTTAATCGTTAATCAATTGTTACGAGATGTGCTCTTCTGAATGTTTTTTCCAGGGTGGCAGCAACCAAAGCAAAAAAGAAAGAATGATAAAAGGCAGAATGATCCAGAAAGCAGCCATCAAATAGCCTTCCAGCCCAATCAGACTAATCTTAAAACTGGTAAATCCCAGAAAACTTTTTGAGAACAATTGTCCGCCAATAACCACATTCCAACGCATGAAAAAAATGCCCATCAAAACGAGTAAACTTGACATCAGGTAAAGCGGTTTCCTTATGCTTTCCTTTGGTTTATAAATGCGGAAAATGCCCAGTGTTACGATTGGAACAATGGTACCAAGAAGACCCTGAAAAATAAATAAAGTATAAGTCAGTTTCCCCGTGACCAGCATATGCAGAATTTCGAATGATTCTCCTGCTTCGTAAATTCGGTGAACCTGATCAAGCGATTCAAGGGTAAAATCAAGAACCAATACATAAAAAAGAAATTTTCCTACCTCATCCAGACAAGCCATGTCAATTTTAACTTTCCTGATCTTGGAAACAACGATAAACAGGAACATAACCAGTGAAATACCTGAAACCATGGCCGAAAACAAGAAGATTACCGGCATCAGAACAGTTGACCACCATGGATTCGCCTTGATGGATCCAAAAATAAAGCCGACATAACCATGCAGAAGGAATGCCGAAGGAATACCGACCACCGTGATAAAATAACCGAGTTTTTCGTCCCAGTCAAGTGTTTTTTTGGAAAGGTCGGATACTCCAAGTGAAAGAATTTTATAAACAATCCGGAGTGCTCCCTTTTTCTCTTGCGACCAGAGAACCAGGTCACGACGGTAATCGAACCATATTTCGAGCAAAAGGACCACCATCAGGTACCACAGATAAATAAATCCAAATATGGCCATCGCCGATTGAGGTTGCGGTGTGGTCATAATTTCATACGATCTGAAAGGATGACCCAGATGTGAAACCAGTGGCATGGCAGCTACCACTAAAAAAGCCAACGCGGTTAATAAGGCCAGGTGATAGGTAGGCTTTAGTACTTCGACTTTAAAAACCCGTTCGAGCGAAGCAAGAATAAATGCACCTGCCACCAGTCCGGTAATATACGGGTAAAGAACGATCAGGATACTCCAGTTAAGTTCTATTTCGTTGGGGTAAATATAACCGTCAACCTGTTTGAGCATTTCATATAAATGTTCCATCATTATCGTACCTCCGCGCTTAAACCGTTATAAAATAATTTTGAAGCCGTATTTAAATTGGGTTTCAATACATGGCAGTTGTGTCCCTTAAGGAATTTATGCATGACACCATTCTTGTCGTGCAGGTCTCCATAAATCCGTGCTCCGGTAGGGCAAACATCGAAGCAAGCCGGATTTAATCCTTTTTTCAGGCGGTGGTAACACAAGGTACATTTGTCAACCGTATTGGTTTCAGGATGCATATACCTCGCTCCGTATGGGCATGCCTGAATGCAGTACCGGCAACCAAGGCAATATTCCTTATCGACAAGGACAACTCCCTCAGGACTCTGGTATGTTGCACCAACAGGGCAAACCTGAACGCAAGGAGCTTTTTCGCAATGGTTGCACATTTTGGGAACAAAAAATGTCTTGAATATATCAGCTTCAGGAACAGTTTGTTTCTGACCGTCGATACCACCGTTGGGCGATTCAACTTTCAAACTGCCGTCATTTTTTATGGTATATTGTTCTACCCATGACCTGAAAAAGAATGGTTCCAGAGGAACATTATTCTCAGCCTTACAGGCTCTGGCACAACTCCCGCAACCGATGCATTTCTCAATATCGATGCCGATTCCATACCATGGTTTCGATTTTTCAGGTTCGTTGGCGGCAAACAGAATTCCTGTCAACGGATTGCCAGCCGAAGTAGCCACCAATGTACCGGCCAATACGGCCGACTTTCTTAAAAAGCTACGCCTCGATGCGCTTAATCTTTCAGTTCCCATACTGCATGTGGATTATGGCAATCAATACAATTGGCCTTTTCAGGGTGATGTTCTTTTGTATCAATCTGGTTTATAAGTTCAGTTTTGCGTGCAGGATTCAAGCTGTGGCAGACCCCGCAAAATTCTCTGCTGCCTGGTTTAACCAGTACTCCTTTTTCCTGATCTTCAATATGCAACGAACCCGGTCCGTGACAAACTTCACAGGTTAATCCTTTGTGAAGGTCAGAGGCAAGTTTTGCAGCTTCTTCATCATGGCAATCGGCACAAACATCTTTTCCCTCGTAGTGCGCAGGAAGGGCAGCAATCTCATCCATGGAGTTTGCCCGGTAATGCCCGTACTTTCCAAACGACTCCGGAATCAGAAAATGACGGGCCGTAAGGAAAAGTCCGATAAAAAGGACCAGAACTGGTAACAATGTCTTTAGTTGAGGAGGCATGTGTTAAGTTTTTGTTAATTTATTAGCTTCAAATGTATGAATTAAACAAGGTATAGATTTTTCATCCAGATGACATTAATCATATTTAATGAGGATATTTCGCAATTTTATTTTGAATTTCCAAAAGGAAATTTTTGATTGCTAAACAAATGTATGCTTAGGAATAAGCATCACTAAAAAAGTAATTTGAGAATAGAAGGAATGGAAATTTATTTTCAGGACAATTTCAAAATAAATACCTCAAACTCGCCATCGTTTTGAAATTCCGTGGCAATCCGGGATAATAATAGCGGGGCGACTGAGTTCCCGAGGCTGTTGCATTAATTAAAATCATCGAAGCATAATTGGTGTCGAACAAATTTTGTACTCCAAAAGAAAGGCTGAAAGACAGATTTTTGAATGATTTTTCGTATCCGGCCATCAGGTTAGCCAATTGATAGGCATCGGTAAACAGCTTATTATCATCGCGCATCGGCATCCGGCCAACAGTTTGATAATGCAGGTTCAGGAAAAAGCCTTTGGTATGTGTGGTTTCAAATATCCAGTTGGTTGTCGATGCAGGTGTTCCGGTCAGCTTGTTTCCTGAATAATCATTTCCATGATCAACAAATTCTGCAAACCGGTAATTTGTCAAGTTCGCATTCATCCTGAAGTACGTTGACCACATGGGTTGATTGATAACACGATAATCCATTTTGAATTCCAATCCCGCATTGTTTGTTCGTCCTGCATTAATTCCCATGTAGGCATCATCGGCAGTTCGTTCTGCAACCAGAAGGTTTTTCACAATCAGGTAATAAGCTGACAATTCAAAAAACAATGATTTTCCTACCGAAGCTTTGGTTCCCAATTCAAAATTCCAACCGGTTTCAGGTTGAATGGAATTGTTTCGCTGACCGTTCGGCATCAGGGTTTCTTCCAGACTGGGCGGCGAAAATCCATGACTGACAACCGAATAGATTCTTGTTTTATCAGAAACAACCCAGTTTGCAGCAAGCCGTGGTGAAATCACCGGATCAAAACGATGATTTCCGCTTTGATCACCATCAGCCAGAAATTTATCTTCGTATTTGTAGTTTGTCTGATTCCAGTTCAGGCTGGCCGAAATCAGGAATTTTTTCTGAATATCCAGGTCAGTCAGAAAAAAAAGGTTGTTGTAACGACGAAATTCCTGGTTGTCGGATAAACGATTACCTGCGACCCGTTTATTATTCTGAAGGGTTTGCCATTGATAGTTTTCTGAGAAAAACTCATCGCCAAATACCAGTTTGATAGTTGCATTTTCTGAGTTGTATTTTTTCTCCAGAACAGTGCGTACTCCCTGGTAATGATTCTGTTCCTGAAGAATGTTAAAAGGCCGCAATTCATAGTTTTTGTTGAAATGACCAAAGGTGCTGACTTTTGCCAGCCAGTTTTTATTCAGCGTTTGCTCAACTGAAATTCCGGCAAAAATATTCGTATAATCTTCGTACCCGCGGGCTGCAGCCCAGCTTGGCGCTGCTTTTTCAGGCGTTTCCTGATAGGTTTTCAAATCGATTGAGCTTGGAATAAAGGCATACATTTGAATATAAGCAGCGAGCAAATCAATCTTTGTGCGGTTTTTGGTTATCGTCGAAGTCCAGGTCAGGTTGTGACGGTTGGTTTCATTATTTTCGCGGTAACCGTTGGAATGCAAATCAGAATATACCAGTGAATGACCTGAATTTTTACCTGCAACGACAAGTTTTCCGGTGTAACCCACCGTTTGAAACGAACCGACTGAAACCTGCCCTGTAAATTGACTTGTCCTGGGTTTCACCGGATCAAAGAGTAAAACCCCGCCCAATCCGGAACCATAAAATCCTGAAGACGGACCTTTAATGATTTCGATGTTGGCAATCTGATTCAGATCCAGATCTTCAAGTGTTGTTTCGCCAACTCCGTTAGTTAAAGGAATATCACCGTAATAGGCTCTTATTTTGTTGCTTCCATAGGGCGATCGGGAACCAATTCCCCGAATGGTCAAGCGGTTGGTGTTGATCGATCCACTTTGCATCCAGACTCCAGGGATTCTATTTACCGAAGATGCAAGCGTGAAACCTGGTTCGCTGGCCAACTGCCGGTTGGTTAATATTCCAATGGATCCCGGTGTGTCAAACAATCGTTTATCCGATTGAAAAGCTTTAACTATGATTTCCTGTATGTTGACATTTTCAGGAATTAGCCGGATGTTGTATAAGGTTTTTCTGGAAGAAACTGGCAATCTGAACATCAAATAACCGTCGGCCTTAAACAGAACTGAATTTGTTAGTTCCGGTAATTCCAACTGAAACTTACCTTCCGAGAACCGATATTCGATGGAATCTAAAATAATTACAAATCGCTGAACCGGCAATTCAGTCACTGCATCAAGAATCCGACCTGTTAAATGCTGTTGTGCCTGAAGAGAAAAGGATATCAGGAAAAAGAAATATACTGCTAAGTTGGAAAAGCCTGACTTCATTAATTCAGCGGATGTTTGATTTGAATAAAAATAAAAGAAAAATATGTCTTTAATTCCTTATGAAAATTATTGTCTAACGAGTTGAAAAACATAAAATCAACACTGTTTTTTCTGGTCTTGATGATAACAATTTTGTATGTTTGCAGCGTCCATAAAAAGACAAATCAGAGTTCAGAATGTTTATATGAACTTGAAGAAAAAAAAATCAATCTTTAGGAATCACCATAACTTATAGGAGGACGAAAAATGAATAATGTTGATACCGTATCAACAGATGTGTTAATAATCGGTGGTGGGCCATCTGGCTTAGCTACGGCAATTCACTTAGCGGATACGTTGAAAAAAAAAGGCCTGAGCCACCGAATATTGCTAATCGATAAAGGGAGTTCTATTGGAAGCCATATATTGTCAGGCGCAGTTATTAAAGCTGATGTTTTTAAAGAATTATTGCCTGACGTGGACATCTCAGAGATTCCATTCAATGCCAAAGTAACAAAGGACAGCACTGTTTGGTTAACCGAAAAGGGTTCAATCAAATTTCCGATCCATATTCCTTACATGAATAATATTGGGAACTATACTGCTTCATTAGGTCAGATATGTAAATACTTAGCTAAAAAGGCAGAAGAAAAAGGTGTGGAAATCTATTCCGGTTTTGCTGTAGATGAGATTTTGTATCAGGACGGAAAAGTTATCGGTGCAAAAACCAAAGATACAGGTATCGATCATCACGGAAATCAACTCGATAATTTCCAGGCTGGCACACGGATCGAAGCTAAAATCACCGTTTTTGCCGAAGGTACCCGAGGCAGTTTGGCCAAAATGCTGATTAATAAGTTTAACCTGGACAAGGACAAAAACGAGCAGATCTATTCACTGGGCTGTAAGGAATTATGGTCGGTCCCGCAAGGAAATATAGAGGCCGGACAAGTCTTTCACACCATGGGCTATCCACTTCAGAATGATGAATTTGGAGGAGGCTTCATTTACGGATTGAGCGACAATCGGGTAGCTATTGGTATTGTCGTTGGACTCGACTACAAAGATCCGTCTTTCGACGTTCATGATGCCATGCAGATTTGGAAAACCAGCGCATTTGTATCCAAAATATTAAAAGGTGGCAAATTAGTGGAATATGGTGCCAAAACACTGCCCGAAGGAGGTTATTATGCTCTTCCCAAACTCTATGTTGACAACGCTTTAATTGTTGGCGATTCCGCAGGTTTTGTTACGATGCCTGCTTTAAAAGGTGTTCATTTGGCAATTAAATCCGGCATGCTGGCTGCTGAAACCGCTGCCGGTGCATTGTCTAAAAACGACACTTCAGAAAAAAGCCTTCAGCAATATGAGACTCTGATGAAGAACAGCTTCATCTATAAGGAAATGTACGCTGTCCGCAATACGAGACAAGGATTTGCCAAGGGGCTGTTTGTCGGAGGATTTCATTTTGGAACTCAATTAATCACCGGTGGGGCAGGTTTTTTTGGCAGGCTGAGAACTCATGCCGACTATCAAACTACATCGAAACTGAGTGAACTTAAAAAGAAACCTTTCAAAGAACGTTTTAAGGGCAAACTGGAATTCGATAAAGTCCTGACTTTCGATAAAGCTACAGACATTTATCATTCAGGAGTTTACCATGACGAGCAACAAGTGGTGCATCTTCATATTCATGAACAGGAAAAATTTAATGCCATAAACATAGAGCAATACGGGGCAATGGAACAATTCTTCTGTTCGTCAGAAGTGTATGAACTTCATGTGAACAAAGACGGGAAGAAAGAGCTCCGGATCCATGCCGAAAACTGTATGCACTGCAAAACCTGCGACATCAAAACTCCCGGAGAACGGATTACCTGGGTGGTTCCCAATGGCGGCAATGGCCCCGATTTTCAGAATATGTAGAGAAATGTCATTAGATGGTCATTAAGTCATTAAATGGTCATTGAATTGTCAATGAATGACAGCGAAGCAAATGACGCGAAGCAAATGACATGAAGCAAATGACATGAAGTGAATGACAAGAAGTAACAAACATGAAATAAGTACACTATGGCACTTACAATAATAA
>JBAWZG010000068.1:0-19085 GCA_037143155.1 Bacteroidia bacterium
ATACCCAGCGGATTGGCCCGTGTAATCAGCACATCCAGCGTTTGTGGCCATATTTTTTCGTCTACCCAAACTACATTGGCGCCAGACTTTGCTTTGGCACGCGAACGGGAGTTAATCATCATGACCATTGCTTCGGCAGCAGCTGTGGCTTCATCGAGCAAACCTGCATTGGCCAGTTCCATTCCGGTCAACTCACAAACCATCGTCTGATAATTGAGCAACGCTTCCAGACGCCCCTGTGAAATTTCAGCCTGATAAGGTGTATAACTCGTATACCAAACCGGGTTTTCCAGTACATTCCGGAGAATTACAGCCGGGGTAATGGTGTCGTAATAACCCATTCCGATGTAGGTGTTGAACACTTTATTCTTGGCTGCCAGCGCCAGAATCTTGCGGAAATACTGACGTTCGGTCAGTCCATCTTCCAGATTCAGCGGCTGTTTCAGCCTGATGTTTTCAGGAACAGTCTGATTCATTAATTCTTCCAGTGTTGAAACACCCAGGATATTCAGCATTTCCTGAATTTCATGATCGCGTGGACCGATGTGGCGCATTACAAATTTATCGCTTGCCATATTTTTAAATTATATTTCTGTTTTGAGAATGCAAGTTTACGGGTTTTGAGAATAATAGAAGATGATTTTTGTTGTTTCTTGCTTACCAAAAGCTATCTGTATTTATTCTATTGGTTTATAAATATACTTCTCATCGTATTCTATTTCAAATAACTTTAGGAACTGTGTATATTCTTCAATAAAAGAACGTTTTTCATGATGCTTCTTCTGTTGTTCGATGTAATTGGCAATATCAGGGATTTGAGAATTTCCGTAGCTAAAAACCCCGAAGCCTTCCTGCCAAGAAAATTTTCCCATTACCAAACGATTCTCATTTATCCACAACGAAGAACTTCGCTTAACATCGTGCATTAAATCAGATGGTGATTGTTTTGGATTCATGCTTACAAGAGCATGGACATGATCGGGCATTCCATTAATTGCAAACATCTTATGACCATTGTTTGAAATAATTCCACTCATGTATTTGTATAGGTCGGTCTGCCACTTGTGGTTAATTAAAGAGATGCGGCTTTGAACTGCAAAAACATAATGCAGATAAATTTGGGAATATGTATTTGCCATAGTTCTGTATGGTTGATCCCCTGACGGGGAAATAGGTAGATGTCGTATAATTTTCTATTGATATTTATCTCCTAACGGAGAATCTCAATCACTGGTAAAAAACAACTCATTTTTAGATACTTTGTTTCCCGTAGGGAATTCAAATCAATAGAAAAGAGTTTATCGGCAAATGTTTCCCCGTAGGGGATTAATTTTTCTGATCGACTTTTACGTTAAAAACGGATTGTTCTTCTTTTCAAATCCAATCGTAGTTTCCGGTCCATGACCGCAATAAACAAATGTTTCTTCAGGTAATGTGAGCAATTTTGATTTAATATTCCCGACCAGCCTTTCATAGCTTCCGCCCGGAAGGTCAGTGCGGCCAATACTTCCGTAGAAAAGTACATCGCCAACAATCAGAATTTTTTGTTCAGGATTATAAAAAACCACACCGCCGGGTGAATGACCCGGGGATTCAATGACCTGAAGATACGAATTTCCAAAAGTGAGTTGATCACCTTCCTTAAAGAAGGTATCCGGAGCATCGATTGCTTCAACCGGAATGCCAAATAAATCGCCATGCGAGGCCGCATCTTCAACGAGTGACACTTCATCCTTATGAATTTCAAACTGAAGTTTGTATTTGACGCGGCAATGGGTAATTCCCATGATGTGGTCGAAATGGCAATGGGTATTGATCAGTCGAACCGGCTTTAATTGCTTTTCAGTAATAAAACGGTCGAGTTCCTGACGCTCGTTTTCGAAATAACAGCCAGCATCAATGATGACACATTCGCCTGTTTCGTCATATGCAATAAAGGTGTTTTCCTGAACCGGATTGAAAGTGAATTTTTTAATTGAAATCATAAAAAAAGTGTCTAAAGTTTGGAGTTCGGAGTGCCTAAAGTTTCAGGAGCCTTTAACTTTAGGCACTTCGAACTCATTGTAAATCCGAACTTATTTATCAAGGCCTTTTAACATCGGAACAAACACAAATGTTCCGTGGCCTTCCTTGTAATATTCGGTTTCGCTGGTTTTTACCAGAACATACATGGTTTGCTTTTCGCGCGGTCCCATCGGTACCACCATCCGGCCTCCAACTTTTAACTGTGAAAGCAAATCTTCAGGAATAACAGGCGCTCCGGCGGTAATAATGATTTTATCGAAAGGACCATAAGTTGGCAATCCCTTGTAGCCATCGCCATAAAATAATTTAGGATTGTAGCCAATCTGTGGCAGAATTAATTGTGCCTTCAGATACAATTCACGCTGCCGTTCGATGGTATAAACAGTTGCTCCCATTTCTAGCAGAACAGCCGCCTGATAACCTGAACCGGTACCTACTTCCAGAATTTTATCGAACCGCTCAACTTGCAAAAGCTGCGTTTGAATGGCCACTGTAAAGGGTTGGCT
The DNA here is from genome assembly GCA_037143155.1 of Bacteroidia bacterium. Classification (GTDB taxonomy): domain Bacteria; phylum Bacteroidota; class Bacteroidia; order Bacteroidales; family Prolixibacteraceae; genus Aquipluma. Next base: position 2,532 of record JBAWZG010000068.1, read on the forward strand.
AATGGTTTGCCCTGCGCCGATCGGGAACGCCTGGTCTTTATAGGCGAACTCCAGGAAACTGCTGTCCATAAATAAATGACGCGGCACTTTTCCAATAGCTGCCAAAACTCTATCGTCCTTAATGCCTTTGATACGAATACCTTCCACCAATCTTTTCCTTAAGCCCTGATGTCGTAATGTATCCTGAAATTCCATAGAAAATCCTTTTTCCAAATATAGCCAAAGATAGGCCGAAAACGATATCTACCAACAAACAATATTAACAATTGAAGTTGAAAAGTATTTTGGATGGCAACAGGACTACTTTTAATTTATACCTATTTTGCAAGTATGTTAAAACTCGGAATTTTTGGCGATCAATCTACTCATCCTGAACCTCTGAAAAGGTTGAAAACAATTGCTGAAACTGAAGTTGCAGGCATTTATCTTTCTGGAAATGCAATTCCTCCCGATGGCTTTGTTTCGTTTTCAAGCCCCATCGAACTGATGGATACTTCGGATGCCATTCTGATTCTGAGCGATAAGAGTATCAGTAACGAACTGATCAAACTCATTCTGCGAAAAAGCAAACACATGTTCCTGAAATCTATTCCGAATCTGACTGTCAGGGAAATTAAGGAACTTATTGATTTAAGCAAAGAGGCCGGAATAGTAACTTTCATCTACAATCCGTTTAATTATCTGCCTTTTCTTGATCCTTTCAGAGAAAATTACGAAAAACCACATCTGATTAATCTGCGAACCTGTTTTGAGGGAACCTTATTAAAACCTTCGCATGAAATGTTGTTGTTGGTAACTGCTTTAAACCAGATGGTTCAAAGCAATTACAAAAAACTGGATGTCATTGGCCTGAAGAATTCAGGAAAACAAATAACAATAAACCTGCGCATTGAATACGATAATGGATGTATTATCAATCTCACCATTTCAGAAGAGAAATTACCCGGGAATTGCGAAATATTCAGTTCTGAAGGTACATCCAGATTTGAATTTCAGACACCACTCCATATTTCCTATCCTCAATTGAACCAGGAACATGCGGCTATTGATCATTTTGTAAAACTCATCCAGAATCAGGATAAAAGATCTGACGCTTTCGACAACTTCCTGAATGGTTTTCAGATCGTGCATGAAATCCGGAAAAGTCTTCGCTACAACGAAATAGATTTTTAAGCTAAAAAATCTATTTTTGCCGCAATATTTTTCGGATTGATCCGTTCAATGAATACCTAATGTGATCCGAACCAAACTTATTTGATGCATAAAAATCTACAAGTAGCCAGGTATCTGGCATTCGATCTATTTGCGGCCATTGTTAGCTGGACCCTATTCTATATTTATCGCAAGATTTATATTGAACCTGAAAAATTTGGCTATAAAATTCCAGTCGAATTTGACCAGAATTTTTACATGGCTTTGATTTTTATCCCTGTTTTCTGGATTACAATTTACTTTATTACCGGGCAGTACACCAATATTTACCGCAAGTCGAGATTGCTCGAACTCGGCAAAACCCTGATGACTTCAATCGGTGGGGTAACCGTTCTATTTTTCCTCTTTCTACTTAACGACTGGATTCCGGATTACCGAAAATACTACAATCTGTATATTACGCTGTTCTCACTTCATTTCGGCTTCACCTATTTGTTCAGGCTAATCCTTACAACCCGCACCATTCACCGGATTCATCATCGAATTATCGGATTTAATACCATAATCATTGGAGCCAACGAAAAAGCGGTTCGTCTGGTAGAAGACATGATGGCACAAACAAGACCGGCCGGCAATAAGATTATCGGATTTTTAACAGTCGATAAACGCGACAGATATCCTCTTGAAAAATTTGCTCCCAATCTGGGCAGTTACAAAAATTTGCAAAAAGTGGTCAACGAGCATCAGGTCGAAGAAATAATCATTGCAATCGAATCTTCGGAGCACAATCTTCTCAGCGAAATTCTAACTTTGCTCGAAAACCGCACACACACGGTTTGGGGGATTCCCGATTTATTCGATCTGCTCACCAATCATGCAAAAACTAATGCAATTTTCAGCAGTCCGTTGATTAAGATATCGAACGGATTAATGCCTGTATGGCAGTTCAACATCAAGCGTTTGCTCGATGTATCACTTTCAATTCTGGCTTTGACTATTCTTTCACCGGTTTTTATTGGCCTCGCAATTGGAATTAAAATGAGTTCGAAAGGCCCTGTCTTTTATAATCAGGAACGAATCGGGAAATTTGGGAAGCCATTTACCATTTACAAATTACGGACGATGGTAAATCATGCTGAAACAAATGGGCCACTGCTTTCAAGTTCAAACGACAACCGGATTACAGGTATTGGACAGTTCATGCGCAGAACTCATTTGGACGAAATTCCACAATTCATCAATGTGCTAATAGGCGAAATGTCGCTGGTTGGCCCGCGACCTGAACGCAAATTTTATATCGACAAAATCGGCCAGAAGGCTCCTTATGTCACTCATTTGCAAAAGGTAAGACCTGGAATTACCTCCTGGGGACAGGTTAAATATGGTTATGCTTCAAATGTTGATGAGATGGTAGAAAGGCTTCAATATGACATGGTTTACCTGAAGAATATTTCGCTTTACGTGGACTTCAAGATACTGATTTACACCATCATGGAGTGCGTGAAAGGAAAAGGGAAGTAAAAAGTGCTTTCTCTTGAATCGAATTGAACTATGGTTGCAGGTGAAAAATTGTCATTGATAGTCATTAAGTCATTCATGGTCAATGACACTATTCTTTTCCCGAATAACAACAATGAATGACATTAAATGACGTGAAGCAAATGACAATTAATTGACAATTCGAATTTGCTTAGCATCATGAATTTCAGATGATTCCCAGATCAATATACTCAACGATTTGTTCTATCATGCGATCTTCTCCCAAAGGATCATATTGAGTCTTTAAATTATTTCCAAAAATACGGGCAACACCTTGCCAGAAAGTTGCTGAAAATCCGCCTTTTAATTCATGGATAATGTCGTAAGAAACCGTATTGGTTTCACGGTCAATCAGCTTGATTAATACCCGGCCATCGTTGATTGACATCTTTCTAAATGTAGATTCATATTTTTTCATTAATTCATCTTCTGCCTTGCGGATATATGCCCGACGATCTTTCCCTTTCGCATCGGCTGGAACTTCCAATTCATACTTTTTCAACAGAATGGCAGCTTCTCTGGCATAGGGCAATACCTTTTTTACCCTCATCACCAACCTCCAGTATTGCTGTTCATCAAACCTGTTCTTGAATTTCTTTTCAGGAAAAACATTAATTCCTGGCAAATTAAAATGAGGCAAGGTGTCGCCATCAACTACGACAATCGAATCGAAATGAGATAAAAATGGCTTTGGGGGCTGAGCTTGAGCCAGATAAAAAAAACATATAAGAATCAATGCAACAGACAGTCTCATCGTTTGAAATTCTTCTGTAAAGATACGGATATATGTTATTAAACTGAAACGATAAGGAGGAGTTTACTGTTTCCTGAAGTTCAATGTTTGTATCTTTGAACCATAAATAAAAATTTATGCTGAGAGATCAAAAAATACAAATTGAGGTTTGTTCTGAATTTGGGAAACTGGAGGGAGTCATCATCCATACACCTGGTCAGGAAGTTGAAGAAATGACTCCGGAAAATGCAGAACGTGCACTTTACAGCGATATACTGAATTTATCGGTGGCTGCTGAGGAGTATTCAACGTTTAAGAATGTACTGAATAAGGTTACGCAAACCTTCGAAGTAAAAGATCTTCTTTCCGATATTCTGAAGATCAAGGAGGTAAAAACAGCCTTACTCAAAGAAATCTGCATCAGTGAAGGCGCATTGGATATTCTTGGAACACTGATGGAACAGGATGCTCCCGAACTTGCACGCCAGCTCATTCAAGGAGTTTACCTTGAACGGAACAACCTGACCCGTTACCTGAGTCAGGAACGGTTCAGCCTTCGTCCGCTGCATAATTTTCTATTTACCCGCGATGCTTCCATGTCGTTCGGAAATGAAGTGCTGATTGGCAAAATGGCAAGCAAAGTACGCGATCGCGAGGCTGTGATAATGAACGCCATTTTCAACAATCATCCATTGATCGGAACCAGCACAATTAATCCAAATACTTCAGAAAACATCGCTAATTTTCCCGGAATTTCGATTGAAGGCGGTGACTTCCAGGTTGGACGTGAAGATGTTCTGGTTATTGGTACCGGTATTCGAACAAGCACGCAGGGAATCGATTTCATTCTCGAAAATATCAAATCCAAAAAAGGCGGTTTGCAACATATTCTCATTCAGGAACTGCCCGATACACCGGAATCTTTCATCCATCTGGACATGGTTTTTACCTTTCTTGATGCAGATTCATGCATGGTTTACCAGCCTTTGATCATGGGAACCAACCGGTTTCACACCATTCATATTCAGATTGAAAATGGGAAGGTGATCAGTATTCAGGAACAGAAGAATCTGCCAAAAGCCCTGAAAAAACTGGGTATCGACATGAATCCAATTCAATGTGGCGGTGGAATTGACAACTGGACTCAGGAACGGGAGCAATGGCACAGTGGCGCCAACTTTCTTGCTTTTGCCCCCGGAAAAGTCATCGGATACGAACGCAATGTACATACGATTGACGAACTCAACCGCAATGGATTTCAGATTATACCTGCAAAAGATTTGCTTGGCGGACTTTGCGAAATTCCCGATGGTAAATGTGTCGTAACCATTCCGGGATCGGAACTGGCCCGTGGTGGTGGTGGTGCCCGATGCATGTCGATGCCAATACGGAGGAAGAAAGTGTGAAGTGCCTAAAGTGTAACTAAAGTGCCTAAAGTTGAAAAAGGCATGGGGTTACTATATGCAATCCGATAACTAAGCACTTTAGTCGCAATTTAATTGAGAACCTATGCGCAAATTAAAGAATACAGAACTCGACCGCCTTTCCGTTGATGAATATAAGGAGACTGACAAAACTCCGATCACAGTCGTGTTGGATAATGTCAGGAGTTGCAATAACATCGGTTCAGTATTTCGCACTTCCGATGCTTTGCTGATTGAAAAGGTTATTTTGTGCGGAATTACGGCAACTCCACCAAATAAAGACATTCACAAAACGGCTCTGGATGCTGAGAAATCGGTTCCCTGGGAATATTTTGAAGAAACCGAACTTGCCGTTGCCCAACTGAAAGAAAACGGGTATCGGGTTTTTGCCGTTGAACAGGTTGAAAACAGCATCTCACTTCCAGATTTTACTCCTGAGAAAAATCAGAAGTTGGCATTGGTTTTTGGAAATGAAGTCAAAGGAGTTCAGCAATCGGTAGTGAATTGCTGTGATGGTGCAATCGAAATTCCGCAATACGGGACCAAACACTCATTCAATATTTCGGTGAGCGCCGGAATTGTTTTGTGGGACTTGGTCTACAAACTGCGAAGACGGTAGAAAAAATAAATGAGAAAAAAGGAAATGATCTGATCAAATGTTTTCCTTTTTCCTCATTTCCTATTTCTGTTTCCTCTTTCCCTGGATTTAGAAATCCTTAATCGCCACCAATTTGGTCATCAATGAATCGCAGTGAATGGTATAGGATTTCATGTTTTTCTCCATGATGGGCTCGGTTGGAGGTGATTTGACTTTTAACGGATCGACTGGGTCACCGTTCAAAAATACGCGGAAATCGAGATGCGGACCCGAAGCCAGCCCCGTTGCACCAACATATCCGATTAATTGTCCCTGATGAACCCGAACTCCGGTGGCAATTCCTGCACCAAATTTACTCAGGTGCATGTAGCTGGTTGTGTATGCCGAATTATGTTTGATCTTCAGGAAATTTCCTCCTCCGGCAGGCTGATAACCTTTTGCGATTACAGTTCCATCACTGATGGAAACTACCGGAGTACCGGTTGGTGCGGCATAATCAACCCCAAAATGAGGACGGTATATTTTCAGAACCGGATGAAACCGGCTGGCAGAAAATACAGAACTGATCCGGTTAAATTTTAACGGAGCCTTCAGAAATGCTTTTTTCAGGCTTTTCCCTATGTTATCGAAATAGCTTTCCTCGTTGTTTTGAGTAAAACGGAAAGCGTAAAAATCTTCATTGGCATGCACAAACTGGGAAGCAAAAATCCGCCCGATACCGATCGATTTTCCAAAGACAAAATTCTCCTCATAAATTACCCTGAATTTATCACCTTTCTGCAATCCGTAGAAGTCAATGCTCCACTGGTAAATATCATTCAGAGACAGAGCTAAATTCGGGTCAAGTGCTTGCGACTCAAGTGTCTTCCATAAGGATGAAGTAATTACACCGCTCGCCGTTTTCATGAGGGTTATTATCGGCTTTTTTTCCTTGTAAATCCGGAGGCTGTCGCTCAGGTCGTAAACCACATAATCCACCGGGCTAATTTCATAAATAAAATAATCGACCTTGGAGGTCACCTTCTTGTTCATGAAAAAATAGTAGGCATTATTGATTTTCATTTTCCGGACATCAAAAGTCAGAATCGACTTTTTAGAAATCTCATCTATTTTGGTCATTGAAATCCCTTTTGTCATAAGGATATCAGAAAGGTTCTGCCCTGAACGGATTTGACCCGGAACAATGTTGAAGGAATCCATCGGAAGGTTAAAAAGCAATACAGGTTCCGGTACTTTAACTTCGCCCTGTTTGGCTAATTCTTTTATAATCCGCTTGGTTTCGTATTGATCGTATAGGTAATAAACAACCTGTAATAAGAAGATAAAGGTAAAAAGCCAGATAAAAACATTAATCAGGCGCCGATATTTTTGATAATAGATTTTGATATTCATTTTCAAACCGATTTCTGTAAAAAATATAAAACCGGAAAAATACTTCTTGCTGACAGGAAAATACTTTTCCGGATGTCTGTTTCCGTCTTCTCAAAAATAACAAAATTAATAAGTTTCAATACCTTTAACCGGAAGCCGGAACGCAAAGATCCACTTACAAAACCATCATTGGCGCGTTAATTACCTCATATGACAGAGTTTACCTTCAATGCTAAAATCAATTAAAAAATGTTAATGGCGATATTTGGACCCGGTCAGCCTTTAATTTTATCGAAGCCCTGGCCATAAACACCCATTACACTGGCCATCGAGATGAATGCATCCGGATCAATTTCTTTCACTTTTCTGAAAATCATGCTGGTTTCCTTTTTTCGAACGACAGCCAGCAAAACCTTCACGTCTTTCTGCGTGTACCAGCCAACCCCGTCCAAAACAGTTACACCTCGCCTCGATTCGATGTTGATGAAATCGGCAATTTCTTCATATTTAGGCGAGAAAATAAAAATCTGAGCCGATGCGTTCGAACCGCTCAGATAAGCATCCAAAGTGTACGAAACCACTGCCATGGAAACAAATCCATAGACCATTTTGTCGAGCGAATGAACCAGAAAATAGGATGAACCAATGATGATTACGTCGCAGTACAGGATGATGCGCCCTGGGCTGATGTTCCTGTACTTGTTGATTATCATGGCAATAATATCGGTGCCACCGGTACTTCCACCTCTCGAAAAAACAAGGCCGATCCCAACGCCGCCAAACATTCCGCCCAAAACTGCCGACAGAAAATTGTCGTTGATGATGGCGTCCGGAAAGAGTTCAGGAGGAATGGAGAATAAAAGGGATAAAACAACCATGCTGAATATGGTTTTTATGCCAAAACTTGCACCGATAATTTTCATCGCGATCGAGACCAGAACCACATTGATCACAAAAAACGTCAACCCGATCGGGATTTTGGTACTATAGAAAATTACTGCTGCCAGGCCGCTTATCCCGCCTCCGGTAATCTTTGCCGGCACTAAAAATAAGATCCACGAAAATGCATACAGACTAAGTCCGATGAGCATGATCGAATAATCCATGATGACAGATTGGATTTTTTGCTTCTGAGTGTGTACCATTTTGGCAGTTTTAAGGTCTTGCAAAATACAGAATAATAATTGAGGCGCAAAAAAACGTACTTTTCTTCCGGAATTTAATGTGAAAAATCAGGTGACAGATATTTCTTAGAATTGAGAATCTTCATCCGGTGATATAACTTATAACTTATAACTCATAACTCATCATTGATATTTCCTACTTTTGCCTTATGATTACATTTCCAAACGCCAAAATAAATCTTGGTTTACATATCACTGAAAAGCGTCCGGATGGTTTTCACAACCTGGAGACCGTTTTCTTACCGGTTGGCTGGAGCGATGTGCTTGAATTTGTTGTTGCCGATGAACTTGAATTAACCACCACCGGAATCCAAATTTCAGGATCCATAGAATCGAACCTGGTAATTAAAGCGTATCGACTGCTTCAGAAAGACTTCGGATTACCTGCCTTAAAAATCCATTTGCACAAGACAATTCCAATGGGCGCTGGTCTTGGTGGCGGCTCTTCTGATGCTGCATTTATGCTTCGTTTGTTGAATAAAACCTTCAATTTGAAACTTTCCGAAGACAAATTGCTTGATTATTCTGCCGTGTTAGGAAGCGATTGTCCGTTTTTTATTGTGAATAAACCGGTTTATGCCACCGGAAGAGGCGAGTTGATGAACATAATAGACTTAACTCTTAACGGTAGGTTCGTCCTTTTGGTAAAGCCGCCAATCGAAGTTTCTACGGCCAAAGCATTTCAATTTGTTGTGCCGAAAAAATCATCGGTTTCTTTGGTCGAATTACTCCAACTTCCGGTTCAGGAATGGAAAGATAAAGTAATTAATCAATTTGAACCGTCTGTATTTCAGTACTATCCGGAAATCGGAACCCTCAAACAAAAATTCTATGAGTTGGGAGCTGAATATGCTTCCATGTCGGGCAGCGGATCCTGCGTTTTCGGACTATTCAGCGAACTTCCACCTCATTGGGAAAGCCAGTTTCCTGCTGATTACTTAACTTATAGCCAACAATTCTAAATCCATTAACATCTTATTAAGATAAGTTTGTCTTTTAATTAACTGTTTAAAAAGTAACCTATTGGCTTTTTAAAAGTCTTAATAGTGAATATAAAAGAAACAGAATCTTCCGGCGAACGAGATCCGGAAACAAAAGACAACAATTATGAAAACGAAAATTAGAACACAGCATGCAATTTGCGCACTTGGATTTATTGGATTAATAAATATCAATGCCATAACAGACAATAAGAAATTAATCAACTCTGAAGTTATCAGCGAAAAAGTAGAAATGGTGACTAATGAATCATGGAGCTCCGAAAAGACTTTAATTTATTCAGCCGAAGTATATTCATCTATCGATTTTAATGGAGAACTCGACCAATACGCAGCCAAGCAATTTCTATTTGAAGAAGATGTATTGACCGATGAATCATCCTTATACTCAGCAAAGGCATTTACAGCCATTGATTCTGAAAATGAAATTGAAAGCTACGAATCGATTCAGATTCTTCCTGAAGTTGAAATTACAAATCCGGTTGAATTGAACTCTGCCGAACTCTTCACCGCATCAGGCGCTGACCGTGAAATTGAAAAATATGTCCGGAAGCAGGTATCCATGCAACAAATCCGGACTCGGAAATAATTGAATAGCGGTCAGGTTGAAATGGCCGCTTTTTTATTTTTTTTGAATTTTGACTTTTTAATCGATTCCTTTCGGGTGATCAGCATCGGAATAGCGACACCAATACCAAGAGAAATCAGAATAAACATCATTACAGCTCCGTTGTGAACGGTTTCAATGAGTGTTTTAAGATAGGTGTCGGTATTTTCGGTGCTTGTGAGAGCCATGAGTCCGAGCATCATTTTGTAAGCAAAAAAGCCCGGAACCATAGGAATGACAGAAGGTATAGAAAAAACCAGCGGTGGACTGTTTCGCATGTGAGCCATCTGAATGCTAACGATTCCGATAACAGTTGCTCCCAGGAATGAGGCCAAAATAATGCCCACATTAAAATACAATACCGAAAATTTCACCAGACCGCCCAATGTACCAAGCACCCAAATCGGGAAAATAACCCTTCGCGGAACATTAAAAAGCACTGCAAATCCAATTGCTGCTATGCCTGCCCAAAAGCTTTTTGTTAGTATTTCAAGTAAAATCATCGGATAAAGGTTAAAATCATTTTTACTGAAAAAATTCCCATGGCTATGGCAAATGAAATCATCAATCCGTTCATTGCCCGAACCATCCCGTTCTGAATATTTCCATCCATCATGTCGGTCACCGAATTAATCAGGGGAACTCCAGGGACAAGAAATAAAACCGAGGTTGCAAATGCCTTTTCAGGATCGGCTCCAATCTGAAAATGTTCGGCCATCCCGGCAATAAATGAGGCTGAAAATGCCGCAAAATAAACACAGATATATGGATTGAATTTTACCTTTAAAGCCTCCTGCCTGACAAACAGGCCGGTCACTGTAGCAAGAAATGCAACGGTCATTTCAATGTAGCCGCCCCCAAAAATACGGCAGAAAGCAGCACCTGCCAATCCAACCAGTGCTAAAACAACCAAACGGGGATAATGCGGAAGTGCTTTAAGTCGCAGAACTTCCTCCGAAATTTGGGAAATAGTCCAATTGCCCTCCATCACGTCCCAACTCAAGTGGCTGATTCCACTCACCATCCGGAAGTTAACTCCATGGGGAGAAATCCGTTTCAACCTGCTGAAAAATAGCTCATGATCTTTCTCAATAATGGTCAGCATCAGCGCGCGCTGGGTTATCAGTAATTCGATACCATATCCCAAGCCTCGTGCAATTCGCTCCATGGTCAGCCTGGTCCGGTGTGTACTTGCGCCTGAACTCATCAGTAATGAACCAATCTCGAGCAAAATAATCCCCGCCGACTGGGCGTCTTCATTTAAAGTCTTCATGTTCAAGGTCTCTGATATTAATTTCAAGGATCAGGCAAAAATAAGGTTTTAATGCCGCTGTTGCTTAAACCATCTATCTAAAACCTTCGGTTAAGATGAAAAGTTTACATACCTGAACGTATAATCCGGAATGAATTGGATACTTTTTCAATGAAGAAGGATTAACGAACATTTCATGATTCTACCGCAAATTGTTGGTATTCTGTCTTATTTCGAAATTAATTATCAAAGGAATATGTGATATATGATTGGCAAAAGATAGATGTCGCATAAGCTCGACTCTAATTTTTTCGAACAAATTTCTATTTGTGTTCGAAAATCAAACGTCATGCCAGCCAATTCATCTGCCATCGTTTTTGCACAAAATAATTATCCGGAATTTTTCAAACTTGTTGTTAAATGCATATTTCAAAAGATTTCCTACCAATGGACAGCCAAAATTTATCCTAAATATATGACTGTATTTTATTTAGAATGAATATAAATTAACGCGGCAGTTAATATTCGCTGTTTGAATTGCAAAATTATGTGTATAAATTCAAGGTTTAGTGAACTAATTAATACCGATCGCTTTATGGAAAACAATCAACCCACGTTTTATGAGGAAACCAGAAAGGATGGGATATCCCGTAAGGATTTTCTTAAGTTTTGTACAACAATGGCCGCCTTTCTTGGATTGGAAGCCAGCGGTGTTGGCCAGATCGTTAAAGCACTTCAAACCAAACCGCGTCTTCCGGTCATCTGGTTCCATTTTCAGGAATGCACCTGTTGCAGCGAGTCTTTTATCCGCGCTTCGCATCCAATAGTAGCGAATATTGTGCTGGATAAGATTTCGCTCGACTACCAGGAAACCCTCATGGCAGCTTCCGGAGTTCAGGCTGAAGAAGCTTACAAAACCGTGATGGCGAAATTCCCTGGCGAATATATTGTGATGGTCGAAGGATCAATCCCCACAGAAAACGAAGCATATTGCTGCATTGGAGGTCGCAGTGCAAAGGCTATTCTGGAAGAAGCTGTTGCAAACTGCAAGGCAGTTGTGGCCTGGGGAAACTGTGCTTCTGCCGGATGTGTTCAGGCAGCACATCCAAATCCAACCGGAGCAAAACCTGTTCACAAAGTCATCAGCGGAAAACCGGTCATCAATGTTCAGGGTTGTCCGCCAATTGCTGATGTAATGGCTGGAGTGGTGGTTCATTTACTTACATTCGACCGCATTCCTCAACTCGATGAACTGAACCGTCCAAAAGCATTCTATTCCCGCCGTGTGCACGACACCTGTTATCGCCGTGCCAATTTCGATGCCGGTTTGTTTGTCGAATCCTTTGACGATGAAGGCGCCAAACGTGGATATTGTCTGTATAAAATGGGCTGCAAAGGTCCGGTTACCTATAACTCATGCGGAATTATCAAATGGAATGATGGAGTCAGTTATCCGATTCAATCCGGGCATCCGTGCATCGGTTGTTCTGAAGAAGGATTCTGGGACAATGGTCCATTCTATCAGCATTTGCCTGATGTGAAAGGATTTGGAATAGAAGTTACTGCTGATAAAATCGGACTCGGACTCGGTATTGCCACCGCAGTTGGAGTTGCAGGCCACGCTGTTGTTACCAACATCCGCAAACATCGCGAAATTGAAAATACACCGGAATCTGGTTCCTAAACACAAATACCTAAAGATAAATTATCATGGCTGAAAGAATCGTTATAGATCCAATTACCCGAATCGAAGGTCATTTGCGGGTTGAAATTGAAGTAAATAATGGAATAATCACCGATGCCTTTAGTTCCGGAACAATGGTTCGTGGCATCGAAACTATATTAAAAGGTCGCGATCCACGCGATGCATGGGCTTTTGTCGGGCGTGTATGCGGTGTTTGCACCTCAACACATTCGCTGACTTCGGTCCGTACCGTGGAGAATGCTCTTGGAATCTCAGTGCCCCCAAATGCTGAACTTATCCGAAACCTGATGGCTCAGGCTTTGTATATTCAGGACCATGTGGTACATTTTTATGTGCTTCATGCCCTCGACTGGGTCGACGTGGTTTCTGCATTAAAAGCCAGTCCGGCTGAAACATCGCGGATTGCACAGAGCATTTCGGCCTGGCCAAAAAGTTCCGTTGGTTATTTTACCGACATTCAGAAACGGTTTAAAAACTTTGTTGAAAGCGGTCAGTTAGGCATTTTCGCCAATGGATACTGGGGGCATTCGGCCTACAAACTTCCTGCTGAAGTAAACCTTCTGGCAGTGGCACATTATTTAGAAGCGCTCGAATGGCAAAAAGAACTGGTGAAAGTTCATACCATTTTCGGAGGAAAAAATCCTCATCCGAATTATTTGGTTGGTGGCGTTCCATGTTCAATTAACATCGAAGAAGCCAATGCAGTAAATGCTGAAAGGCTTGCTATGGTTGGAAAACTATTCGAAGATGCAAAAACATTTGTCGATCAGGTTTACATTCCTGACTTACTGGCCATCGCCGGATACTACAAAAGTGATTGGGGTGCAATCGGAGGTGGATTAAGCAATTATATGTCGTTTGGCGATTTCCCGATGAATGGGTATAACAATCCGGAAAGCTTTAAAATGCCCAGAGGTGTAATTTTAAACCGCGACCTGAGTAAAATCCATGAAATCAAAGCTGATGATCCAACTCAGATTCAGGAATATGTGAACAATTCGTGGTACGATTATTCCAAAGGCGATAAAACCGGACTGCATCCATGGGAAGGTGAGACCAAACTGAATTATACCGGTCCAAAACCACCTTACGATCATCTGGATGTTTCGAAGAAATACAGCTGGGTAAAGACTCCGCGCTGGAAGGGTTATCCAATGGAAGTTGGTCCTTTAGCCAGAATGCTTGTTGGTTACGCCTCAGGCCGTGCCGATTACAAAGAAGTGATTGAAGGTGCATTGAAAGCGCTGGATGTTCCGGTAGGAGCATTATTCTCCACGCTGGGTCGCACTGCCGCGCGCGGACTTGAAACCAAACTGACCTGCGGTTGGGCTATGGAATCGTATCAGCAACTTTTAGCCAATATTAAAAATGGTGATTCGCGAACCCAAAATAACGTGAAATGGGAACTTTCAAGCTGGCCGGCAACGGCCAAAGGTATTGGAATGGTTGAAGCTCCACGTGGTGCCTTGTCTCATTTCATTGTGATTCAGGATAAAAAAATCGAGAATTATCAGTTGGTCGTTCCGACAACCTGGAATGCATCTCCACGCGATGTGGAAGGAAAACGCTCGGCTTATGAACAATCGCTGATTGGTACACCGGTTGCTGATCCAAAAGTGCCGCTCGAAGTACTCCGCACGATTCACTCTTTCGATCCATGCCTGGCCTGTGCCGTGCATGTGTATGATGAAAACGGGACTACCATTCACGATCTTAAAACCTATTAAGCCATGAAAAGTCGATCGATCCCCTTACGTGAAGTGTATGTTTGGGAAATGCCTGTTCGAATCTACCACTGGGTCAATGCATTGTGCATCACAGCGCTTTGCATCACAGGCTTTGTGATTGGCAACCCGCCGGCATTTATGAGAGGAACCGAAGCCTATTATAATTATTGGTTCGGAACGGTTCGTTTCATCCATTTTGTAAGCGCATTTCTGTTTTTCTTCAATTTTGTGTTTCGCACGTATTGGGGATTCGCCGGAAATGAGTTTTCGCGCTGGTACAATTTCATTCCGTATAAACATAGTCAGTGGAAAGAGATTTTCGATGTCATCCGGGTTGATATTCTTCAGCTTACCCATAAAAAGATTGATTCTATCGGTCATAATTCACTGGCTGCATTCATCTATTTTATCACATTCCTGATCTTTCTGCTGCAATGTTTGACCGGATTCGGAATGTATTCAGCCATGAGCAGTTCGTTTCTGCCAAAAATGTTCGCCTGGTTTGTCCCTTTAATGGGAGGAGACATGGCGGTAAGGCAACTTCATCACGTCCTGATGTGGGGATTCATCCTTTTCGCCATGGTTCATATTTACCTTGTTTTCTATCACGATTACATTGAACGTCGCGGAATTACCTCTTCCATGATTGGTGGCTGGAAATTTATCGAAGAAGATGTGATTGATCGTCACGATAATCCGGAAGACAGTTCGAAAAAATAACAGTACGGATAGATTTACAGATGATTATAAATAAAGGTCAGCGATTTTTGAAGGCGTCAGATTAACTCAAACTCAAGAATCGTTGATCTTTATTTTTTGGTACGGGCATAATTTAGATTGAATATGATTCAAAATCATGGATCACATGATATTATTGAGGGGGAATATCCTTAATGTTTAGAACAATTTTAAAATATATTCCATTTCAATGCTTTGTCCTCAAGCCGGACGGGCTGAGGGTTCGTTTTGACATCCCGAGTAATCGGGATTGCTTACTTTTCATCCCCGCCTGCCGCGGGCAGGGAATGGAAAAGTAAGGGCCAGTCCGGCCTAAGGACAGAAAATGGATTTTAAATTGACCTTTACAAAATGGCCCACAACAAAATGAAGTGATCCAAAATTACCCACAGGACATTATTCGCCCTGTGCTAATACATGACGGTCTTTCAGACCTATCATTCAATGAATATATCATTGAGAAAGGGGCAACGCCCCGATATGTAAAAGCATAGGACGAGTGAAACGGAGTCCTATGGAATTTCATATGAGAAAAACTGATTTTGTGAAAGATATTTAACCAATAATAAACTTCAGATCTTGACTTCACAACCAAATAAAATCCTGATTCTCGGGATAGGAAACATCTTGTTGAATGACGAAGGAATTGGCATTCATGTCGTTTCGGCACTTGAAAAGGAAGAATATACCAGGGCAGATTTAATGGATGGCGGAACCGGCGGCTTTCATTTACTCGGCTTCATTCAATCCTACTCGACAGTAGTCATGATCGATGCATCACTTGATGATTTCCCTGCAGGTCATGTGAGAGTTTTGAAACCGAAGTATGCCAAAGATTTTCCAAAGCAATTAAGCGCTCATGAAGTTGGCCTGAAAGACTTGCTTGATGCCGCTTTTTTATTGGGAAATATGCCTGAAATTTTCCTTGTTGCAGTTTCGGTCAAAGACTTTCAGGATATGGGAATGGACCTTACTCCGGAAGTTGAAGCGGCGATTCCTGAAGCGGTCAGACAAGTTAAAGAGTTGGTTGAAAGACTGCTAATTATCAAAATTCAAGATAGAAGTATCTAAACAACATTGATTTGATTAGCTACACCTCTTTGGGTTGCACCCCGACAGCAGACGGGAAACTTTTCATTTTGCAAGTTTTGAATTTATGCTCTTTAAAGGTCGTCTTCTCAGAGTTGCCGTCGTTCAAACCCCCTTCCCTTAATGGGGAACAGTTGTCTGCAGCCCGCAGGCAGGGAATTGGGGCAAAAAATAGTTTTATTCACACGTATTGTGTCCATTACTTATTTCGAACCCACGTTAATACAAACAGACTTCAGCTCTAAAGCTAAAAACAGGATATAGCAACAAGCTCTTTGCTGCAACAATCTTCAGATCCAGTAGCTCATTCTATACAAACCGGTACCTATCTGATTCGATGCCGGGTAAAATGCCAATGTCAATTTTTCCGTAGAAAGCCAACCGGTTTTTTAGAATGCCCGATCGTTTCTTTATCCAATTATCATCTACGCGTTTTC
>JBAWZG010000069.1:0-18843 GCA_037143155.1 Bacteroidia bacterium
ACTGAAGTGATGCCGAATTCGCCCAGGTTTCGCAACTCGATCCTCCCCATGCGCTTTGCACCAAACCGATCGGTATATTTAGTTTGGAGAAGATTTCTTTTCCGAAGAAATAGCCAACTGCACTAAATTGTTTTACTGTACCTGGAGAACAGCCAGTCCAGACTCCATCTGTTCCGTTTCTGACAATGTTGGACTGAGGTGTCGCTACTGATTTTTTTCCGATAATGAGCAATCGAATGTTTGGATAATTGGCTGATGAGATGGCCTGTGTACTGCCTTCTACGGGGGCACCTCCCCAGCCTTCAAGCGGCATTTCCATGTTCGATTGTCCGGAAAGTAACCAGACTTCGCCTATCAGGACTCCATTCAACAGGATGGTATTTGTCCCTTTGATTGTTATTGTATATGAAGTTCCGTCAGTTTTTGCAGCCGGAGTACTGAGTTTCAGAGTCCATTTTTTATTTGAATCAGTGGCTGTTTTTACCGTTTTATTGTTCCAGCTGCCGGTAACAGCTATGGTGTCGCTGGGATTGGCCCAACCCCAGATGCTTGCTTCGCTGTTTTGCTGCAAAACCATTCCGCTGGTAAACATGCCAGAAACGGTGACCTGCGCATAAACAGCTTGCTGTATTGCAGGAATGCAAAAACAAACTATCGCAAGGATGATACGGTTGAACGAATTAAATTTCATTGTAACTGACTGTTGTTTTTATATTTATAGCGAGATTACTATTTTTTGTTATAGAGACGCATGGCCGTGCGTCTCTACAATAATATTCATTAATCAGTTATTTATTTCTCAGCATTGGCCTGTTTTCTTAGCAATTCACGGGTTTTGATACCTGATTCATTCAGGTCGGCTTCTTTCCAGTTGCCTTGTACAGAAACACCCGGTTTAATCATCGAACAGGTTTCTTTTTTTGCTGAAACAGACCAGCTGATCAGACTGATTTTGTTGGTTGCACACCAATCGATCCATTTCTGCCATTCTTCATAGTTTATAGGACCGTCTCCGGAAGCTTCCATACCTGCAGATTCTGAAATGAAAACCGGAATTCCTTTTTTCAAAGCATAATCGCATCGGTCGCGTAAAGATTGTCCATGTGTTCCGGCATAAAAATGACAGGTGTACATGATGTTATTGAATCCCAGAATCGGGTCGTCGGCTACCAGATGAATGTCCTGATCCCAATGGGGACTTCCGACCAGAATCACATTGTCCGGATCGATGGCACGGATCGTTTTAATCAGTTCGACGGAATATTCTTTAACTTGTGTCCAGGAGTCTTTCACCGGTTCATTGTACAATTCGTAGATCACATTCGGGTATTTGCCATATTTGGTAGCCATTTCTGTAAAAAATACTTTGGCTTCGGGTAGACGAATGTTGTGACTGTGAAAATCAATCAGAACATAAATGCCATTTTCGATGGCTCCATCAACAACCGCTTCAACCTTTTCTTTCGACCAGTCAGGTTTGTCCAGATAGCCTTCTTTTGGTTCAACGCCCATGGCAGCCCTGACGGCAGAGCATTTCCAGTCGGTAGCCAGCCAGTTAACCGATTCCTTGTTGTAGAACGGTGACCACCAATTGTGCCATCCGTAGCTAATACCATTCAATACTGTAGCGCTTCCATGTTCATCGGTTAGTTGAATTCCTTTAACCGAAAGATTTCCATGTTTTTTTACTGGCTGTGCCTGAAGGCTGAGACTCAAAATTAATCCGCCAAGCAGGATAATGAAAAATAGATTTTTTTTCATGGTCAATGATTTTTGAGGTTTTGGTTTTGGTTTATTGAACCATTAGTTTCATTTGATTTATGGTTGAATTTGTTTTTAATGAAATGAAATATGGACCCGATTTCAAGCTTCTTGGCAAACCTAATTGTACCTGATTGTCATATATGCTTGAAAAATATTTCCGGCTGATGATTTTTCCATTCAAATCAAAAACTGAACAATCTGCATTTCTGCTTTGAATTCCGTTGATTGTAATTTCTGAATTTTTTTTAATGTTGATCGGATTAGGAAAGACTCTCATGGGTGAGAGTTCTTCCGGAAGAATACTTGCAGTTTTTAGCACTTTACCATAGATAACTCCTCTGCCACCAGTGCCTATATATACGGTATATTCTTCACGCAAGTCTCCGCTGATATCACTGCAGCCTGCCGGAACATTGCCTGTAATCAGGTTAGCTGACCAGGTCAGACCCATGTCGGTTGAATAATAGACACCGCTAACACCTTTAACAGTTGCATTCACAAACAAAGTTAGGTTCGGCGAAGTTCCTATTGATTTTCCAAATCCGAATGAGATACAATTGGTTACGCCTGAAATTTTCGCCCAGTTGTCGCCGCTGTTGCTGCTGAAGTAGAGCGCTGAACCATTTCTGGTGCAAAACATGAGATTTTTTTCTTTTCCCGGCATTGCTTCAAGTTTTACCTGGTAATATCCCGGTAATGCGTTGGTAGATATTTTAGCATAGGTAGCTCCACCATCGATGCTTCGGTAGAAGTAGGTATTTGTATTATCGTACGAATAGTAATAAAAAACCGAACCATTTACCCGATCAGAAACCAGGTATTTACTTCCGGCATATACCTGTGAGCAAACATTATCACCTGCCTGAATTCCTGAACAAGCCACCCAGCTTGTGCCGCCATTGGTGGTGTAATATGGCATAACATTTACCGAATTGGTTGTGCAGTTTAAAGGAGCCCAAACCCAGTTGTTTTGATTACTGGCCGAAATTGAAACATTTCCGGAGGCTGAAGTATTTGTTGGTCTTGTGGTGAAGTTTTTCCAGGTAGCAGCTCCATCACTCGAATATTGCCCGAACCCGGAGGGTTTGGTCCATTGCTGGTCATCGGCAACCCGAACAAAAAAGTTAGGATTGGTAGCACAGTAATCGATTGAATTGCCTTGTCCGAATCCTGAACCTATTTTTGCTTTTGGTACCTGATCGACGTCTTTAAAAGCAAAACCCTGTTGATCCAAAACTGTAGCAACTAATGTTGTAGTGCAGGGTGATGGCGGAACACAGACACGAACCACGCATAATTCTTCGAGGTTCTTTTCTTCAACATAGTAAACAGGATTGCTTACAGTGATGTCATTGGTGATAAAAACACCTCCTCCAAATGTGAACCAGACTTTCTTCGGATTTAAAGGATCGAATGCGATACCGGCACAATAATCCCAGCTCAGGAAGTTTTTATCCCACCACGGAGGACAGTTGAAATTGGCTTGCGAACAAGTCTTTTTTGCCCAGGTTTTTCCGCCGTCGGATGAGTAATGAATACCATTGATTTCGCCCCATCGCCATTGGATGGTCACTATTTTATTCGGATCAGTAGGGCAAACATTAATTCCGCCAAAGCTTTTCCCATTGTTGTTTGGAGGTGTGATGTTCGATCCGGTACCTGAAGCGGTGTACTTATAAACACGGCCATCCAATAAATCGCTCCAGCCCTGGGCATAAGTCACATAAAGCGTTCCGTCAGACGAAATCGAACCATTGACTGGATTGTAAATTGCAACATCGGGGCCTCCACTCAGCAACGAAAAACTTATTCCTCCATCAGTTGATTTATATATTCCACTTCCGCTGACACCTACATATAAAGTTTTTGAATTTGTCGTCTGATTTCCGGAATTTTTATCGAAAACCACAAATGCCTGTCCTCCTGAGTTTACTACTCCGGAAGGAATTACAGTTGATGCAATTCTTGTCCAGGATACTCCAGAATTGATACTTTTCCATAGGCCATTTGCGCGTGAAGCAAAAAACATAATCAGGCCGCCGTTATTTGGATCAATGGTTAGCCGTGGATCGTCATTTCGCCAGGCATCGTTACAAGCAACTGGTACAGTAAAATTTGGAAGCTGATTCCATGTGGCACCTTTATTGGTCGATTTGAAAAGTTTTCCGTTAGCAAATCCGGAGTTGCTGCCCCCTGTAATCAGAAAAATTTCGTTTTCGTTACTGGGATTCAATGCCAGAGCTTCAATGCCGTAATAAGGTATTTTGCCATCCGTAATGGGCAACCATGAGCTGTTTACGCTGTCCCAACGGTAAACTCCGCCAACATCTGTGCGGATATAGATTTCGTTACTTATCGGGTGAATTGCTATTCCATCCACATATCCGGTTCCCTGGAAATTTACATTTCTCCAGGTGTAACTTTGGCCGAAGGAAGGATAAATGAATAAAAATGTGAATAAAAAGATATATAGCTGCTTCACCGCTTAGTCGTTTTTTACAAGTTTTAGTGATTGTGAGTCATATTCAGTTGTCAGTCGAATCCAGTAAATACCGCTGGAAAGACCATTTAATTCGAATTCTTTGGTCTGATTTCCTGCTTCGAATGTTGACTTGATCATGTTTCTCACCAACTGCCCATTTGCATTGAAGAGGTCAATTTTCAACCGGCTTCTTTCAGTCAGCGAAAAATCGAGTTGAACCATATCACTTGCCGGATTCGGATAAACGCTGGCTTTCAGACTTTTCTTTTTTAGTTCAGGATTTACCCCAACCCGAAGTGCTCTTAGTAAAATTGTATTGACAGACATAGGTGCAAGTTCGACCGAAATCTGATTTAGAGAAGCAACAACAGTGCTTTTTACCAATGCATTTTTTGTGTGTGATACAAAAGTCTCTATAGTTCCAAGTTTTGAAAGCGAATACATTGGATATGCATCCAACCCAACCACATAACCGGTAAAGTTCAGATTCACCAGTTTCTTATCTGTCAATGACCGGTTTATCAGAACAACCGATAATGAATCATTATTAACATCGGTAGTAGGGTAGGCCGACACCAAAATTTCATCCTGAGAAGTGGCCTGGACAAAGTTTTTCTGGTTGTAGCGGCTGAATAAATGAAGTGCTTCCCACATACCAGTGTCCCAACTCCATGGAGTAAAAATTGTGACACCATTTTTCATGAATTCGCCCATGGTTGAGGCGTACCAAAGTGCCTGAACATTGGCATCTTTTGAGGCCATACCGGTCTCAGTGATTGCCAGTCCAACACCATGATTGGCTCCGATGTATTTGGTCAGCCAGTCGGCACACCGACCTAAAACATATTCCTTACTGATGCTGGTATCCCAGCCACCATTCAGCGTGTGAACTCCGTTGGCTTCAGGATACACATAGTTCCGGTCGAAAAATACACGATGAAACTGCAAACAGGTTGCAGCGTCGCTTGATCCGGGATAGTAATGCAAATCGATCATATCCAGTAAGCGGATGCCTGTTGCTTTTTCTTCTTCTGAAATTCGTTTGATAAAAAATTCGAGCCAGCAATATTTTTTTCCGCCGGAAGGAATTCCGTCGTTCCCATACCTGTACCATTGCCATTCGTTGGCTGTAACCGGTCCAACCAGTTTGATGTCAGGATATTTGGCCCGTGCAGCTTTGGCAACTTTGAAATAGAGTTGCATAAATTCTTCGGCTGTGCATTGGGTTGGCATTACATCGTCGTGAGTTCCTGACCAGATTTCAGGTTCATTATCCATATCCCAGTAACGGATACGAGTTTTATCGTAGCCAAGCCCTTTGGGGCCGAACCATTTATCGAGAATACCTATTGTCGAATCTGCAGGCCAGTCCATGGTGTAAAGTGCCGGATTTCCTTCTACAAGTGCTTTCCCATTATTCGTTCCGGATTTATTGGGTTGTCCACCTCCGGCCAGGTTTTGATTCAATCCTACCCACCATTGGGATTGGTTGTATGCCCAGTCGTTGAAGTTGTTTTTTGTATTGGCGGCCGATTTTCCGATCAGTTGGAACGACCACATTCCTTCCACTCCGGGCATTTTGTCGAGCATGTTTTTTGCTGCATTATCCCAGTTGTTTGCATATACATTGTTATACCAGTCGGGATGACTTGAAAGTTGATTTCTCCAGTTGTACTTGGTACTGTTGTTTCCGCCACTTTGCCTGACAAACCTGACACCTGCTTCTCTTGCTTTGGTAATATCGGCGGTTGTCCCTGAACTCAAAAATGTACTTGGCAGCACGCCGTTTTTTCCGTAGATAAGAGGAGAAACCGGAATTTTATTTTTGGTGAGGTCAATGTCGATGCGTACAGCAGTTTGGGCAATACTGATGTTTGTTGAGATCAGCAGAATGAATAAATATTTTAAAATGGATGAAAGTTGCATATCTTATTGGATTACAAATTTTTGCTGATTTATTTTTTTTTTGAAGTTTACCTGGGCCAAAGGTATTCAGAAGCTTGTGTTTTTCGATGAGTTTCGGGATGATGAAATAGGTGAAGTTTATCTTTTATGAATCGGCTTTTTGCAGTTTGGCACCTCAAATATTCATATGATGATTTCACTTTTGGAAAGAATGGATTGTCATGTTATTCATTTTGAATAAGCAAGAATTGTTGGTTTGGCATTCGGAAGGCTAATTAAGATTTGACTAATATTTTTGAAATGAAAAAGGAATAGTGCAATTAGCATTTCAGTAAAAAAACAAGGGCCCCGTGAAGGGCCCTCGTTTCAATTTAGTTGGTTATTTTTTTATAATCTTCTGGATATTAATGAATTTATCTCCTGAAGATATTACAAAAACATAGATGCCTGCAGGCTGAGCTGCAAGGGAAACGTACTCGGTTGAATTGTTAACCGTTACATCGCGAAGAGTAATGCCAGTTGCATTATATACACGGACTCTGTTTCCTTTTGTGAGGCCATTGATTACTACTTTGTCAGTCGTTGGGTTTGGATACATTTTGATCATTTCAGTATTATCCAAAGTGCTAACGCCAACCGTAGTTCCAATTTGATAGATCACAGTTGTATTATTGTCGGCAGCGATTACCTGAAGTCTGTCACCTACACTTACAACTGAATTGCCTGAAGGATTTCCGTTCTTATCAATAACCATAAGACTTGCACCATAAGAAGGATCCAATTTGCTGTAGAAATCAGCTATCCCAGCAGAAGTTGTTGGTAATTTGATCGTCAGGGCAACCTGGTCAACCTTATATGTAGCAGAAGTTACGTAGGCCAGATAGGTGTTTTGCTTGAAGTTCAGGATTGAGAAGAGGTACCCTTTTGATGTTGTACCATTCTTGGACGTTACTAAAAGCTTATCATCCTTGTAAATATTACCGGCAGTGCGCAAGAATCCAGCCTTGTCGTAGATAGCCATCGTAGCTCCTGGGGCAGGAGTAAGGTTGCTCATCAAGGTATAAACTGAACTTGCTTCCGGAATAAACTGGATCAATGCTGCATCCTGATTAACACTGTAAACATCAGATGTTACATATGCATCACTTGCATTTGCAGTTGGCATCAACTGATAAGTGATTTTATTGATTCCGTTTTCAGCAATCACTTCGAAATAAATCTTATCAGTTGCAATCACATTAACATAGGTTGAATCATAAGTCAACTTATTCAATGTCATATAAGCATCGTTTTCATTTGTAAGGGTCAGAGTAGCTCCGTTTGGAACAACGATACCAGCAACGATATCTCTTAAAGGAGTAGCAGGATTGACACCGCTGAATCCACCAACAGTACCGGTTGTGCCAGTTACATTAATGGTGTATTTAGTTGAGGTCAGTTTTGCATTTGAACTCAAACCTTCAGCTGTAACACTTAAAATATATGATGATGTGTTTGTACTGTCGGCTGACAATACAACTAAAACATCTCCATTAAGTACCGCTGCACCATCTGCAAGTACCAAACCAGTAGTTGCTGATTTAACTTTCAGAGCTTGCAGAGGATCAGCTTTCAGGATATTCTGGTAGAAGCCTGTAACTGTAGTACCTGTGGTTAAGCCTTTGATAGTTTCCTTTGTGCTGTAACCTGGACTAACTCTGTATTTGAGCGAGGTTACCGTTGATTTGTATGAAGTTACCTCGTTTTGTTTATGAGAGCCAATTCCTGTGCAAACAGCAACATCAGCACCATACCAATCTGGCCAAGGCAATTTGGAATAATCCTCAGGTCTGTTCATAATCCATTCGCTGTTGTCTAAAGTAGTTCCAAAAGATCCGTCAGGAACAGGATTACCTTTAGTTACATTTGGTTTACGGGTTAAGCTCCTACGTTGATCCATGCTTACTCCACCAATTTTCCAACCATTATTATTTGCTCCGCCAATTGATTCGATTAATTCGAAATCATTTCGGTTAGTTGCTGGTTTAAGACCGTTTATAACTGAATCGTTCAGGATCTTGTACATGAACCGGTTATTATTAAACCAAACTCCCGGAATACTTGACATTTCAGCAATACTGCGTCCATAAGGATTGAAAGCAAAGTTAACGTTGACATACTTATTGTATGGGTGATTTTTTGCCTGCAACCATCCGTTTGGTAAATAAGCAAAAACAAATGTCTCACCAGGATAAACCAATGAAGATGTATTTAAATCGGGCTCTACAATGCGGGGTTGAACCTGCCAGTTAGCTTCGTCCTGCCATTTTTTTCCAGGAATGTATTTCATGTAAGCATTATTCCAGTTGGCTGTTCCGTTATTTCCGTTAAACATGTCAATTTCAGGACCCCATCCGGCTGCAAACATATAATGACTCAGGTCGAGCGGTTCAGTTCCAGGATTGTAAATTTCCATAAAGCTGCTTGTCCATTCTGAACGGTACACAATCTGAGAGATAAATGGTTCTGCAATGTAAGGCTGTAAGTTTGCAGGATCTTTTTCTTTTTCGAACTGTACTTTGTAAACACTTTTAATCGTGTCGTTTTCAGCAGTTACAGTGAAAGTTACCGTACGGTCTTCAACAGTGCCGGAAAGGGTTTTTGCCCTTTTAACCATTACTTTTGAGTCGAGGTCCTGCTTGGTATAGGTTAAGGCAGGAATACCATCGTACCCGGCTGCAACCGGAATTTTTACGACATAGGAATAATTAGCAGGCGCGAATCCTGGAATTGTATCGCCTTTCCATCCATATGAACCTGCAATTTCTCCTTTAAATGCTGCAGGAATATCAGGCCATGTTATGGACGATAACAAAGCATTAAAGCTTGGTACATATTTTTCGAGTTTCAGGAAATAATTTTTAACTTTTCCGCTTTCAGAGGTTACTTTCAGTATATCACCAGTTTGTAAGTCTGGTTTTGCAACTCCACTTTTGTAAACAATTTGCCAGCTTGCTTTAGGTGCTTTTTCAAGGTATTTAAACAAAGTATCAACGCGGGTAGCATAGTCAACGCGGCTGATTGTATCCATAGTTTTAACGCCGTTAGATACCCGGATATCTGAATAACTCCAAAGTCCTGCTCCGTTTACCGAAAATTTACCATTCTTATTGTTGAAGTCGAAGGCGTTTTTCGGAATTACAATATTGTCGTCGGCGGTTGGAGGCAATACCTTTATGGTGAATTTTTGAGTGCTCAGCTGATCGCCGCAGGCGTAAAGCGTAAGTTTGTCGCCGGTGCGTGCAGAAATGTATGCCGAGTCTTCAGAGGTTCCGGCAAGATCATAACCCCATGCCAAACCTGGTTTTCTTTGAAACTGGTACATGATGGAGTCCATGTTGCGAACACCCCAAGGAACAGTGATTGTATTTGCAGTCAAATCAACGACCACTTTGGGGTTTTTAGGTACCAGGGTAGCGTCATTAATCTTGGCATCAATCTGATTGCCAACAGTCCAGAATACTGATCTCACAGGATACATATTCCAATTGTTTAGACTTAAAATTGGAATTGGAATCCATTCCGAATCAGTAACGTCAAGACCTCTTCCATCTTTAAAATTCAGGTTTCCTGTTTTAATTGAGTTTTTACGAATTAAGATTTGACTGGAAGTTCCGCCTACTACACCTGCAACATCATAGGACCCATGGTTATTTGTTCCGGATGGGTCATCAAAAACTCCACCAACCTGATCAACAACAGCCGAATCCCTCAACCCAGTATCCGGATTGGTGAAAAAATGACGGATAGCAAAACATTCGCGTCCGTCCCAGCAAGACATACTATTAGCAACCGGAGATGCTTTATCACCCGCTGCAAGCGGAGTGGACTCAGGTTGATCGATTAAAAGGTCGGCTAATTTATAGAATTCAGGTTTGGTGATCACTTCACGATAGTGCTGTGGATCTTTTGGCCACATTTTAGGATTGTAATCATAGGCCGAAGAGATAACAAATGATTCTCCAGGATGCATGACTTTGTCTGGCAACATAAAAGCATAAGTTGCATCGTAGCCAGTATATGGCTGTGCCCATGCCGGATTGTTCTGAAACTGAAATTCTTTGAGATTGATGGTTTCAACTCCCATGTTTGTAATTTCAAGATAGAACATGTCCGTGGTGTGGTATTCAATCTCCGTAATAATAAGATTGTTGTAGGCTTTTGTTGACTGTGCATTCACTAATGCACCAAAACCTACTACCATCAAAAACAGAAGTAAAAGTTTTAATTTCATAATTTTTAAATTTTAGATTAATTGGATGTTCAGAAATAATAAATGGTTCTTCTCAAAAATACTTATTATATATATTTCAAAGTCAATACATGAATTGAGAAGAATGTAACGATTCTTTCATTGATGCAAAAAATCAACCATTTCGTGATTGAAATTTAGTTTTCCGTAGCTTGTTTTCTCTTTATAATGATCTTTTGGTAATAAAAATTCGGGTTTATTGTATCGTATAGTGTTGAAGTATAGCGGTCTATGTGTTTTGTATTAAGGGATTATGCAGATATTGACAGAAAAATTAAAAATTGAAATTTTCTATTCTGTTTTCCTGTCAACTTTTTTGGCAGGATTGAAATGAAAGAATCAGTGTTGATTGAGGACATGAATGAAAATACTTTCTGATTTCAACGATGATCTTACCAGGAAAATAGGTTGAAAAGCGTTTCTTTTGTATATTGAACCACTTTTGAAGGTAATTACTGGCACTTTATTTTTTAATTGTCATGAAGAAAATTGGCAGAGTCCTCATATTCATATATTTATTGTCTTTTCAGTTTTGTTTTGGTGATGATTTCAGGTATTTAAGAACGAATGAAGGTTTGTACAATGGCGAAATCAATTCGATAGCTCAGGACAAGGCTGGTAAAATGTGGTTTGCAACCTGGACCGGACTGACATGTTACAACGGATACAACTTTCAGTACTTTAGACCTGAACTCGGAAATCCATTGAGTTTGGCAGATAAAAAGATTAACAAAATTTTTATTGATTCAAAGGATGTTCTCTGGATTTCATCCAATTCCGGAGTTTCTTTTTTTCGTAAAGAAGATCAGACCTTTCATTCGATCAGTGTTGCCGGACTTTCTCCAACTTATTTCTATGTTTCCGGTTTTTTCGAATCCAATGGCAATGTATTGATTCATACGACTTCAGGGATTTATTTAATCTATAATTCATCAAATTCCGGTCAGAATTATCGTACCAAAAAATTAAAGATATTTAACGGGAAAACGGAGTTTGTTGATTTTATTCATAACATGAGTACCTTTCAAAACCATCTGGCACTTATTTCTGATGCCTATTCGAATACTCCAACCCGTTTACTATTGGCTGATGTGGTTGTGGATGCCAGAGATACCATGATCAGTATTCAAAATCAGATTAGTTATTCAAAGCATATCAATGCAATTACCTATGTCACGGAAGAAAAAAAGCTCTACTTGGGAACAAATGATGGTATTTCAGTTCTTCATCCTGACCAAAAATTGATTACAGATCCGATTTACTTTAAAGGCCAAGTTATCCAAAACCTGCTCTATTCAAGCAATCAAAAAATCTACTGTTATTCAGGAGAACCGGTTTTGTCGTATGTCGATACTAATTCCGGGCAAACCGGGCAATATTTGCCCGACCCTTTGAAATTCGGTTCTCTTCTGGACAATAATATCACATGTTTATTCGAAGATTTTTCAGGAAACCTATGGGTTGGACACCAGGGCCTTGGTTTGAGCATCCTGAATTTAAACCGGAAAGCATTTTATTCATTTAAGCATGATCCTTCCAATCCAAAATCGCTCAATGGTAATATTGTAATGAGTTTTAACGGAACCGACAAGGTGATTTTTGTTGGCATGAGGCAGGGGGGCCTGAATGTGACATCCAAGCAACTTGACAAGAATGGATTATCCGAATTCAGGGTTTTGAGTTATCAGCAGCAAGCCAAACCCCTTTCAGAATTTGATAATATCTGGGACATTGCCCGCGAATCGGATTCGGTCTTTTGGGTTGCTTCCAATGGTGGTATCGATCGATTGAGGAAAACAAATCAGGGATGGATCTATGGAACCCAATCGGAACAGCCGCTTTTTAAGGGTGTGGTGAGAAAAATAATGATTGATAATAAAAAAAATATCTGGTGCGGCACTTTTAGTAATGGATTGATATTTATACCGGCAATCTCACGAAATCCTGAAAAGAAGTCATTTAATTTTCCATATAACACCGAAAATAAAGAAGGAGTTTCAGGCAAAACCGTTTTGTCCATGATCATTGATAGCAAGGACCGCTTTTGGGTCGGTACTATAAATGGTTTGAATTTGCTGAAAACGAAGTATAGTCAGCTTGATTTATCGGGGAAAACTAAGCCGGATGTTCGCTTTACCCAGTTCATCGCCACAAAACCTGAGAAATATTTTCTGAATGCCAATGAAATCAATTGCATCTATGAAAATTCGGATGGGAAAATATGGTTGGCAACCCAGGGTGGAGGTATAAATTTCATGGATCCTGATTCAATTAAATTCAGACATCTAACGGCATCAAACGGTATGCTTGGCGATGATGTTCTTGGGATTCTTCCTGATCGAACCGGAGTAAAATGGATCAGTACCAACAAAGGATTAGTTACCTTTAATGCAGCGAATTCGAATAAACCTTTCACTTATTATGGCATTTCTGATGGATTGCAGGGTGAAAGTTTTAAGGTCAATTCGTTTTATCAATCGCCTGATGGTGAAATGTTCTTTGGCGGAGATAATGGATTTACCAGGTTTTACCCCGATCAAATTAGTCATAATCCTATTCCACCTAAAATCGGACTCACTAACCTCAAGATTCTCAACAAGACTGTAAATATCGGAGATACTATAAGCAAAGGAAATTTGATGTCGAAGACTCTGGATGATATGGATGAATTAGTACTTCCGTTTCAAAACAATACCTTCAGCATTGGTGTAGGAGTGCATCATTATCAATATCCTGAAGGTAATTTAATCCGCTATAAACTGGATGGGTTTATTGACCGTTGGATTACGGTTCCGGCGTCAAATCAGAATATCTATTTTTCAAAATTACCTGAGGGAACTTATACTTTGCATATCTCGGCTGTAAGTGCCGATAATATTGAGGCCGAATCAGAACGATTGCTCGAAATCAAAATATTGCCACCCTGGTATAAAACATGGTATACGCGGATCATAATACTGTTCATGTTTGCCAGTTTGATTAGTTATCTCTTTTATTGGCTGAACCAGCAACAAAAAATCCGTTTCAAGAAAAAAATTGATGCTATTTCTTTTGAGAATAATATTAACAAAATGCGTTTCTTAACCAATATTGCGCATGAGTTACGCACACCGCTGAGTTTGGTTATTGCGCCGGTTGAGGATCTGAAACAAAATTACACTTCGATTGAACCCAAATGGAAGGAACATCTCAATCTTATTTTTCGGAATTCAAATTACTTGCTGACCTTGATCAATCAGATCATTGATTTCAGCAAGTTAAATGATGGTAAATTACAGCTTAATCTGCAGACTGCAGACATTGCCTCTCTGGTCAGGGAAGTGTATTCAAATTTTAAAGGATTGGAAAGCCGGAGAAAGTCGAACCTGCAGATTGATGTACCTGATCAGGTTATTTTGGTTGACATTGACCGTCAGAAAATCGAAGAAGTTCTCTATAATCTCCTGTCAAATGCCTTTAAACACACCGACGAAAATCATGTGATTAAGGTTTCTCTTCATCTTATGGACCGGGAGGAAAGTTCTGATAAAAAGGAAAGAGTACAAATTACCGTTTTTAATGAAGGTAAGGATATTTCGGATGATGATAAAGAGAGGATCTTTGAACGGTTTTATAAAGTGAACGAAAATGTTGAGGGTGCCGGAATCGGTTTGTCGTTTTCAAGGTCGCTGATCGAAATGCACAGCGGAACCATTTCAGTGGAGTCGGTTGCCGGAATTGGGGTTGCATTTCATGTGATTTTACCTTTTGAAAGGTTCGAAATCACCGAAGTAACCGAAGAAGAGAGTAATTCAGGATTTTTATGGCATGAAGACGGATACAACAGCGAACAGGTGCATGAGCTTGAAAATAAAGGAAAAGCTCTGACTCTTGTTATCGTTGAAGATAATATTGATTTGAGATCGTTTTTAAGCAATACCTTATCAGGAATTTATAATTGTTTTGAGGCGGGAGATGGAAAAGAAGGATATGAACTAATTTTAAGGATTATTCCGGATATTGTTATTTCGGATGTCATCATGCCAAAAATGGATGGTTATGAATTGTGCGAAAAAATTAAGGACAATACGAAAACTTGCCATATTCCGGTCATACTTTTAACTGCAAATAATGCTGCTGACCACATTGTATCAGGTTATGAAAAAGGAGCCGATGCCTATGTGACCAAACCGTTTGATATGTCAATTGTCAAGGCACAGATTTCAAGGTTAATTAAAAACCGTGATTTGATTCGGGAGAAATACATGACTCAAAATTTTATGGTCGAAATTTCCCAGTCGAATCTTTCGAAGGATGACGAATTCATTGTCAAGCTTCGTCAATTGCTCGAAGACAATCTTTCCGAATCTGATTTCAATGTCAAAAAACTTTCTGAAGATCTGAATATCAGTACCACTCATCTGTACCGAAAACTCAAAGCTTTAACCGGTCTTTCTCCGGTTGAGTTTATCAGGGTATTTAAACTTCAAAAGGCCTGCGAGATGCTTTCCAACACCAATTATTCAATAAAGGAAATTGGTTATGGCCTTGGCTTTAATAATTTGTCCTATTTCGTCAAATGTTTCAGGGAGCAGTTTGGTGTGACGCCGACTACATTCAGGCTAAAAGGAATGCCCGAAACTTTAAAAAACAATAGCACAAATCAATCAGGAGTATCATAAATTAACCGATTTTAACTTTTATTGACCTTTTCGATCATACGTGCAATTTCGGCCTTACGAGAGGTTTCGATTTTTGATACATTTGCTGCGATTAACCTATGTCTCTATTTGTTTTCTTCAATATTTATGAACTATAAAATGACAAAGAAAAAACAACTAACCTTACTTGCTTTCTTATTGGTTTTGTTTTTAGGTTGCCGCAAGGATAATGAATTAACTGGGCACTATGCCCGTCCTACATGGCTTGCCGGTAAACTTTACACGCAAATACTGACTAAACCGGAACTTTCCACTTTTGCCAATTTACTCCACATCTCCGGTTACGATACGATTATTGATGTTTCAGGAAGCTACACCGTTTTTGCACCTTCAAATGATGCCTTTGTAAGTTATTTTCAAAGTAACCCGAGTTACAAGAGCATTAATGATTTGCCAAAAGCCGAAGTGCTGAAGCTTGTCAAATATCACCTCGTTCAGAATCCATGGAGCAAGCAACAACTGGTTTCTTTGGATATTTTTGGCTGGATCGATACGCTCGATCTGAAAAATAATTTGCCGAAAGGATATAAACGGCAAACACTTTTGCGTGAGAAAGACCGCTTATATGGTGTTCAATGGAGCAAGTATAAAAAGGAAAATTCGAATCTTAAACGCCAGAATATTATTGATACCTTAAAAACCAGTTGGCACAGAAGGGTATTCACCGATTCACGCAAGTTTTCACCGATTTTCTTTAAGCAATATTTCGATATTTATAACTTGTCGGCCAATGATTATGCATTCTACTTTAACCGGCAGTTTGAAGGAGTAACCGACCTCTATTATGCCGGTGGCCGAATTACAAGCGATGAGATTTTTGCAGAAAATGGATTTGTGTACATCATTGACAGGGTCATAGAACCCCTTAAAAACGGTGCTGAAATCTTGAGTAACAAAAGTAAAACGAATTCATATTCTTCTTATTATGATTTAGTGAACCAGTTCGCCGAGTTTGAATATAACGAACCTGAGACATTCAAACAGCCTGGTGCAGCACAGGGACAGCTTGTAGATTCTTTGTTCAACCTCATTTATCCGAAATTGCTTTTTGATATTACCAGCGAAAAAACAAAACCACCCCGCGGTGTTTATGGTCTTCCATCGGATGTGACGATTCGCTACCACCACGGAATTGTAGCTCCGACCAATGACGCGCTCAGTCAATTAATCAGCAAGTATCTTTCCGGAGGAAATAATTGGGGAAGTCTCGAAGCTGCTCCTGAAAATATTAAACGGATTATTGCAAACTCGAGCTTATCAATTAATCCGGTATATCTGACTGATTTACAAAAAGGATTTTTGAACGGCGAATCGGATATGATCAAGATCGACGAATCAACTATTGTTCAGAAAGAGTATGCAAGTAACTGTACATTTATTGGGGTAAATCAAGCTATTGTACCACGAGCATTTAGCAGCGTTACCGGTCCGGTTTATACACGTAAAGGATTTTCCAAAATCATGTATGCGATCGAACAGTCAGGTTTATTGTCAGCTTTGAAAAGAAGTGATGCGAATTATTCATTTTTTGTTGAGCCGGATCAATTGACTTCAGTTGATTCTTCCTTTATTTATGATCCTATCAAGGAATCATTCACAACGTTTACCTTATATCCTTCTATCCGCATGATCCCGTTAACTGTAGAGGATTTACGTCTCTTGCTGATGAATCATATTGGAGTTGATCAGCCAAAAGGACTGGCCAGGAAGGAATTTGTGAAGAACCTTGCCGGAAATTATCTGATCTTTAATCACACAACCAATGAGGTTTCCGGTACAGCACCAACAACCTATGGTTACCAGGGATCAAAGCAAGTGACTATTATTCCTCGTCAGATCAGTACCAATTCAGATAATGGAAACACCTACGAGATTAATAACTGGTTTAATTTCTCGGTTAGTGGATTGTTTTCAACTTTATCAACAAAATATCCTAAATTTCATAGTCTGATCAAAAAAGCCGGGTATAGTCTGGATAAGCTATCCAAATACAGTTTTATGGCCGATAATCAAAGCTATACCGTATTTGCTCCAACAGATTCACTGTTAAATACCATGAACACCGATGCCATGAACCTGAAACAACTTCAGAATTTTGTTCTGTTCCATTTTGTTCAGGGTGCTTTGATTTTTACGGATGGAAATTTGCCTTCAGGATATTACGAAACCACAAGAATTGATGAAAGTTCCACTGCTTATACAACAATTTTTTCAAAAGTTAAAATTGAACCTGGAATCGATCGGATTACAATTCCTGCCAAGGATGGAAGTCCTTCGGTTGTTGTCAGCGAATCGGAAAGAACGAATGTACTTACCGGTAGGAGTTTGAGCTCCGGTACGACGCAGACGGCATTCCCCAATTCTATGAACAACGGGGTTATCCACGAAATAAAGAAACCGTTATTGTTCGACCGGGTAAATACCAAATAATTGACCAGCCAATCATTGATTAAATTAAACCTAAGGTTTTTCAACTCATGAAAAAAATAAAAAAAATCCTGATTCTGATCCTTGCACTTTGCAGTTTTGTAGGAGCTTTCTCTCAGACCAAAACAATCATTCGCGGAAAGGTTATCGATCAGAATGATAAATCACCTGTTGTTGGTGCACTCATCGTTGAATCGGATAAGGAAAATCGTGTGGTTAGCGGAACCAATACTGATGTGGATGGCAACTTTGTTTACCAGATGAAAAATCCGCTCAATTCGTTGAAAGTAAGTGTGATTGGTTATGCAAACAAGGTGTTCAAGCCAAACCCTGCAAAGACAATTGTAATAGAGCTTGTTTCGTCGGATATTCAATTAACGGAGGTCAATATCATTGGAAAAGCCAAATCAGATAATAAACTGACCAATATTGAAGAACGCGACAAAGCTTCATCAAGTGTGAAGATCGACCTGATGGAAATGAAAAATGAAGGACTTACCTCGGCAGCCGATGCGCTTCAGGGTAAAGTTTCGGGTTTGGATATCATTAGCGCCTCGGGCGACCCGGGTTCCGGTTCACAGATTGTAATCCGCGGTTTAAGCTCCATGGGAAATAACAAACCATTGATTGTTATCGATGGAGTTCCCCAGGACAATGTTCCGAAAGAATTTGATTTGGCTTCGTCCGACTCCCAGGACATCAGCCGCCTGATTAATATTGCCTTGCAGGATATCAAATCCATTGAAGTACTGAAAGATGCCGGTGCGACGTCAGTTTACGGATCGAAAGGTGCGGACGGCGTTTTGCTCATCGAAACCAACCGTGGTTTAATGGGAAAGGTTCAGTTTGACTACCAGTATAAAAGTAGTATTAACTTTCAGCCAAGGGCAATTCCCATGCTGAACGGCGATGAATACACTACGTTACAGCTCGAAGAATGGCATAATGCCAAAGGTATTTTCCA
Source organism: Bacteroidia bacterium (assembly GCA_037143155.1). Taxonomy (GTDB): domain Bacteria; phylum Bacteroidota; class Bacteroidia; order Bacteroidales; family Prolixibacteraceae; genus Aquipluma. The sequence continues at coordinate 18,534 of JBAWZG010000069.1, forward strand.
GGTTCCTGATGAAATTGCCTACAACAAAGATTATCCGCTGTTTTATAATTATTCAGCCAACACCGATTGGTTAGGAGCTCTGACCCAAACTTCAGTTACCCATGACCATTACTTTAAAATTTCAGGTGGGGGCGAAAAAACGAGATATTTTACATCGTTCAGCTACATCGACGAAGGTGGTACAACCATTAACACCGGGGCCAAAAATTTCTCCACCCGTGTCAACCTCGATTATTTCCTTTCTAAGAAACTGATGTTTACCATTCAGTTTAATTACCTGAACCAGCAGATTCATGGAAATTATGTGATG
>JBAWZG010000070.1:0-18843 GCA_037143155.1 Bacteroidia bacterium
CAGATTTTCAACATTAATCTGATTTTCTGCCTGTGTAATTAAACGGGTGAGAACTATTCTTCCCTGCAAATCAACCAACCTTAGATTAATGTCTTTCCCGGAAGCCGAACCCAATTCAACCTGGATTGTATTTTCAGCCGGATTGGGGTATATTTTTGCCTCAGAATTTTTGGAGACTTCTAATTTGGTTAAAGGAGATTCTCTCTTTAAAACGCCTTCAATATAAGTTGTTAAGCTGGTACTTCCAACGCTGACCACAACCGAAGCTGGTAATATACGGGCAAACCATTTTACCCTCCAGCTGATCGAATCTTTACTTGCAATGGATGTATAAGTTCCCTGATCTTCAAGTTCAGTATAGGGTAAAGTCCCTGACGTATATACTTCAACTTCGGCTTCACCAGGAGCAGCTTTTCCGGCAGCAACATCCTCAAATTTCTTTATGAAGAGCATATTCCCATCAACAACATGCGCCAGCCAGCCTTTCCCGTCGCAGAAAAACTTACTTCCGGCCTTGCCAGCGGTAGCATCCTGATCGTACCAAACATATCCGGAAATAGCCTGTGTTCTACCAGCCATGTCGCCCGTTACACTGGTCGTTGATTTTGGAAAAACGGTCAAGCCGCTGTTTGTTACCCGGGTAATTTCCCACGGAGCCCATTTTTGAGCCAGGGTCTTTTCATTTTTGATGCAATAGTCGATTATTATTGACGTATCGGCGGCATTTGCAGCTATAGTTTTGTAAAACCGCAACATCGTTTTAGTATCTGTATTTCCGCGAAATACAATTTTGTTATTCTTGATGACTTTACTGAAAGGCTTGTTGTCGAGGTTTACAGGTGGAGGCCAATTCCAGACACTCTGAGGACTGGGCCAAAAGGTGGAACCTGCCATATCTCCTGAACCAACGAAATCAACATACATGATCTCATTATCGTCCAGTTTAAACGAGGTAATGCGGGCACCCCGGGCCGAATCAACTTCGAAATACAGATTGGCACAGGTCAGGGAAAACTTGCCTCCGATACCTTTTTGAGGAATAAGCGGTTGGGATTGAACTTCAAGACAGAGGAAAGCCAGAAGCAGCAGAAATAGGTTTTTCATGAAATCAGGTTTGTTTGAATAGGTCGTTCAAAATTAACTTTTTAAATCATAACTTTCTAAATTCATTTGCATATTGAAAACCTGCCGAAACCAATATAAATACGATAATTTTTTTTTTTGAAATGATGATTATTCCTGAAATCAAAAAAACCCATCCAAATCATTGATATGGACGGGCTTTTGGCAGTTTAAATATTCAGCTATGAGACCTCTATTCTACGACCAGTTTATAAGTTTTGGGGTTCTTCTGTTCAATTTTGATAAAATATAATCCTATCGGGTTACCATTCAGGTTCAGCGATTCAGTTTTGTTGACAACCAGCGATTTGTAGATTATCTTGCCAGTTAAATCATAAACGGTTATACGGCTTCCGGGTATCGGGATGTTTTTAAATCTGAGCTGAACCAATCCTTTGGTAGGGTTAGGGTAAATCTGCACTTCCGAATCGTATGATAGTGAGTTAATTACGGTTGCAATATTGACCTCCACGGTAAATTTTGAAATGACTTCTTTCCCGTTTGAACTTGCAGCAATGACTATTTCTGATGAACCGATATTTACACTTGAAAAATGCATAGTCAGACCGGAACCTGTGATTGTGGCTGTAACCACCTGATCATTGGTATTTGAAGTAACACTGAATATCAATACATCGCTGAAGTCATCGTCAGCAAATACAGTTTTCAAATCGATTATTTGATCCGGTGCTGCTTTGTCGACCGAAATATTCTGGATTGGATTTTTTACATAAGGCGCATGATCGACATTCCTGACAGTAACGATTAAATCATCGGCCGGAGAATCAGTTCGTCCGTCGTTGACGACCAGAGAGAATGTATATTGCGTATCGATACTGACTAAGGGAGCAGTGAAGGTTGGTTTTGCATCCGTTTCCGATGAAAGTAATATTCCGGCCGGTGCGGTCCATTTATAAGTAAGGATATCCCCATCCGGATCGGAAGAAGCCGAACCATCGAGCAAAACCGATGCACCTTCATTCGCAGATTGATCGGTGCCTGCATTTGCAACCGGTGCTTTATTAACCTGTAAAACGGTAATCACTACTTCATCGGCCTGAGAGTCGGCTTTTCCATCATTAACCACCAGTGAGAAGGTATATTGAGTATCCGTACTTACTTCTGGAGCGGTAAAAGTGGGTTTGGCATCTGTAGCTGAACTGAGAACAATACCAGCAGGAGCAGTCCATTGGTATGTCAACGCATCGCCGTCCGCATATGATTCCGTATCAGAAGAAGCTGAACCATCGAGCGTAATCAACGTTCCCTCATTCCTGGATTGATCCGGTCCTGCATTTGCCGCTGGTGGCTGGTGGGTTTTCCTGACTGTAATAACCACCTGATCTGCCGGAGAATCAAGCTTTCCGTCATTAACCACCAGCGAGAATGTATATGGTGTATCCGTGCTCACTTGAGGAGCGGTAAAAGTAGGTTTGGCATCGGCAGTTGAACTGAGAACAAAACCAGCCGGAGCGGTCCACTGATAGGTGAGGGGATTGCCATCGGGATCAGAAGAAGCCGAACCGTCGAGCGAGCCCGAAGATCCTTCGTTCACCGATTGATCCGATCCTGCATTGGCCAAAGGAGCCTGATTTCCTTTGTGTACCGTTACAACAACCTGATCCGCCGGAGAATCAAGCTTTCCATCGTTGACCACCAGAGAAAAGGTATATTCGGTGTCCGCTGAAACACTCGGAGCTGTGAAAGTTGGTTTTCTGTCTGTATTTGAACTCAGGCTAATTCCTCCGGGTGCAGTCCATAAATAAGTCAGCGCATCACCTTCAGGATCTGATGAGGCCGATCCGTCCAGAGTGACCGAAGCCCCTTTGGGTACCGACTGGTCATCTCCGGCATTGGCCGTTGGGGCTTTATTTATGTGTTTCACGGTAATCACCACCAGGTCGGGAGGCGAATCAGCTCTTCCATTATTGACCACCAGCGAGAACGTATAGTCGGTATCGACATCAACCTGAGGAGCGGTAAAAGTCGGTTTGGCATCAGTTTCTGAGCTGAGTGTTATTCCGGGCGGGGCAATCCATCGGTAAGTCAAAGCACCACCATTACCCGGCACTGGAATTTCTGAACCATTGCAAATAGTCAGAGAGAAATCATAGTTTGGATCGGTCGGGGCGGCAGGAGAAATAATGGTCAGTTTGGCCACGGTTGGTGAACTTAGATTGATATCAGTTGGCTGAATAAAAAAGTAAGTCGGTGCACCACTTTCAGGAGTGGACGAGCCGGAACCGTCGTAAACGAGCATGGAAAATTTATAGTTCACGGCAGGAGTTGGTTCAGGGGAAGAAACAGAGAACAAGATTGAAGTCACTGAAACCAATGGCATTTCGATGGGCGGAATAGAAACGTAGCTTATAACACCATTGCCGGGTTCTACCGAATTGGAGCCATCAAAAACTTCCAGAGAGAAAATGCATTTTTTATCGGCTTGGTTTACAGGAGTGACGATGGTGACCTTGGCGATGATTTTTGGGCTCAGCGTAACCCCGGCAGGGATCACCCACTGAAATTTCAGGGCCGGATCAACAACAGTGGAAGCATCTTCAATTTGCAGGGTAATGGTATGATCGCTTGTTGGAATTACCTCCTGACCGGTAAAAGTAATTCGGGTCACATAGGTTTTACCAATACCCATTTCTACCGGACAAGGCCATTGATAATTGACCGGACAATCACCCGGAGTAGAAGAAGCTGAACCATCGAGGGTAACCAGGTCGCCTTCGAATACGGACTGGTTTGAACCGGCATTGGCCACCGGTGGCTGATCCGTTTGTAAAACCTTGACCACCACCTGATCAGCCGGAGAATCAGCATGACCATCGTTAACAACTAAAGAAAATGTGAATTCAGTATCATTAGTTACGCTCGGAGCGGTAAAAGTTGGTTTAGCAACGGTTGTTGAACTCAGTGTAATTCCGGCTGGAGCAGTCCATAAGTAAGTCAGTGGATTTCCATCGGGGTCGCTTGAAGCGGTTCCATCCAAAGTCACCGTAGTCCTTTCGTTCGCGGATTGGTCCGGTCCGGCATTGGCAATTGGTGCTTTATTGGCCGGAGCAGCAACCGAAAGCTTGACGATGACTGTTGCGTTTGGCGTATAGGAAGGTTCAGTAGTTACCTGCCCGTTTTTCAGAAAATATTCGGCGGTTATTCCTGAGATTTCAAGGTTTTTACTCGAATCCCAGAATTTATAGGTAATGGGATTTCCAATGGTGTAGCCGTTTGTTTGTCCGTCATCTTTACTGGAAGCAGCAATGGCCGCAAAAGTATTGATATCAGAGGTGACAATTTGCTGTGTCAGTAAGACCTTTCCAACACAAATGGTGCCGTCGAATACAGCAATCTCATCACCGGCATCGAGTGCCACCCCGCCAATGATCGCATCGACCACATAAATATTCATGTGATCGTTGCCGAAACCCGACCAGACGACACTAAAATGTCCTTGGGCAAAACCTGTTGCCGAAAGAAGAAAAATCACTATTAAATAGGTAAACCTTTTCATGAGGTTGAATATTTATATTTATCAAAATATGCAAATCGAATTCAACACAATTCATCTTCTATTTCTTTTCAGAAACAGTAAAGTATGTCCAATCCCCTTTCTTTTCCTGCTTGTACTGATAACCAACACATCCTGCAATGGTCTCCCACTTTTTTTTGAAAAACCTGACGTAATCATCTTCCGTTACGCCGCCCAGGTTATACATGGTGACCAGTTTATTTCCATAGCCCATCATTCTTCCTTTTACAACTGACTTTTCAGCACTTAAAATTTCCATCTGGAAATCTTTAAACTGCTGTTTATTCGAAGAAATTTCCTGAACAAATTTTGCCGGAGTCATGTTTGCTATTCCTTTCCAATACGGGCAACCGACCTGGCCCGTCCAGGCTCCAAAATCTTCAGGAGTTTCACCTTTGGATTTTGAATAACTTATACCTGAAATTATGAAATAGACCAAATTTCCCTCTGCTGTCTCCCATTTTTGTTCAACAGAAAGTTTCGGTAATTTCACTTCCAGATTCTTCTCCTGAGAAAATACAAAAGTTACAGCAAATACTCCCAGAATGATTAAGGTGATAAGCTTCGTTTTCATTTACTACCTGATTATTCAGTTTTGAATTTCATGATTAATTTTTAACGACTCAACATTATTTTTTTCACGGTATCATTTGCTTTCAGGAAGTAATTACCGGGTATCATTTTTAACCCGTCATCACTTTTACCGTCCCAAACCAGGTGTTTCATCTCGTTGCCATTTCCCTGATACAGGTTGCGAATAAGCCTGCCGCTGATGTCAAATATCCTGATATCGAGTTGTGGGGCGTCTTTCGCATCGACTTCAATGGTTAGCTTGTCAGTAAATGGATTAGGATAACATTTTACTGAACCGGAATCAGAAAGCACATTGATTTTTGTTGCTAATGAAGTATTGGCGCGGGCAAACATGGATTCTCCTTTCACAAAATTGCTTTGGCTGTTTTTAAGCAATTCAGCTTGAAGCAGGTATTCCTGGTTGTTCCGGTACAAATGAATACTCACCGCATTTCCTGAAATATATCCATCAGCTTGTGCCTGAAGTTCGTCATTGGACGAGGCGGAAATGCTTATGAAGTTGCCGGTCATTTGATCGGGGCCAATCTGGGCTGATCCGACACAACGAATCCCGTCGAATATTCCAAGCTCGTCGCCAGATACAAATCCACTTTTCGCCAGATCGACCAGGTTGATGTTCATATGGTCGGTTCCGTTCCCAATAAATACGTTCTGAAAATGAGTTGATGCAAGTACCTCAGGCACAATTACCGACGATTTGGTGCCGCTGGCAGGAATGGTCAGGATTCCGGCAGTCAACATATTAACCTTGTATCCTTTATTCGGATTCAGATTGCCTATGTTGTTTTTCCATCCACCCAGAATACCAAAGTCCTCGAGGGCCAACCCGGATTCGTCCATCACCTTGATGAGTTTTCCCTGATCAATCAGAGTTTGGAAAACTGTCATCGCATCCAAAGGAATATCTGATGGATAGGCAATTATGTTCCAACCTGCAGAAAGGCTGATGTCCATTGGCAATGGAACGGGAGTCCCCTGAAGAATGATGGAGACGGGCTCCGTCGTATAGACTTTATAACCCTTTCCAATCGACAGATTTCCAATTTTGTTTGTCCATCCGCCAAAGAAGCCAAGGTCTACCAGTGCATTGCCTGCCTGGTCCATCACTTTCGTAAGTTTTCCGGCATCTATGAGTGGTTGAAAAATGTCCTTCATATTCAGGTTTGCCGGAATCACATTGGCAGAGAAAATATTCCAACCCGGGATCACTTTTATGGTTTGTATACCTGTGTTTGCGACATTCTTTACAGTTATCAAAACCTGTGATGTTGTTGAATTTACAAGGCCATCATTAACAATCAGGCTAAACGTAAAACCTTGATCTGCATAAACATCAGGAGCCGTAAACGTAGGTTTTGCCGCGGTTGTCGAACTCAATGTAATTCCTGAAGGGGCAGTCCATTGATAGGTTAATGCATTTCCATCCGGATCTGATGATGCTGAGCCATCCAAGGTAACAACAGTCCCTTCGTTAATTGACTGGTCAGGCCCGGCATTGGCCACCGGAGGCTTATTCACCTGCTTTACGGTTATCACTACCTGATCTGCAGGAGAATCAACCAATCCATTATTAACTACCAGTATAATGGTGTAACTGGTATTTACACTGACTTCAGGTGCCGTAAATGTTGGTGATGCAGCAGTTTTTGAGCTCAGGATAATTCCTGCCGGTGTAGTCCATTTGTAAGTCAATGGAATACTGTTGGGATCAGCTGAAGCTGAACCATCCAAAGTAACAATGTCGCCTTCATTAACTGACTGATCGGGTCCTGCATTGGCCAAAGGACCTTTATCCACTTGAAGTACAGTTATTACTACCTGATCTGCGGGAGAATCGACTAATCCGTCATTAACCACGAGACTTATGGTGTAACTCGTATTTACGCCGACTTTAGGAGCCGTGAATGTAGGTTTTGAAACTGTCGTTGAACTCAGGGTAATCCCGGCGGGCACAGTCCATTTGTAGGTCAGTGGATTTCCGTCCGGATCTGTTGATGCCGAACCATCCAAAGTGACAACCGTATTTTCATTCACTGACTGGTCAGGTCCTGCATTGGCCAGAGGAGCCTTATTCACTTGCTTTATGGTTATTATTACCTGATCTGCAGGAGAATCAACCAATCCATTATTAACTACCAGTACAATGGTGTAACTGGTATTTATATTGACTTCAGGAGCCGTAAATGTTGGTGTAGCAACCGTTGTTGAACTTAGAACAATTCCTGCAGGAACGGTCCATTTATAAGTTAATGGATTATTGTTGGGATCTTTTGATGCCGAACCATCCAAAGTAACAATTGCACCTTCATTAACTGTCTGATCGGGTCCTGCGAAGGCCAAAACACCTTTGTTTGCTTGAAATACAGTTATTACTAACTGATCTGCAGGAGAATCGACTAATCCATCATTAACCACCAGGGTAAAGGTGTAACTTGTATTTATTGTTACTGCAGGTGCTGTAAATGTTGGTTTTGCAACATTTGCCGAATTCAGGGTAATTCCTGCCGGCACGGTCCATTTATAGGTCAATGGATTGCTGTCCGGATCTGATGATGCCGAACCATCCAAAGTAATAATTTGTCCTTCATATACTGACTGATCAGGACCGGCGTTTGCAATAGGAGCCTTATTTACTTGTTTTACAGTTATAATTACCTGATCGGCAGGTGAATTTACCAATCCATCGTTAACCACCAGGGTAAGGGTGTAACTCGTATTTACACTCACTTCAGGAGCTGTAAATGTTGGTTTTGCAGCAGTAGTCGAACTCAGGGTAATTCCATTCGGTACAGTCCATTTGTAGGTCAATGGATTTCCATCCGGATCGGTTGAACCCGTACCATCCAAAGTAACAATCGAACCTTCATTGGTTGTCTGGTCGGCACCGGCATTGGCAACCGGAGTACTATTTGAAGCCTTGACGGTTATTATGACCTGGTCTGCCGGTGAATCCACCAATCCATCGTTTACCTTCAGTGTAAGTGTGTAACTGGTATTTATTGTGACATTAGGAGCTGTAAATGTTGGTTTTGCATCAGTTGCCGAACTCAAAGTAATCCCGGACGGTACAGTCCATCTGTATGTCAGCGGATTTCCATCGGGATCTGAGGAGGCGGTACCATCCAGCATAACAGTTGCTCCTTTGTTAACCATCTGGTCAGAACCGGCATTAGCAACAGGAGCACTATTTGAAGTCTTTATGGTGATTACAACCTGATCAGCAGGAGAATCAACAGTTCCATCGTTAACAACCAGAATAATGGTGTAACTGGTGTTTATGGTGACTGCAGGAGCTGTAAATGTTGGTTTCGCAGCAGTTGCCGAGCTAAATGTAATCCCTGCCGGAGCGGTCCATCTGTAAGTCAGCGGATTTCCATCCGGATCAGTAGATGCAGTACCATCGAGCGAAACAGTTGCTCCCTGGCTCACTGTAAGATCAGAACCGGCATTGGCAACAGGTGCTTTATTTATATTCTTAACTGTCACAATAACCTGATCTTTCTGAGAATCCGCCTTTCCGTCATTGACGACTAAATCAAACGTATAGGTTTGATCTGCATTAACTAAAGGAGCTGTGAATGTGGGTTTTGCATCAGTTACCGAACTTAGAGTAATTCCTGCAGGTGCTGTCCATAAGTAGGTCAGTGCATCATTGTTTGCATCGCTTGATCCTGAACCATCCAAAGTGACCAGCGTATTTTCGTTTACAGTTTGGTCAATTCCCGCATTGGCATTTGGAGCTGTGTTCAGACTACTCACAGTCCAATTTACTTTGGAAGTACCGACTCCTTCTTTACCGCTGTTATACTTCGCCAATTTGCTCAGGTCAAGAGTTAAACTGTAGATTCCTTTTGCATTTCCAGCCTGATCCATTCCCGAAACAACATAGAGTTTGTCGGTAGATTTTAAAATCGTCAAATTCTCCGTTCCCAATGATTGCCCGTCGCGTTCAAATTTCAGGGCATCTTTAATTAGGATGTCGTCGAGCAATTTGTCTGAGAATTCCAGCTGGAGCGAAGTTGGCTGAATTGTCACTGGAGCTGCCGGTGCATTTTTCCATGTGCCAACCAATCCGGCTTCATCAATAAATAAAGGTATTTCAGTAACTATCTGGTTAGTATAAGAATCAATGCTGTACGCCTGCAAGCTCATGTTTCCGCCATAGTTCAATTTGACAGGTAATGATAACAGACCGGTATTTACGTTTGAAACATCGGCCAAAAGTATTGGATTGACCCGATCGGTCTGATAGATTTGAATTCTCGAATTTGGTTCGTTTACTGTCATCACTGCGTTCAAGCTTCGTGTTGCAGTGACCCCATCGTTATCCGAAAATCCCATATCCGGCGTGATGTGCAAATTGGTTACTGCCTTTGGAATGGAGCGGGAAACAATCCAGTTGTACTTCACGGTATCGGTTCGTGAGTTGCCGGCTAAATCGGTAATACCCTTCATTTTCACCTTCAGTTGGTAGTTGCCGTCATAATAGGTCAGCATCCTGAATTGGGTAAACAGGTATTCCGAGTCACTTTTAGTTGTGAAATCCAGCTGTGAAAGTGGCTGTCTGATGCCGGCTTTCCATAACTCCAGGTTTGCGACACCAAATCCTTTCACAGGTTCATCGAACTGAACGGTGAAAGCTGTCCGGTGCTGCGAATCGTAACCTCCATCGGAGGAAGGAATAATCTGACTTACCAATGGTGCAGTCTGGTCAATCTTCCATTGAGTACTTTGAATCAGAATTCCGTTGTTTCCATCGATGGTTTTGATATTTGGCAAATCAACGGTCAGTGTGTATTTTCCATCCTGCGACATCAAATCCTTCAATCCTGAAAGCTGAAACAAGATTCCTTTCGTATCCATTGGCGTTACGGTTAAAGTTCCTGAAACCGTTTTTCCATCTTTCTTCAGGCTAAACCGTTCCGACGATAAGGTGGACTGATCGATTGGTAGATTGAAGCGAAGCAGTAACAAATCGAAAGGCGGGCCGACCTTGTTGTCGGGTAAGCCAATAAATTCGCTTACTGCCGGAACATTGATGAACTGTGTCCAGGTTGCCTGTTTTCCAACCAGTCCGCTGGTACCAGTCAGGCTGCTGATCTGGCTGGTCTGAACGGTTAAAACATAGTATCCGTTTTCAAGTGATTTGGTGGTCAGATCAATTTTATAAGTTACCGAGTCAAGTTTCGTGATAGTCACGGTATTATCCATGACATCAGCTCCACCTTGAATGCGAAGCGTCATGTCTTCGTAATTGAAAGTCGATGGATCAATGGGCCGGTTAAATACCACGTTTACAGAAGTGACCGGTGATGTTGCTGCGGCAGCAGGAACATGATCGAACCGCACTATTGCCGGTGGATTCTGGTCTTTTGCGGTAAACCGGATCGTATATTTTTGAGTGCTGTTTGCTACGAAAACATCGAGGAAATGTATCATGTTTTCGTAAACAGGTTCTTTGCTGTCGGGCATGGTGACAAATGTCTGCCACACATTATCCAGCGGAATGATCTGGCCATCTTCGCGGGTTACACTGGCAATCTTATAGTTGCCACCACCAGGATCGCTGAATTTGATGTAGTTCCAGCCAATCTGTTTGGGAGTAACCAGCAGTTCAAGTTCATGATTTGCAGAGGCAATATTTCCGGAAGTACTTTGGGAAATTGCCGGATAAACATCGAGAACTCCGCCATTGGAAAGGTAAATTACATCAGGAAACTCCAATGCATCCTGAACTTCGTTGACGAGAAAGTCATTGATTCCATCTTCTACTCCTGAATAAACATCTACACTTTTAATCAGTTCGTGCAAAGTAGCTCCGCTGATCAGGCTGAGATCAGGATTTCCACGGCTATCGATATGACTGACTTTGGCATCATACGAAACAAAATGGCCCATCAGATCGCTGGTAAAATACCATTGACCGATTGCTGCCTTTTTAGGTGCGATATTCCCAAAATCGATGTTTGTCAAACCCAGTTGACGAGGCTGTCCGTTCAGGTTCGAACCAATCAGCGCAAAATTAATGGCCAGTCCTTTGGCGTTTTCCACAATTTTTGGCTGGGCGCTTTCGATATGGACACCATTTGCTGTGCCATAGCCATTGTTTTGAACCATCACGGCAAGTTCAGCCGGAACGATTGGTTCAATTGCCGGAGTCAACGGATCGTCGCCCAGAATATCGCGCTGCATAAAATAGTGCAGCCATAAATCCGGACTTGGATTGACATCCAGAGTGACCGGGAACAGCGGTTTGGTAACCGTTACGCCGGTAAACGGATCGAGGTAAGAGAACGAACCTCCGAATGAATAACTTTTTGGTACGGTAGGAGCCGCACCTTTTTCAGGAATGAAAATAACCGTTACAGAACCTTTCTGCTGTGCCCCTAATGTTCCGGTACCGTCAATTCCGGTCAGAATACTGAGCGCTTTGGTATCAATCTGGAACAGGTTGTTACTCGGAACTCCGTTTTCGTCGGTGATATCCAGGTTTAATTTGATTTCTTTCATGGATTCGGTAGTATGGCCATTGAAAATGGTGAGCGTACCTTCGAAGGCTTCGCGGGTCATGACCACTTTCTGCGTAATATTGATCGTAACAGAGGCACAAACCGAGTTTCGGCCAGTTTCAACTTCAGCTTTCAGGATTTTCTGAGATGCATTGTATAATTCACCAACTGAACCATAGCCTTTTGAAAGGGCATAATTCTGGGTTGAATCAGCTTTTGAAACATAGCTTGCAAGGAGGTTGTTATCAATAATTCCAGGATATTCAGGTGTCGGTGAATAGATGCCTAAATTGAAAGCAACAACTGAATTATTCCATCGGGTAACAATAGCATCAATCTCATCCGCTGAAATGTCTGTTCCGATCATTTTTTCTTTTAACAATGCAACATTCGACGGGTCAATTGGCTGATTCTTGACAGAAACAGAAACCAACAACTTGATAAAATCATTAAAACTTTGCTTCGACTGCCAATCCATACTCCCCACCACTTCATTCATCCAGGCGACCTGCGCATCATTGAGATATTTAAGATATGCCATATCATCAAATGCCTGTTGTATGATTGGGTACTTTGAAATTGTTCCCTGCGTACTGCCAATTATCGAGGCACTTTTCAACGAATGATAAGCAGCTATTCCACAAGTTTTAAGTGCACCGACCAAACCAGCCAAACAATCTACCGGTTGGATGAAACCGGCAATACAGAGACCAACATCAGCGGCAAAGCCCCATGAAATCCCTGAAAAACCAACGAAAGTTTTTATGCATCCGACTGTATTGGCGGCAGTTCCAATAATAGGAAGGCATCCAGCGAGACCAAGACCCAAATCAAGCAAACAGGGGTCGCAACCTGCAGTAGAAGAACCGACCCCAGCTCCTGGCAATACGATAGGGTTGAACCAATAATGACCGCCAGTAGTTCTGTTTGGAACAAGGGGCCAGAACCAGCCGTTAAACCAGGGAGTTCCGCCTGAAGGACCGGTAGTGGTTACGCTGGAACCGCCACACGATCTTCCTGAAAAAGTAAGATTGTGTCCGGTTTTGTTCCACTGTTTATTCTCTCCACACTCCCATCCGTATATCGTAACTTCATAGTCGGTACAAGGTCCGGAAGAAGCAATCGTTTGCGTGGTCGTGGCTGATTTTAATCCGGCACGCCTTTGCATTACAACAGGAACCTGAATGGCCTGCTGTGCCATGAGATCTGTTTTGGTGAAATTCAGTATAAACTCATATTCCGGATCGTTTTGCGGAAGGGTGATATCGACGTCTTTGGCAGTAATCAAGCCTTTGTTGGTCAAGGTGATCAAAAATGGATACGTTTGGTCATTGACGAGTTGCGGCATATCCGTTGGCATGTCAACAACCACAACCGGTACCGGTACATTGGTTTCATATTTCATGACCAATTGTACATCATATTTGTCCTGAATCTGAGTTGGCACAACTTCCCAGGTGTAGGTGATTGCCTGGAAACTCAGGAATACACTTTGTTCATTAACACGCCCCGGATCGATTGCAATTACAGTCTGAAAGCCTTCGTGCTTGTCTGCTTCCACACTCATTTTATAGGAACCTTCAGGCAGGCTGTCAACCTTAAAAGTACCGTCATCACCGGTAAATCCTTCGGCCAATATCTTTCCGGAGAAGGGATGACGAACGACCACATGGGCATTTTTAAGGTGTGGTTTGGCTTCTGTATAGTAGGAATACTCATCAAGCACATCGACTTTTAATCCACCCTTTTCCTGAGATACCACTTCAAATTGGTAAGGAACCTGCACCCCGTTGCCATTCACACAGTTTACAGCAATATTCCCTGAAATAGGTGTATTGAGCGGCATATCTGAAGTTGGTGAAAGGTTCAGAATCACCGTTGCAGTATCTTGTGGCGCAATATTCGGAATTGTTGCCGAACTCACCAGGCTCATCCAGCTTACATTGGGTAAACCGACGGTTACCGTGCCGGTTTGTCCGGCTCCGTTGTTGTAAATGTGAAGTTCATATTGCCTTGATTTTCCCTTGGTCATGGTGGTGTTGATCGCCACCGGATCGGATTTTAACTGTCCCTGCAAAGCCTGACAATAGTAGTAAGCCGGAAAATCGATGGCAACGCCTTCGGCAGATTGAACATGGAATTTAATATTTTCGTAATTGGTTCCGTTGGTCAGTTCGGTAGCCTTCAGGGTATAGTGGAATTCCAGGGTCTGATTTGCGGAAAGCACTGCTATCGTATCAAACTTTAAGTCACAACCTAATGGAAGTTTATCCGGAAGAATAACGATATGATTTAATGGTGCTTCACTGGTATTCCGAACTGCTATTTTTCCAAACAATATCTGACCCAGTTTCATTTCCCAGATAATATTCGAAGTTGTTGTGAGCTGCAATCCGGGTATGTCAAAAGCATCCTGACTGTCGCTGAGGTTTTGTTTCGGATAACAGGCTCCGATAACGAAATGCCCTGTTTCGTTGGGAATCGGTACAAAATCTACGGAATAATTTCCCGAATTGTCAGTCTTTGCTTTGAGTTCTCTGCGAGTGCCGTTGGTTAGAATGTACACATCAATATCGGCGTTGGGAACTTTTTCGCTATTTTTATTCAAGGCTGAACCATGAATCGTAATGGTTGTATTTGGAAGGTACAGCGTATTGTCGGCAATTGCTGTTGCATTGTATTCCGGAGTAATCGTCAGAGGAACTGCATCCGAAACATTGTTGAAATATACCAACTCGGTCAATGTCTCTGTCGGGTTAATTTTCGCCAATATATAGAAACTTCCGGTTTGATTCGGAACGTCGACGGTTTTCATAAAATTGGCCGCAGCTCCTTGCAGAATTGGCGAGGTAAATGTAAAATCTCCTAACGGGATATCACTATCATCGAGGGTCTTGTCCTTCGAGAAATAAAAATTCATTCCAACTCCTGAAGGTGCGGTAGCAAACCCACCGTTAAAGGCCGAACCGCTGATTTCAATCACATCGTTCGTTGCCGCAGTGTTTACATTTAAGGCAATATCGGTAATTTGAAGGTCTGGCTTGTTCTGGTCGGTCACGAAAAAATAACCGAAACCTGTTGTGAAAGTTGCTGCACTGGCCTGAATGGATGCCATCTGGCTACCGCTCTGGATATGATCATTTTTAGTATCGATCGGAACCTGAACAGACCGTTGGCCGGCCAGAATCTTAGCCGTAGCCTGAATTTTAACCTGAGAAGTGTCGTTATATGAGATGTTTACATCCAGCGCTAAATCCGTTGGGGTGTTTCGCGTAATAGTCAGAGTTCCGGCATTTAATTTTCCTTCCGGAAGCGAAATCGGGTCGATCGAAACCGAAAGTGAAGGGCCGTCGTTATCGGCAATGACCAAATCTGCATTCACAACACCGCCGTTTTGGGCCGTTGTCCGGCAATTACAGGATGAAATGAGCACTGAACCGGTCAGTGTCACTCTCCGGAAACCATCGACAATGGCATTATCAATTACGCCAATGTTGAATTTTTGCTCCAAAGCTCCTTTCGGAAGTACGATGCTGGCCGGAAAGAACAGCTGATCGCTTAGGCTGGCTGTCAGATTCACGGTGATATTATCAGTGCCTTTTACCCGCTTGATGACTCCCCAGGTGGCATAAATTCCACCTGATTCCGAAACGGTATCTGTCAAAATCTGAAGGCTCACTTCGGGAATATCGTTGTCAATAATGCTTGCTGTAACCTGGCTGGAAGTCAATCCGGCAGAGTTGGCATAAATCGTTGCATCGCTTGTTAATTCCGGAATATTGTCGTCGGTAATGCTCACTGTAGTTTGGCCTGAAGCCTGGTTTGCCGGAATAATCAATGTCGACGGGAAAGTCCACTGCGACGGCTTATTGGTTGAAAAATTTACCGACAAGGGCAAACTGGTAACCAAATCACGGGTAACTGTCAGCGTGATCGTTTCGCCTTCGGTTGCAGAACTTTTGCTCAGATGGGCTGTCAGTCCGGGAATCTCATCATCGAGTATGGTAATCGTTTTCGTTGAATTGATATAATCAGTTGCACTGGCTGAAATATCTACATTTCTTGGGCCATCGATGATTAGATTGTTTATCGGACTGAGGTTAAATACGACAGAAGACTGGTTGGCCGGAATGGTTACAGTGGCCGGAATGGTAACTTGTCCTGCCAGAGAGGCCGACAGGTTTACCGGTAAATCAGCTGAATAATCGCCGCTGCGTGTAATGATGCACCGAACCGGAGTAGCTGTATTTTCGAGTACCGCCGCGGTCTGAATGCTCAAAGTCAGCAAATTTCCAACGGTTACCTGACTGGCCGAAGTTGCTTTGTTGTTAGCTTTGTTAGCCGGGTATTCCTGCAATGCAGGGAGCGGAATCAACTCAACTTCAATGTTTGCATCACCAGAGAACTTTGGAAGTTCAGGCAGTTTAATTTTTTTTGTCCGGTTCAAGGTGGCTCCGGCGGCTAAATCCGGCATATATTGGAAACTCGGGTCAATCGTGAGCTTCGGTCCTGAAACCGGAATGAATGAAATGCGTTCGGCCCAGCCACCAACTGCTGCAACTGTAGCTATGTTTTGAACTTTCCAGCTGACAGTCAGCGAATCACCGGGATTGACATTTGCACTTCCGGCCTGAATGTCTTTGACCAGAATGTCCGGAAGTGATTTTAAAGCGACATGAGTAACTGCGCTTGTTTTCCCCAGGTTGTTATCTTCAAGAAGTTCGGAAACAGAGTTGGATACATCAGTTTTTACCAGGAAATAATAATCTCCGGAGTATTCGTTGGGAAGCGAAACGCTTACCGATTGAGTATAGGAACTGTCAGCTTTTAGTTGTTTGATGTTGGCGGTGGTTGACAGCAGTTTGTCGTCAACACTCAGGGTTTGATCGGTTGAAACATAAACGGCATCTGACCAGGCCACACCTGCAGTGCTACCTCCACCGATGTTGGTGACATTGAAACTGACGTTAAAAATACTGCCCGATTCGATATTTGTCGGAGCCAGAACATTGCTTACGGTCAAGTCGGGCAGAAGAATGATCCGGAAAGTCTGAACGGCACTTTCAACCGAAGAACATTCGTTAAAGGTACCGATTTTCCAGCGGTAAAGCTGTCCGTATTTTAAATTGGAGAGCCGGAAAGTTGTAGCGGAAATATTTGGATTTGTAGGTGCAACGGGCATTGTTGTGCCGTCTTCCCAAACGAACAGGTTATATGATGCAGTGTTTGGCGAAGGTTGCCAGAATAAATCCACCGTTGTGTTCTGATTTTCTTTTCCGTTTTCAGGGATCAGGCCGGTAACACTGGTAAGAGGTTTACAAAAAGCGGTCAGGATTACCGGATTGGCAAAGTCAGGAACCAAATCGAATACAAACTCAATCTTCTGTTTGATGTCGTATATTTTATCGGCGGGAATGTCGTAATATTTAAAGCTGATTGAATCTCCGCTGGGTTTGTCGTTGAAAACAAGGACTTTATATACTTTATTTCCGGTGGCAGGAAAAATAACAGGAGTCATCTGGGCGCCTCTGACTTCACCATTGACAGATGCAACCAAGGCACCGCCGGTCAAATAGGTTTCACCTATTTTTACTCGGATAATCATTTCGGTGCTTAACTCGAACCGATTGGCCAGGCTGACATTGCTCGGTATGGCTGGCAAGGTGATCGCTGCATTTACAAACATCGGCAACCAAATGAACAAGGCCAGGGCTATTTTTTGAATCACCTGTTTTTGGATTCGTTTGAGGTTCCAACTACTTCTTTTGGATTCGCCCTGGATTTCAGGAAAAAGTAGTTGACTATTTTTATCGATTGATTCTTTCATAATCGGTCGGATTTTACTCATTATTAAATCACTTTTCCAACGGCTTACTGGATTATTATTGATCTTTCCCATGGATTTGCATATTTGCTTATGAGCCAATTTTAATTCGTTGACTTTATTAGTTTCCTGATTGCCATGCCTTTCGATGTTTCAATTTTCAGCATATACATTCCTAAAGCCAGGTTTCTGGTATTGACCAGCAAGGTATATTCGGAAATATTTGATAGAACCTGGATGCAATTGCCTGACGGTCCGAAAAGTGAGACTGATTGAATCTTTGCTTCTGAAATAATATGAAGTTCGTCGGTCACAGGATTTGGATACACCTGAACTGAAAGATCGGACTCAGTTACCGGGATTTCGGTAGAACTTTCCAGATGAAGCGGGTATGGATTCATCGCCTGCCCGTAAACCTCATCACTGCTGAAAACCAACTTATCAGAAAGAGGAGTTTCAGTATTATTAGCGATGGATTTTAAACTGAATCTTAATTTTTCCTGGTTCGAATTCGAGAACATGGTTAGCAGAAAAACATAGCGATTCAAATTCGGAACAAAACGGGCTTCAGTTACGCCTCTTGCTTCGTTTTGCGAATAAGCGAGAAGCAGGTCTCCCTCATGAATCAAATCCTCACCGTTCTGATTAACGATTTCCCCAATCAGGTTGGCTGAGTATTCAAATGCTGCCGGATTAATCCGGTAGTTTAGGTATAATTCGTTTCGGCTGAAAAGCGATTGCTGGGCCGATTTCAAATGGGCACCACTCGCTTTGTATTTTATATTGCTGTTCGAAACAGTTTTCATCATATAGCCGGTCAGCACTTTCAGTGAGTCGAGATCACCAATCCAGCCTGTTCCTGAATAATAAATGGCTGCAGCTTCTTTACTCTTGAGCAGCGTTTCACCCGACGGAAGTGAATTTGGATCGAATGCCGCGCCAATTGCAGCATTGCCTTTCAGGATATATCCAATGCGGTTCCATCCTGCAGAAACTGGAATGGTAACCAGTGTCGGATTGATTTCTTTTCCTGAAAGCGTGAAAACCTGTGAAGTCGATTTTTTAAGCTTGAGCATTTCGTATTGCGGAACATTGCTCAAATCACCGAACCAACCTGAAGAAGTGTAATAAACTGCCGAAGTTGTTGCAGATTTTACATAGTCCAGATTCGCCAAATTCAGATTTCCAAAAACACTTCCAACACTGAGATCAGAAGGAATTGCACTTAATGAAATCCAGTTCCAGCCCGAAGCAATCGC
>JBAWZG010000071.1:0-18827 GCA_037143155.1 Bacteroidia bacterium
GTTCCGATCAGGAAAAGCGTAATTCCAAAGCCGAAAATCAGGATGCGGTGTTTGGGTTTGGCAAAGCGGCCCAGCAGATAAATCAAAATGGCAGTTAATCCGCCGCTGATTCCCTGAATGAGTCCAAGCGAACCTTCTTTGCCAACATATTTCATGATCAGCATGGCCGGAGCGGTTACCAGGAAGCCCTGAACCAAGCCCTTCAGCATGGCCAGTAAAATCTGTTTGTTCCAGAGCCGGTCGAACCTGAAATACAGAAAATCTTTTTGAACCGGGTTTTCGAATTTGCCGCGGGCCAGCGAAAAAACGGCAAGTATAGTAACCAAAAACACAATGAGCGTCACGATTTGGTAGCCTTTGTAGATATTGAATTCGATTCCCATTATATGCATTCCGTCGATGGAAGCCAGCAAAGCGCCGATGGCCAGTGGAATAGTAATGTTGGCAATGGTAAAAAAGAACGATTCGAGACCGAAAAAGTAATTTCGGTTTTCATCCTTGGTGGTGTTCAAAGCCATCAGGTAGCGGTTGGTCCAGAAAAATCCGGAAGCCGCGCCAATCATGGTTCCTGAAACTATCAGTCCAAACAATTTAATGTCTTTCACAAACATCATGGCAACCATGGAAAGTCCGCTCAATAGAATACCAAAACTATACAGATGGGCCACTTTGAAGCTTTTCAATAAAAAACCGTTCGTCAGCGAGGTAATGATGATCCCGGTGTACATGGCAACCTGGAAGATGGCCACGTAACTGGTATCTGCAAAATAACGCATGATGTAGGCTGCCATAAAAATCTCGACAACAGGCAGCACCAACGCATAGAGCATGTTGGTGATGAGCAATACCCGCATGTTGTGAGGCATTGAAAGGAAAAATTTAAACTCTGCAGTCAGTTTTGCTATCATTTTCAGTTTGTTTTATCTTTTTTATAATCCGGATCCATATTTGGGGTGCGTAAACCGGCCACCTCATCGGCCATCAGGATGAACACATTCCAGCATAAACCCCGTGTTGATGGCCACCAGCTATCGGTTGTGGTCCATTTGGTTGGCGTAAATTCTTTGCTGAACGGCCAATTCGGATTCAGGTAAATTTCGGCCCAAACCCGATTTTCCATCAATGCATTTGCTTTGGTCCAGCCGTGTTTTAAACCCACTACATCAGCACAATATTCAGCCCTGAACCAGCTTCCGCCGTTGTAGTAATATCCGTCGCTTTTCCCATTGTTATAATTTTCTTCACCAAACTTTTCGAATGGCTGATAATCTCCGCTGAGGTAGGCAAATCCTTTAGCATCCTTGGTTAGCCGCACACAAATAGGTGCTGTGGTTCCCAATTCAGGATGAGGCGAGTTGGATACTTTATTCAAAACCGGTATCTGATCCAGATGATTTTTGACCATCTCGTCAGTCAGTATAGGTCGGTTGAACAGCCAAAGTGAAAAGAATTCAGGCTCCAGATCAGTCAAAGTGATGATATCCGGGAAATTCCGGTCGAACAGCATGTGTTTTCTTCCGGCATCATAAAAATTCCGGTATTCGGCTTCCGCCTTTTGGATGTAGGTTTCAGAAATATCAAATCCCAATTCCTTGATAGTTCGTAAGGCAACGGCCAGCATTCCCTGGTTCACACCCAAACGGTCAGTCTTCGGATTGAAATCAACAATATCGACCTGACTCAGCGAAAAATGCGCCTGGCATTTCCCATCCTTATCTGGATCAAATTCGTTCAAAACGTAATCGACAGCTTTCTTTATTTTTTCCTGAGGAAGGGTAACTCCGAAACGACGTTTGTTCATCATCGCCCAGATCAGCCATTCGATGGTGGCTTCATTGTCCTTGGCCTCCACCGAACCCATCAGCGGAGTGATGATGGTGCCGATTCCGCCTTTAGGCGTTTGGGTTTTGCCCCATTGTTCCCAAATGGAAAGGTTGAGCTCTTTGTTGTAGGATGCCACCGTTGAGAAAAACGAATCGCGGTTGTACATGTCCGGAGCGTAATTCATGTTAGGCACATTGAACGGCGAAAAATTGTCGACATCGGTAATCCAGGTGAGCATATTGAAATTGGCATACAGCATTTTTTCGATCTGCGATCCCTTAAAGCCTTTCCCTTCAGCTAAACGGGTCTGTGCCGAAATCATGAATTGCTGGTGCGATTTCCAGTGTTCAGCAAATAGGTAGGTGGTTTTTGTTACTTTTTCGCCCAGAGGAAGAATGTTGTACGGTTCCTGCTTGGGTTGGTGTTCGGTAAATTGCAGGTCTTTGATCTGAAGCTTGCATTCTTTTCCGGATTGAGTTCCGATAAACATGGATACCGAATCATTTTCGATGTATGGAACCAAAACGCTTCCCACAAATTGAGTCCAGTCGTTTTCAACTGGCGGAAAGTTGTCGATGTATTTAACACCGTCTTCCAGTTCTGCGGTTCTTTTTCCGTTTTTAATTCTGAAAAGTTTTAAGGTCAAACCAGTGTTTCCTTTGCACAAAAAGGAAATGGTGTATATTTTCTGATCTTTCAGGGGAGCAATAAAGTCAATTCCGGCTCTGCTTCCTGAATGTCCATTGATTGTAATGAGTCCATTGGTATGTTCGATTTCAGCAGTTCCTTCTTTCTGGTAAACTTCCGGCATATTATGCCTAACAGTTGAACCGGCATCGAGGTTGTACATTTCGCCAAAAGTTTGCCGGATGTATTGATTATTCGCGGCTTGCTCCGATTTAGTCGCTACAGAAAATAAGTTTGGATCGGCTAAACGACGCATACCTACAAATCCACCACCGCGGCCGCTAAACCGGCGACGGGTATTCCTGGTAAACTGATTTTTGTATCCGGCATCGGTTAAAAATCCGACCACCGTATTATTCGGGGTCACAAATCCTGCCGCCGGAAACATCTCATGCACCAGGCCACCTTGGAAATTGTCGTATTCGAAACTTACATATCGTTGAGGTTTTTCTGCCGGACGGGCTGTTTCCTGCAAAATGTAATACATGTTTGGCATCGACGGTTGTTCCAGTTCAATAGTCTTTTTAACCAGATTGGCATTGACCACTTCGTAATTAACCAAAACCGAGAGATTGGTGTCAAACTCCTTGATATAGTAACCGCTATTTAAGGTGATTGCTTTTTCATTTCCTGTCCAATTTTGGCCATTCAGGAGCAGATTGGCATTGGTGCTCAGATCATGATTAAAAAGTTGCAGGGTAAATTCATCCGGATTGGTTACCAGTAATTTGCTTCCGTCATAAATATCGACATGAAAACCGGACTGGTCATCTCCGGCAACTTTCAGTGAAAGTTGCTGGCTAAAGCCTGAACCACTTAATAGTGTGAACAGACAGATTAGTATGATCGTTATCCGATTTTTATGCTGGAACATTTTCGTTTCTTCTTAAGATCGTAAGCGTTTCGTTAACTTGATATTGTCGGGTTGCAGTCACCCCGAATTTATTTCGGGGTCTCATTCTGTTATGGGATGCCGAAACAAGTTCGGCATGACACTACAAGAGTGTTGATAGTATTTCAGAAATAGAGAATCGGGCGCCGCAGATTACTTCGTCGCTGGCTCCGTAATACATGAAGATGTCGTCACCTATCACATAATGACCATTGGTAAAGACCACATTTCCGAAAAATCCGGTTTGTTCATAGGTTTCAATAGGTTCCATGATTGGGTCAATGCTACGGGCCAAAACTTTGGAAGGATCGTTCAGGTCAAGAAGCAAGGCGCCCAGGCAATAGCGATGGTCACTGTTGGCACCGTGGTAAATTTCGAGCCAGCCTTTTTCTGTCCGGATGGGCGCTCCGCCGGCGCCGACACGTTTCGAATCCCAACTGTCAGGACGAACAGTAGCAATACATTTGTGTTGTCCCCAGTGAATCAGGTCGGGCGATTCAGCCAGCCAGATGTAGTTACCGCCCAACTCCGGACTACTTGGACGATGCAAAGCGTAATATTTGCCGTTTATTTTTTCTTCGAAGATGGCGCAATCCTTATTATGCGGAGGAAAGATCATGCCTTTGCGGTCGAAGTTCTTCCAGTCTTTGGTGCGGATCAATCCGACGCCTACACCAAATTCAGAAACTTCAGTAAACGAAAGACTGAATCCATCAGCCATGGTGGCCACCCGGCAGTCCTCAATACCAAAAGTTTCGAGTTCTCCTTTTCCGAAAATAGGAGGATAACCGACCGGTTCCGAAAAATGGATTCCGTCGTCGCTGCAAACCAGACGCAGATAGGAGAGTGTAGTTAAGTAATCCTTTTTCTTATAATTGATAACCCGCGGATCGGAGTCATCCAAATCCGGATCGTTTTTGTCGAAACTCAGAATTTCGATATTTCCTTTGCTATTATATACAGGGAAGCTTATTTTGCCTTCAATCTGTTTGGGCCGTTCAGCCACGCGCAGTAATAACCAGATTTTTCCTTCGAATTGAAAAACACCCGGGTTCAGCAGACAAAGAATTTCCATTCCTTCAATGCCGGGCTTCAGATCAGTCGGGCGAAGTAAT
This sequence comes from Bacteroidia bacterium, assembly GCA_037143155.1. Classification (GTDB taxonomy): domain Bacteria; phylum Bacteroidota; class Bacteroidia; order Bacteroidales; family Prolixibacteraceae; genus Aquipluma. Next base: position 4,519 of record JBAWZG010000071.1, read on the forward strand.
GGGTTTTGGGGGAATCGGTTTGCAATATCCATTGTTAGTTTTGTTAGAGTGCATCAAAGCTACGACTGGATAAATTGATCGATGTCCCACCTGTTCCAGATCTTGTCCGGCGGAGTGTAAAAGAGAAAAAATAAAGGACAATATTGTCTGAAATTGAAAATAATCACATCCTCTCAACTCCATTACTGATTCTGTCAGGCAATTTTTTTAACATTTGAAGGGAATTTCTATACCAATGATTTGTTCCGAAAATCGGAGGGAGAACAGCCGTAGGCTTTATTAAACAGTTCATAAAAGTGGGTTCGGCTGGCAAAACCGGTTTGATCGATGATTTCGCTTACAGTCAAAGTGGTTGATTGAAGCAGGATTGCTGCCTTGCTTAACCTTCGCTGGTTGATAAGACTATGCGGAGTGATTCCAAGCACCGATTTGGTTTTGTTGTAAAGTGAAGATTTGCTGATTGCGAATTTATCGCAAAGGGTTTCAGATGAAAGCATTTCATCATCAATATTTTCGTCAATATAGTTGAGCATTTTCTGAAAGAACGGATCAGGGATATCCTTTGCCTGGGTTAAGCTGTTTTCCTGTTTGCCGAAATTACGTTTGAATGTATTCCTGAATTGGAGAAGTTTTTCAATACGAATCTTCAGATGTTCAGGATGAAAAGGTTTGGGAATATAGGAATCAGCTCCGGCTTTTAATCCGGAAATCCGGTCTTCGATCTCAGCTTTTGCGGTCAGCAGAATAATCGGTAAATGGCTCATATCAAAATTTTCACGGAGCTTGTTGCAGAGTTCAATTCCATCCATGATGGGCATCATTATGTCCGAAACAATCAGGTCGGGTTTTTCGGAAATTACTTTATCAAAAGCTTCCAATCCGTTTTCAGCAAATATGATGTTGTAATCTGACTGAAGGAAATCCCTTAAAAGAACCAGAATTTCACGATCATCATCAACCAGTAATACCAGCGGTTTGCCGGATGATAATTCCGTTTTTCCGGCCGGGTTTAACAGGATGGAATCATTCATGAAGCTGATTTCATTCAGATCTTCTGCAGGTTCATTCAACAATTCAGTTGTACTCAACTGATGTGCATCCGGAAAAATACAGGTAAATTTTGTTCCTTTTCCTGGCTCACTGTCAAACTGAATCGTTCCTTTCAACAGCTCCACAAGCCCTTTTGTAACTGCAAGCCCGAGACCGGTTGACCGGTAACCCGGGAAACTTCCCTGCCGCATGACCGAAGAAATGCCGAAAGGCTCAAAAACTTTCTGAAAGTACTCGGGCTTTATTCCCAGACCATTGTCTTCTATTTCAATTGTAAGCGCTGACTGATCTGATCTGATGGTAATCTGGACAGTTCCTCCGGGGTTATTGTATTTGATTGCATTCGAAACCAAATTGGTAATTATTCGCTGAAACTTATCGGTATCAGTATTGAATACTATTTCAGGATTGGTAGAATTGACCAAGCAGGTAATATTCCGTTGTTGTGCAAAAAGTTCGAGATCCGAAACAACTTCATCAATTAGTTTTGCTGGTTTGGATGACCTGATGTTTAAAGGTTCTTTCCCTTTTTCCAGCTTACGGAACTGCATAATTTCCAGCACCAGTTTCTGAATTTTAATGCTGTTGTTGTAAACCTTCAATAATCTTGGATTTTCCAGCGTATTTCGGGTATCTTCGAGCAAAGCATGGATGTGGGAAGTGATAATAGTCAGCGGTGTGCGGAACTCATGAGCCACATTGGTAAAGAATTCAATCTTGTAATTGTGTAATTCATCCTCTTTCTTCATTTTGAATTCCTGAAGTGCAGCTTCTTTTTTTCGCGCAGCACGCCGGCGGTATCCAAGAAATATTAACAACTGAATGCCGATGAAGAACAGTATATAGAAGGCAATGGCCCATGAAGTCCGCCAAATCGGGGGATTTATAACCACTTCGATTTCCCGGATATCTTTCGACCAGTCGCCATTTTCATCACTGGTGCGAATCTGCAAAAAGTACTTATCCGCCGGCAGATTAGAGAAACTTATGGGCTGATTTTGTGGTTTGATGGTCCATTCATTGTCGAAATTTTTAAGCCGGTACGAAATCCGGTAACGTTCCTGCCCCCAGTATGCCAGTGGCGACACATCAAATGTGATTGAATTCTGATTGTAATTCAGGATTAGTTTTTTCTGATGGTTGATGCGGCTTGTTAACACTCCATTGGGATCAGGATCCACCTGCAGGTTTTTGATGTATAGCTGATTAATCGCAATGGGTGGAAAATTTGACGAGAATTTGATCTGATCAGTTTGTATGATATCCACACCCATTGTGCCTCCGACATACAGCTTGTTTGTTTTTAAGTTGAAATAGGAAGCACCATCACTGTATTCCAAGTTGAGTAGCCCATCGTTTACATTAAAGTTTCTGACTCTTTTTCTGCTGCTGTCAATTAATGAAAGTCCCTGATTCGTGGTCAACCAGATATTTCCGGGTTTATCCAGCTGCATGGCATGAATGCTGGTATTGGAGAGTTCTGACTGAACAATTAATCCACCTGCTATTACTGAATCGGAAGAAACAGGTAATACATTAAAAATGCCGTTGCTGCTGCCAACCCAGATGGATCCATTCTGATCCGTTTTCAGGCAGAGGATGTCATCATTTCGGATCAGTTTCGGATGAGTTGAGGTAGAATACTGAGCAATTACCCGGTTCGTAATCGTATTGAAACGGTAAACCCCAAATCCTCTGGTACCAATCCAGATAATTCCAGGCTTTTCGACAGCCAGACTGTAAACAATCTGCTTTTGCGGAGTAGCTGTGGCAATCCTTTTATCGAGTATGAGTTGTTCGCAAAAGATAGGCAACGAACCGTTTTTTTCATCCAGATCAATCCGGATCACGCCATATCCGCTGGTTCCGAGGTAAATCCGGTGATCGCTGTCCTCCAGAATACGATACACCGAAGCGAAGTCTAATGGATTGGGGATTTTGAAATCGCGCGGAAAATTGCGGATCGTGCGGTAATCAGGTGAAATGATATCGATACCTTTTCCGTCGGTGCCCACCCAGATGGTGCCGTTTTCGTGTTCGTGAAATGAAAGCACTGAACTATTGGTTAATCCATCTTTTACCGATATTTTCCGGATTTTATTTCCGCTGGAATCGAAAACGTCGATGCCTCCGCCTTTGGTGCCGATTAAAACATCCCCTTTTTGGGTTACTAAAATGCATCTTACAATGGGGTATGACAGCTGACTTGATGCCAGGCTTTTATTTGGAAATTCATTTAGATTCAGGGTATAGACTCCGTTTCCGTCGGTACCAATCCATAAGATGTCAGCCTCCGATTCGTAAATGCTTAATATTCTGGTTGCAATGGGGTTGACCATGAACAATCCGGAGAGGATATTGAAGATTTCAAAATTTCGGGTCAGAAGATTGAAACTGTAGACTTTGCCTTTTTCTGTGCCGACCCAAAGCCTGTCTTTTACTTTCGAAAGCGAAAATGAAGTTATCACATCATCAGGAATACTGAGTTGCCTGACAGTTTTTTGTTCCAGGTCAACCATCAGGGTCACCCCGGTTCTCTGGGTGATTAACAAGTATGGATGTTTGTTAACTGAAACCGAAATTGATGTAGACAAGGTTCCTGTCAAAGGCAATTTCAAAATTTCCTGAAGGTGATTTCCTTCCATTTGCAATAATTCGCCATTCGAAGTCAGGCAATATGCATGATTTCCAGCCAAATAGATTCGTTTCGTGCTGAGAGAATTTTGCTTCGAAGCTTCATCAAAATCAATTTTACCGAATTGTCGGTTGATGCTGTCATATCTGAAAATGCCACGTCCAAATACCGAAGCCAGCGTACCATAGGTATCGGCGTGACAAATTGTAATGTCATCTTCATAGTTTATCTGTTCCGATTCGGCGGTAAAAAAAGAGGTAAAACGGTCGTGGAAATTGTCGTACAAGCCCACACCCTTATTGGTTAGCATCCAGATTGGACCTGATGCTGTCGGATATATTTCGCGGATCACATGATTGTGAATGGAATTTGAATTGCTGCCGGGCAGGTAAGTTACCATCGAACTGCCATCATAACGGTTAAGACCATTCCATGTTCCAAACCAAAAGTACCCTTCTGCGTCTTTCACAATCGCATTTACCGCACCATTCGACAAGCCTTCGCTGCGCGAAATGAAATGCACGTTGGTTCTGAAATCGGCTCTTATAGAGAGCGATAGCAGAAAGAACAAGATGAGTATTGTGAGTTTCCGCATAAATTTATGATTGTTCAACGATCAGGTAAAAGTAGCTAAAAATGAAGAATTTTTATCGCAGGAAGTTTACTCCGGGATTAATTTGATCATCGGTTTTGATTTCAGGATTAATGTTTTATCTTTGCGCCACAAATTTTTTAATAACTGTTTATCAATTAAATTTAAGCAAAATGCCAGCAAAAATCAGATTGCAGCGCAACGGGCGCAAAAGGTATGCTTACTATCACATTGTGATAGCTGATAGCAGGGCACCACGAGATGGTAAAAATGTAGAACGTATCGGATCTTATAATCCAAACACGAATCCTGCTACTATCGATCTCGATTTTGACAAAGCTTTAACATGGCTTAACAATGGTGCTCAACCTACCGATACAGTAAGAGCTATTTTATCTTACAAAGGAGTATTATTCAAAAAACACCTTTTAGGTGGTGTAGCCAAAGGCGCTTTCACTGCTGAAGAAGCTGAAACCAAATTCGAAGCTTGGGTAGCCGAGAAAGCGAATAAAGTTCAGGCTAAAAAAGATGGTTTAGTTGTAAGTTCAGATACTTCGAAGAAGGTTCAATTCGACAAGGAAACCAAGAAGAATGTAGAACGTGCCAATGCAATTGCCAAGCGTCATTCTGATGCTGTTGCCGCCGCAAGGGCTGCTGCTGCACCTGCTGCTGCACCTGTTGTTGAAGAAGTAGCTGAAGAAGCTGCTCCTGAAGAAACTTCTGCTCCTGAGGAAACTGAGGCTTAGTATTCGCAAAATCCTGCTTTTGCTCCGGTATATAGCAGACAAATATAAAAGCGACAGAGAAATCTGTCGCTTTTTTCTATTTTTACTCCCATGGAAACAATACCGAAAAGCAATTGTGTTAAAGTTGGCTATGTACAGAAACCGCATGGGATCCATGGAGAACTGGTGATCCGGTTTCAGGAAGAATTCTATGAAACACTCGAAGAAAATCCTGCACTTTTTCTGGAGATTGATAATTTGCTGGTACCTTTTTTTATTTCGGACGAAGGATTGCGTTTTAAATCCGGCGAATCGGTCATCACGCAGCTCGATTGGGTTGATTCGGATAAAAAGGCCAAAGATCTTTGCGGATTATCGGTTTATGTCGACCGGGAGGATGTGATTGAATTCGAGGATGAAATGAGTCCGCATGCATTGATCGGGTACCAATTGTTTGACCAGATACTCGGGCCGATTGGCCAGATTACCGAAGTGAATGATTTCTCCGGAAATGTTTTGCTTTCTGTCGTCTTTCAGGGTAAAGATGCACTTGTTCCTTTAAATGATGATTTAATTGTCCGCCTCGACGAAGACCTCCATGAAATAGAACTTCGAATTCCAGAGGGTTTGTTTGATTTGGATGAAGAATAGGAGCCCAAAGTCCCCTCCAAACGGGAGGCTTAAAAAAGCATTAATCAACTACCACGGAACTTTTCAAGTCCCCTCCTTTGGAGGGGATTTAGGGGAGGCTCATTTTTTTCTTCACAATGCAACTTTCTGAATAATTTGCCGTCTATAAAATCGTTTAAGTAGACAAACAATTAAAAATAGCAAGCATATGAAAAGAAAATTAGCAACATCGATCGTTTTAATACTGTTTATTCTGGCTGGAATCCAGGTTCAGGCTGAGGAGCAAACACGAAAAGTGGATTCCTTTTCTTCCATTTCGTTACGCATCAGTGCCAATGTTCACCTTGAGCAAGGTGAAAAGCAGAACCTTGAACTGGTTGCAAAATCTTCGACACTCGAAGATTTGATTACCGAAGTAAAAGATGGCGAACTGATCATCCGTTTTCCAACCAAGACTCTTTTTTGGAGTTCATTTAAACCTGGTGAAATAACCATCTACATTACCATTCCAGAAATAGCCGGATTGGTGGTTTCGGGTTCGGGTAATATTATTGCAGACGGTGAAATCAAGACAAAAAAACTGGATCTGGGTTTAAGCGGCAGCGGGAACATTAAATTATCAGATCTTTCTGCTGAACAAGTGAAATCAACCATTTCAGGCTCAGGCAATATTCATTTGGCCGGAAAGACAGCCGCCCAGGATTTAAGTGTGACCATTTCCGGCAGTGGAAGTGTGAAAGCATTGGATTACAATGCCGATGATGTGACCGTTCGGATTTCGGGCTCCGGAAATGTAGGTATTCAAGCCAATAAAAATCTGTATGTCCGGGTATCAGGCTCCGGAAACGTGAACTACAAGGGCAAACCGCTGATTGATTCAGCGATTTCGGGTTCGGGAAAAGTAAAAAGTGCGGATTAGTGCAGAAAATACTTCTCGAAATAGAAAAGGTGGCTGTAAAATGAAACAGACCACCTTTTTTATTTGAACTTTTTCAATTCAAACTTGTTCGACCTCTGTGTTTTGATTTTGATAAACTTAAATAATATAGATTTTTTCCTAAAACTTAGACGGATGAAAAACAAGTTATTTTCCTTACTTATTTGCTCATCATTTATATTCTTTTTTGTTGCATGTAAGAAAGATACAATAAATCCGGAAACTGATCTTTCGGTTAGTCAAACGGTGAGCAGCGATGCGCCAACAGTTGGTTCCAATGTTACGTTCACCGTTTCTATTTCAAATAATGGGCCCAGTGCAGCAACCGGAGTTTCGGTAAACTATTCAGTACCTGCCGGATATACTTTGGTTAGTGCAACTCCTTCGGTGGGTACATGGGCTTCTTCCACCTGGACAGTCGGTAACATAGCAAACGGGTCCGGAGCCGCATTAACGGTTATATCCAAAGTTAATTCAACAGGACCTTATTCAAATACTGCAACAATAATGGGTTCTGAGACTGATCCAACTGCAGGAAACAACATTGCAATTAAAGCAACTGTACCGGTCACTCCTGCGCCTGTTTCAACCGATATTTCGGCAACCCAATCGGTTAGCAACAGTGCTCCGATTTTTGGCACAGAAGTTACTTTCTTGGTAACAGTGCTGAATAATGGAGCGATTGAAGCCACAGGGGTATCTGTCAGCGATGTGCTTCCTGCAGGTTATGCCCTTGTTAGTGCATCAACTTCTATTGGAGCATGGGCTGCTCCAAACTGGACAGTAGGCAAAATGGCCAGCGGTTCAAGTGCGAAATTGACGATTGTAGCCAAGGTAATGGAAACTGGACCTTATGATAATACCGTAACGGCAACCGTCACCGAGACTGATGTAAATACTGCAAACAATACTGCAACTGTTACAACAATACCAGTTCCTTCGGTTGCATCGAAAATTACCTATAATAGTGATGTTAAACCAATGTTGGTGGTATCCTGCGCTCCATGTCATGTTAGTGGCGGATCGTATGAGAAATGGGATGTTTATGCAAACGCAAAAAGCAAGATAAACGCAATTATTAGCCGGGTAAGTCAGGCGCAGGGTTCCGGAGGATTTATGCCTTATGGCGGAACAAAATTATCGGCTGACAAGATTGCCCTCCTGAATAAATGGGTTACTGATGGATTGCTTGAAAAGTAGGAACTTCTTTGTATTTCTATATCAAAAAGAGGCTGAATTCCATGGAATTCAGCCTCTTTTTAGGAATGATTTTAATGTACGATGCGGATAAATTTCCGGATGTTTTTCTTATTCAGTTTTCTTTTTCTCCTTCACTCCGGTCGTTCCGCCACCTTTCAAAGTCAGTTCAACTGGGGCATTGGTTTTCCAGGAACCACATGTGAAGTCAGGAACATCAACCGAATTGGAACGGTTGGCAACTGATTTTTCGCTTAAAGGTGCAATTGAACTCCAAAGTGCTGCATCGTAAACATTTTCGTCGAGCGGAAGTCCGTTTCGCAAACAATCGATCAGCCGCCAGTCCATCATGAAATCCATGCCGCCATGACCGCCCACTTTTTTGGCCATTTCGCCAATTTTGGTCACAATTTCAGGAGTGTATTTTTCTTCCAGTTTTTTCATTTCTTCTTCATTCAGCCATTCGTCAGCGATCGAAATCCTCGCCGGATCAGGCCATTTGCAGGCAACTCCTTTGGTACCGCTTACCAGGTGAATCCTTGAGTACGGCCGTTCGCTTGTTACATCGTGCTGAACCATTATCGTGCGTCCGTTGACTGTTCGGACAGTGGTCGTGTTCATGTTTCCCCGATAATGGTCGGTGGTAAATTCTGCATAGAAAGCATCTTTTGATGCCAGATCCTTTGCCATGGCTGCCATCTGGAAATCGCCGGATGACATGGAAGTCAGATACTCCATCTGATCGCCACGGTTGATGTTCATCACCTGGCAAATTGGTCCCAATCCGTGAGTCGGGTAAAGGTTTCCGTTGCGGTTCTGGTTTTCTTTCAGGCGCCACATTTCAGCATAACCACCATCTTTCTTGAAATTCAGATCACGCAGATTATGGATGTATGCGCCTTCGCCATGCACGATATCACCAAAGAAGCCTTGTCGGGCCATGTTCAGCGTCAGCAGTTCGAAAAAATCGTAGCAGCAATTTTCGAGCATCATGCAATGTTTTTTGGTGCGTTCCGAAGTTTCAACCAATTGCCAGCATTCTTCGATAGTTTTTGCCGCCGGAACTTCGGAAGCCGCATGTTTGCCGTGTTCCATCGCATAAACAGCCATCGGCGTGTGCCACGACCAGGGTGAAGTGATGTAAATCAGATCGATATCGGGGTTTTCGCACATTTGCTTCCATGCATCTTTACTTCCGGAATAGGATTTAGCTCTGGGGAGACCTTGTTTTTCGAGAAACTTTTGCATTTTTTCAACACGGTCTTCATATTGGTCGCACAAGGCAACAATTTCAACTCCCTCGATATACGACATCCGCTCAACTGCACCAGGTCCGCGCATTCCCAGACCGACAAAGCCAATTCGCACTTTATCAAGTTTTGGTGCTGCATAACCGCTCATGTTGAACAACTGAGTATGCTTGTCGCTTTGTGATGTGACTGATTCGGTGTTTACGGTTGCAGCCTGTCCGGCAAAACCCGTTGCCAGCATTCCGGTTCCCAACATGGTGTTCCGGAGAAAATCCCTTCTGTTTGATGCCATTTTATTAAAAGTTTAGTTTGATTTCATTCAGAACTTAAAAGTGAATTATTTTTTGGTATAAAAAAAGTAGTATTTTCATTCGTTTTACTTATCGCGTTTTGAAATACCAATCAATTTTTGGGTAAAATCAGCCATAAAAAGAGGAATGTTGATTAATCCCTCATCCTGCTTAAGGTTTTTTAGCGAATAGCGGATGCGTATTTCCGGTTGAAATTCTTTATGGTACAAAGTCAGACTTTTGCCGGTCACCGATGCATCCGATTTTACTTCAATCGGAATAATCGAATTTTCATATTGGATCAGAAAATCAATTTCAGCTTTATTTCCTGAAGTCCAATAGCGTGGTGGCGTTTCAAACTGCATGACTAAGCTTTGTAAAACGTAATTTTCACTTAAAGCCCCTTTAAATTCAGTGAACAAGCGATTTCCTTCCTTGATCGCAACCGGATCCAAGAAGGAGTGCCGGCGAAGTATTCCTACATCAATGAGATAGATTTTAAATGCCGTCAGGTCATCGTATGCCGATAAAGGCAAAGCAGGTTTTATATTTCGGAGTACTTTGGTTACTAATCCGGCCTGTGTGAGCCAATGAAGTGCATCTTCATATTCGCGTGCACGAGATCCGGTTTTTACTTTTTGGTATAGAAATTTTTTATTCTCGCGGGCGAGTTGTGACGGGATTGACGACCATATAAACCCTAATTTTGGGATGTCTTTATTTTCAACATGCTTCGAAAAATCGAGTGTGTATGCATTCAGAATATTTCGCAGTACTTGCTGGGTAAGTTCTAAGTCTTGTTTGTCAAGTATCGCAACTACTGCCTCAGGCATTCCTCCGGAAATAAAATACATCTTGAATTTTTCGACTAAACGAGTAAAGAAGATCTCTGGAATTGGTGTAATCTGATCAATCTGATCCAGATAGGATGCCAGAACAGCATCGGAAGCTCTTAGAAATTCAAAGAAGGAAAGTGGATAAACATTTAAGAAATCGACTTTCCCGACTGGGAATGAGGCGCCTCGTGATAATGCGACTCCCAATAATGAACCGGCACAGGTAACAGCGTATTCAGGAGCATCTTCACAAAAATATTTTAGCGAGTTCAAGGCATCATTGCACTCCTGAATTTCGTCAAAGATTATTAGGGTTTTGCCGGGAAGAATGGCTTTCCCATTTACCAATGCCAGGTTCTGAATGATACGGTCAATATCTTTCGAAATAGAAAAGAACTGTTTAAGTTCAGGTTGCTCGTCAAAGTTGAAATAAGCAATATTTTCGAACTCTTCAAGACCGAAGTTCTTCAACGACCATGTTTTTCCAACTTGTCTTGCCCCCTGAAGTATCAGTGGTTTTCGGTTTGTGGAATTCTTCCATTCAACCAATTTTCGGTGAATCTCACGTTCTATTTTCATAGTTTCACACGTTAAGTATCAATTGTGTGAATTAAATCACGTAATTGACATATTTCATGCAAATATAGCTATTCTGAACCAGATTGAATCACGTGGGATTCGACATTTGTCTCAGGATATTCGTTTTCCCAGCGGGCAATGACTACTGTAGCCAGGCAATTTCCGATTACATTGACTGATGTCCGGGCCATATCCATCAATACGTCTATCCCGAGAATAATATATATCGGCCACGTTGGCAGCCCAAAACTACTGGCTGTGGCAAATAACAAAACTAACGATGCCCGCGGAACTGCTGCAACTCCTTTACTGGTCAGCATCAGGGTGAAAACGATCAGCAATTGCCGATCAAACGAAAGGTCTATTCCGCTGATTTGTGCTACGAAAATAGTAGCCAGTGAAAGGTACAAGGTTGTTCCGTCAAGATTAAAACTATACCCGGTAGGCATCACAAAGGCGACAATTTTCCGGGGAATTCCAAATTCTTCCATGCGTTCCATGGCCACTGGAAGTGCCGATTCGGAACTGGTAGTTGCAAAGGCGATTGCCACCGGTTCGGAAATGGCCGAAATGAATTTCCGGACCGGAATTTTCAAGGCTAAAGCGATCGGAAGCAAAACTCCCGTAAGAAAAATGACCAGCGCGACATAAAGGGTTGCCAGCAATTTAAAGAGAATGACAAATATTTCGAGTCCCATTTGCCCGATGCTGTAGGCAATTGCAGCAAAAACGGCAAAAGGGGCAAAGTACATGATCAGGGAAGTAAACTTAAACATCGTTTCAGACAAGGCTTCACAAAAAACGATCATCGGTCGTTTCAAGCGTTCTTTCAGCAAAGCAACGGCAATACCGAAAATGATACTGAAAATTACAATCTGAAGAACTTGTCCTTCATAAATGGCTTTGGCCAGATTTTCAGGAAAAACATGCAGAATGACATCAGTGCCTTTTAAAACCTGTACCTGTGGAATCTCTGAATGCAGCAGGCTTTCAGGAACTTTCACTCCGACTCCGGCCTTGCTGATGTTGATGACCAGCAAACCGATCAGAAGGGCTGCTGTAGATACAATTTCGAAGTAAAGCAGCGATTTCCAGCCCATCCGGCCAACCTGTTTGAGGTTGGAATGCCCGGCAATTCCGACGACTATGGTGGCAAATAACAAGGGCGCAATAATCGTTTTGATTAGCCTCAGAAATATTTGACTGATCACATTCAGGTTCAACGAGATGTCCGGAAAATCGAAACCAAATTCAGCACCGATGATCATACTGATTAAAATCCAGGTGGTCAGCGACCTTTTCTGAGCAGCATAACCAACGAGTACGGCAAGAGATATCCATCGGGAAAGAATCAGCACTGTTTTATTGATTTCAATCAGCTGGTATTGGTTGAGGATGGTCATCAGCGATACCGCAAAAAGCAAAGCAAGCATCGTGAGAAAATAGCTGGCCGGAATTTTCCCTTTTGCTGGCTGGACTTTTTGTCCTGAAGCTCGGGTTGAGTCGATTGTCAAGGTATATGAATTATTGTTTGGTTAGACAAAAATAGCAAATTAGTAATGCACGGTAAATTTTTCAATAGATCCCGTTAAACTTTGCCTTTACGATTTCCTTCACTTCCTGCATATCTATTTTGCGGCCCAACTCCTTTTTGATGGAAGTCACTCCGTAGGTGATAAATCCGCATGGATTGATGTAATTGAAATAACGCATGTCGGTATTGACATTCAAGGCAAAGCCGTGCATCGAAACGTACCGGCTGATTCGAACACCGATTGCACTTATTTTTCGTGATTTCGCCGGAATGCCTGCATCGAGCCAGACACCTGTGGCATCATCTTTCAAAGTTCCTTCCAGCCCAAATTCGGCGATGGTCTGGATGATGGCCTGTTCCATCCTGAAAATGTATTCTTTCACACCGATCTTTAAATTTTCCAGATCGAGAATCGGGTAGCCTACCAGTTGCCCGGGACCGTGATAAGTAATGTCGCCTCCACGATCGATCTTGTAGTAAACGGCATCAATTTTTTTCAGAAAATCAGCATTGATCAGAAGGTTGTGCTCATCGCCACTTTTACCCAAGGTGTACACGTGTGGATGTTCGACCAGCAGGAAACGGTTGATTTCACTGCTTTTTTTATTGACCAGTTTGTCGGCAACAATTTCAGAATGGATGGTTTCCTGGTAATCCCAGCACTCTTTATAGTCCTTCAGACTAAGGTCTTCGAAATTGAAATTTGCCATTAATCGTTGTTTGAAAAAATAATTGGTCGTCGTATAAATAGGATTCTCGCCAAAAATAAGCTAAAATCCGAAGTTGATGGCTCCAGACTCGCAAAACATTCACACAATTGTTTGTTTAAGATACTGGAAACGCTTTGGTTTGTTATTTTTGTAATTTAAAAATTAAAACTGGTTCATGAAATCCTTGCTCTGGCTCATCTTTTTAATGGCACCCATCATGGTTTTGGGGCAGAAAAAAGACCTTCAAAATATGGCGGTTCTTGCAAGCCAATATTACCAGAACAAAGAGTTTGGGAAAGCTGCAGAATTGTACGAACAATTGTATTCAGACACTAAATCAGAGGGATATTTTACCATCTACCTCGACTGTTTAATGGGCATTCCGGATTATGAAAAGGCAGAGAAAGAGATCAGGAAGGGTCTCCTTGGAAATTCATCCGATACCTATTGGTACGTTCAGTGGGGATTTCTGAAAAAAGCACAGGGAAAGGATGCCGATTCAAAGAAAATGTATGAAAAAGCCATCGGTTCAATTTCAGACAATCCGGCTGAATACCAGAATCTGGCCAATCAGTTCATCAACCGGCGTGAATTTGAATACGCCGAAAAGGTCTACCTGAAAGGACGCACTTCGCAAAATCCGGGTCTTTACAATTACGAACTGGCGCGCATTTACAATTACATGCGAAACTATGATCTGATGATGAAAGAATACCTGGAATGGGTCAATCAAAAAGAAAGCAATCTCGAAATCGTCAAGAGTAATCTGCAGTCGGTATTATCGGTCGATAATGATCAGGAAATCAGCAATCAGTTGAAAAAATATGTTTTGAAACGCATTCAGCAAGAACCGGGGCAGATTATCTACAACCGCCTGTTGATCTGGTTATTTATTCAGGATAAGAATTTTGTGGCGGCCATCCGCCAGTCCATTTCGCTCGATAAACGCACCGGGACTGAAGATGCCAATATTTTCGGATTAGCCGCTGTTGCCGCTTCCAATAAGAATTACGACGAAGCAATAAAAGCCTACAATTACCTGATTGAAAAAGGCATGAAAGCTGAATATTACAAGCTTGCAAACCAGCAACTGATGCAGATGCACTATGACCGTTTTTTGGATGAGGACATTCTGAATCCGGAACACGCCAACGATTTGAACGAAAAATTTGTTAAAACATTTGCTGTTTTGGGTAAAACTCCTGAAACCTCCATTCTTCTTACTGAATATGCACATTTGCTGGCTTTTTATTTGAATCAGCCTAAGGAAGCAATCCAGGTTCTTACCGGTGGCCTGGCAATGGCAGGAATCAACATGCAGCAAATATCGGCCATGAAGGCTGA
>JBAWZG010000072.1:0-18803 GCA_037143155.1 Bacteroidia bacterium
CTGAATAACTACCTGAACACCATATCAAGCCGGGCCCAGTTTTTATCGCAAAAGCTGAAATTCCTATCCTTTAAAACCATCAGGCAAAAAATTGCACATTATCTGCTCGAAATGGCAGGAGACCGGCTGCAAACCGTTGAAATTCCTCAATCGCAGGGTCAGCTGGCCGAAATGTTTGGTGTTACCCGACCTTCACTTGCCAGGGCTCTGAGCGAAATGAGTCAGGATGGCCTGATTGAAACCGACCGTCGTTTCATTAAAATTCTGGATAAGAGCCGTATGAATGAATTGTTGAAGAGCTGATAAGCACTTTTCATATCCTACCAATTGCGCTCTTTTTAATGGTTTGTAACTTCTAACTATTTCCTTAGTAATCATATTTTCAAGGTTTTAATTTCTTATTTTTTGGCTGTAATCTTAAATTAATGGATGTGTAATCATTTTGTAACATTAATGCAGAAGCTTTGCATCGTTATTTAACCTTTTTACATGGATATTTAACCACATTAATAAAAACTAAAAAATATGAAAAGAATTAGCCTTATCGCTCTTATGTTTGTTTCAGCTTTATTTTTTAAAGCCACCGCCCAGGAAGCAACAGTGAATGAAAAATTGAGTGAAGTAAATGACAAAGTTTCAGGTTTAACCGAAAGACTTGCAACTGACGAAGCCGACCTCCAAAAATTAACCAAGATCAAAATCTCTGGTTATATTCAGGCTCAGTACAATAAAACTTATAGTCTGGCCTCAGCACCAATGAACAACTACTTTTCACTCAGACGCGCCCGCGTAAAATTTACTTACGAAGCTACCGATGGTGTAAAGTTCGTTTTACAACCTGATTTTTCTCCTCAGGCTATTACATTAAAAGATGCTTATACCGTTTTGAATGATCGTTGGTCTAAATCGTTCAGCTTATGGATGGGAAAATTTAACCGCCCGAACTACGAAGTTGAATATTCTTCAAGTCAACGCGAAGTTCTTGAACGTTCATCTGTAATCAGAGCCATTTATCCCGGAGAACGTGCTATCGGAGCCAAATTGGAATTCAATCCGCAAAGTTTGCCTTTGCATGTACAAGTAGCTGTTTATAACGGTGCTGATGCGCTTCAAATTAAAAAAGTTGACGGATCACTTTTGTATGATGGCAAGAATACTTTTGTAAGTGCTGGTGATGAAAACAAAGATTTTGACAATGGAAAAGATATCATGCTTCGTGCGACCTATAACCTTCGTTTAGGTAACTTTGGAGGCCTGGATTTTGGAGCTCATACATACTTCGGATCATTGAAATCAATGTCAACTTCAACATTAAGCAGTGATTATAAAACCGCTACTGCTGCAAATGTTGGTGATGCAATTAAAAGAAACTGGGTTGGTGGAGAATTCCAACTATTTGCCGATATCTTAGGCGGATTATCAGTTAAAGGTGAATACATTGCTGGTAAAAATGCTACAATTGGTTTTAAACCCGTAGCCGCTGCCGGAACTGCAGCTGCAATTGCAGGTCTTCCAAACTTCCAGAATAATTTTGCAGGATATTACCTCTATTTCATTAAAAACCTGGGTAAGAAAAACCAGTTTGCTTTACGTTACGACTACTATGATCCAAATACAGACGTAAAAGGTAAAGATTTGACTGCAGCTGCTTCAATAGCCGGATATGCCAATGCAGATAAAACCTACGCAAAAAAGATTACTACCAGCGATTTGGCAACCACAACCATCGGGTTGGCTTTACACCACTATTTTGATGATAATTTAAGAATTACATTGGAATACGACATTGTACAGAATGAAAAAGTTGGAGCTGCCAGCGTATTAACCGGAAACTACACAAAATTAGACGGAACAAGTACAGGTGGTAAAGATTCAGCCGGAAATGCACTTCCTGCAGGACTTGATTACAGCAACATCATCAACAACAACCTGCTTACCCTGAGAATCCAGGCTAAATTTTAATTGAATAACGCATACAAATACTGAAAGATATGAAATCAATGAATATTAAAAAGTTCGCGGTAATTGCCATTTTACTTGGACTAATCGGCTTTGCTTTTGCACCTGCAGCTGACAAAATTGTTGTAAAAGGTTCGGATACATTAGTAATTCTTGCTCAGAAATGGGCTGAAGTCTATATGAAAAGCAATTCAAACGTTGCCATACAGGTAACCGGAGGTGGTTCAGGTGTTGGTATTTCAGCTTTGATCAATGGCGCGACTGACATTTGCAATTCAAGTCGCAAAATGAAAAGCACCGAAAAGGAAAAACTGAAAGCCCGTTACAACACCTTGGGCGTTGAAGTTGCTTGCGCAAAAGATGGTATCACCATTTATTTAAATCCTGCCAACAAGGTTAAAGAATTGACCATTAAACAACTGAGTGGAATTTTCAAAGGCGAAATCAAAAACTGGAAAGAAGTAGGCGGAGCTGATGGAGACATCAAACTGTACGGCCGCGAAAACAGTTCAGGTACCTATGTTTTCTTTCAGGAAAACGTGGTAAAAGGCGACTATGCCCCAAGCTGCCAGACATTGCCGGGAACTGCTGCAGTAGTTAATGCAGTAAAAAAAGACCCTGCAGGAATTGGTTATGGTGGAGCAGCTTATGCTGAAGGAATTGAAATCTGTAAAGTGAAAAAAGATGATAAAAGCCCAGGCTTCATCCCAACTGCTGAAACCATTAAGACCGGCGAATATGCCATCACTCGTTATTTATACATGTACCTGAGAAACAAACCTACCGGAGCTATGAAAAGCTACATCGACTGGATTTTAAGCCCTGAAGGCCAGAAATTAGTGGTTGAAATGGGTTATTTCCCGGTAAAATAAAGATCGGAAATCTTAAATATAACAGCAAGTCAATGAATTTTAGCGAGTTATTTTCATCAGAAAATAACTCGCTATATTCATTACAACATTCACAATCCTGGAAAGCATTGTATGACTAAAAAAACAATGAAGGCACAAAAGTCAGCATCGACCAATTCCGAACTGATCGATATCACCCAGAAAAAATTCAGGTGGAGCGAATATCTGGCCGAGAAAATCATAAAAGGAACTGCTTTTTTGTCCATCACGATTATTGTTCTGATCTTCTTTTTTGTGTTCCGCGAGTCCATGCCGATCTTTGTTACCGAAAAAGCCTCTGCAACCACAGAAGCTTCCATCGAGAGCCAGGCAGCTCAGGAAACTTATGGAGAAGTGACCGATAAGCCAAAAACGGAAGATATTCAGGAAACTTATGGTGAAGTAAAAGATGTTTCTGCAACAGCGGATTCGACCAGTGAAACCTATACGGTAAGCGCCGGAAGCGGGTTCGATGATAACCAAACCGCTTTGAAATCAATCCTTACAAAAGATTGGGTGCCTGTTTCCAAAACACCACGATACGGCATACTTTCGCTCATCATTGGAACCTTCAAGGTTACCATTATCTCCATGCTCTTTGCAGCACCCCTGGCTATCATGGCTGCATTGTACACCGCTTCGTTTGCAGGAAAAAGATTAAAAGAAATTATTAAGCCAACCATCGAACTGCTGGCCGGATTTCCATCCGTGGTAATCGGATTTTTTGCATTGATGGTTATGGCAACTTTCCTTCAGGAAATATTTCATTACGATACGCGCCTAAACTCATTTGTTGGAGGTATTGCCATGGGTATTGCCGCCATCCCGATCATATTTACAATTACTGAAGATGCGCTGACAGCAATACCAAAAACATTTACTGAAGCGAGTCTGGCCTTGGGAGCCTCGAAATGGCAAACCGCCTTTTTGGTCGTGCTTCCGGCAGCCACTCCCGGGATTTTTGCTGCCGTACTGCTGGGTATCGGCCGTGTTTTCGGCGAAACCATGATCGCCCTGATGGCAACCGGAAATGCAGCTCAGATGGATTTAAATCCGTTTACATCGGTTCGTACACTGGCCGCCACCATTGGTGCCGAAATGGCCGAAGTGGTTTTTGGCGACACGCACTACAATGTACTCTTTCTGATCGGCTCACTGCTTTTCATCTTTACATTCATCCTGAATGCGATTGCTGAGTTCTATGTCAAAGGAAAACTAATGAAACGAATCCAGGGAAAATGATCAAGAGCTTTAAGAAAAATATAAAAGGTATTCTGATTGAAGGCATGACCCTTTCAGCTGCCGTGCTGATTATTGCCATTGTGGTGGTTATGATTACTGTAATAGTTATCGGTGGAAAAGAGCAGATTTCATGGGATTTCCTGACCAAATTTCCGGAAGACGGAATGACCAAAGGCGGAATTTTTCCGGCTATTTACGGAACTGCCCTGCTGGTAATTATCATGTCGGTTGCAGCAGTTCCTTTCGGAACCATTACCGCCATCTATTTGACTGAATATGCCAAAGAAAATTCAATCATCGCTAAAACCATCCGTTTTGCCGTGCGCACATTGGCTGTAATCCCGTCAATCATTTACGGATTGTTTGGGCTCGGTTTTTTCATCAAGTTTGTAGGTACCAGCATGGACGGTGCTTTCATGGGGGGCCATTTAAAATGGGGGCAGCCCAATATCTTGTGGGCCAGTCTGACGATGGCTCTCTTAACCTTACCGGTTGTGATTGTTTCAGTAGAAGAATCATTAAAAACAGTGCCTAAAGATCTCCGGGCAGCCAGTCTGGCTTTGGGCGCTACCAAATGGCAAACCATCTGGAAGGTCGTCATTCCCGGATCAATTTCAGGAATTATGACCGGAACAATCCTTGCCGTCAGTCGCGGTGCCGGAGAAGTGGCACCTATCCTGTTTACCGGAGTGGCTTATTATGTGGCAACACTGCCAACTTCACTCAGCGACCAGTTTATGGTTCTTGGCTATCATATCTATGTGATGACCACCCAATCGGCCAATGTCGATAAAACCATGCCCATTCAGTTTGGTACCACGCTCGTACTTTTGGCCCTGACATTTATCCTGAATATTTCAGCCATCATACTAAGATACCGTATCAGAAAAAAGAAAACAGACTAATTATGGCCCACGAAAAAATACATACCGAAAACATGTTTCTGCATTACGGAAGCAAACTGGCACTTAACGATATCTCCATTCAGATTCCGGAAAAAAAAGTAACTGCCTTTATCGGTCCATCCGGCTGCGGAAAATCAACTTTTTTACGCAGTCTGAACCGAATGAACGATCTGATTGACGGAGTGAAAATTGAAGGAAAAATTCTGATCGATGGCATCAACATTTACGATAACAACATTGATGTAGTCACCCTCCGAAAGAAGGTTGGAATGGTATTCCAAAAGTCGAATCCGTTTGCCAAATCAATCTACGAAAACGTAGCTTACGGCCCCCGGATTAACGGAATAAAAGACAAAAAACAATTAGACGAAATTGTTGAAACTGCCCTTCAGAATGCAGCAATCTGGACCGAAGTGAAAGACCGTTTGGGCGATTCGGCCATGGGACTATCAGGCGGACAGCAACAGCGTCTTTGTATTGCCCGTACTTTGGCGGTTAATCCTGAAGTTGTTCTGATGGACGAACCAGCCAGCGCGCTTGATCCGCTTTCTACTTCAAAAATAGAAGAGTTGATCGTTCAGCTGAAAGAAAAATACACCATCGTTATCGTGACACACAATATGCAGCAGGCTGCACGAATCAGTGATCTCACGGCCTTCTTCTATTTGGGTGAATTGATTGAATTCGATAAAACAAAAACAATATTTACCAATCCGGCTAAAAAGCAAACCGAAGATTACATCACCGGAAGGTTTGGGTAAAGAGAAGCCCCTCTAAATCTCCCCGATGGGGAGACTTGTAGCCTCCCCCAACCCCTCCAAAGGAGGGGAGATTGGACATCACGGGTTTAGATGCGTACATTATAGACGGGATCTAAAACTTTCTAAAGAATAAAACATAAATGTAAAAACAATCAACCGCCAATTCTTTAAGCCCCCTCCTTCGGAGGGGGTTTGGGGGAGGCCTCTAATTATGGAAACATACCGAATATTCGATTCAGAACTTGAAAAACTTTCTCAGAAGGTCATTCAAATGTGTTCGCAGGTCAATCAGCAAATCAATGATTCCCTCTCGGCTCTGAAGGATTACGATCTTATACTTGCCAAAAAAGTGATTGATAGCGACAAGGAAATCAACACGCTGGACGTGAAAATTGACCGGCTTTGCCAAAAGATTTTTGCCCTGCAGCAGCCGGTTGCACGCGACTTGCGCTATATCCTTTCGGCTCTGAAGATAAACAATGATTTGGAACGGGTTGGAGACCATGCCGTGAATATTGCCAAACGGATTTCGCCGCTCGAAGATTACCGTCAATTGGTAAGCGAATTGGGTGTTGATCAGGTTTGCACTGAAATTTCGTTACTGTTTACGGATGTATTGAATGTCGTGAAAACTCATGACCTGGAATATTGTAAGAAAATTTACCATCACTCAGCAATCGTCAAAGAAGGCTGCCTGGACATTGCTGACCGGATTCTGGGCGAAATGATGGAGAAATCGGAAGTGGTGGTGGTGGCCTCAAACATATTGATCATTGTCAATCTGTTCGAACGGATTGCCAGTTACTCCAACAACATCGCCGAATCAATCACTTTTGTAGTCGATGGTGAAATTGTAAAACACCGGAAGAATATCCAGTAGAGAAGAGACCGTTTAAATTTATTCCTAAAGAATTAATCAGGAAACTCCTTCCCTTTATCTATTTATTTTAGACCTGACAGGTTTTGAAAACCTGTCAGGTCTAAAACAACTTAATCATAAGCCATTTTATTTTTTTTAATACCTTTAGGCAAATTCAATAAATCGCCGCTGATGCCGGAGAACTTATGGATCTGACTGAAGACAACCAGCTTTATCTGAAATTTAGTGCAGGTGATGAACGTGCATTTCAAACCTTATTCCGGAAGTATTATCCGGCGATGTGCAATTTTGCCCGTCAGTTTCTGAACGACAGTGAACTGGCTGAGGAAACTGTTCAGGATTTGTTCGTGAAAATCTGGGAAAAACGCGAAAACCTCAACATACAGACTTCAGTAAAGCATTACTTCTTCCGGTCAGTCCGGAATCATTGCCTCAACCAGCTTCAGCACGATAAAATAAAGAAACAGTATTCCGGACGGATGCTCGAAACTGCTCATCAGGAAATCAATCCCGACGATTTTTACCTCGAAGTTGATCTCGTTCAGCGAATTGAAAAAAGCATCAATTCACTGCCACCCAAACGGCAGGAAATCTTCCGCCTCAGTCGCGAACAAGGACTAAAGTACAAGGAAATTGCCGAAACGCTTAACATTTCGGTAAAAACTGTTGAAGCTCAAATGGGCCTGGCTCTAAAATATCTCCGCGAAGAACTAAAAGATTTCAGCACCCATTTTTTGACTCTACTGCTCATTTTTAATAAATCAGGATTGCGCAATAGGGGTTAAAATCCTTTCCAATGTCATTAGAACGTATGAAAGCAAATCAACACACCGAAGATCAGGATTGGGAATTGCTCGCCAAGTCAATTTACGACCAAAATCCGCAAACATCAGCAGAAGATCAGGTTGTTCCAGAACAACTCTTTCCGGACGAAAGCGAACGAACCCGGTTTCTGGAAATGACCCAAAAGGTCGATACTTATTTTGAACTCAAAAAATATCCGGCAGACAAGGCCTGGAAAAAGGTCGAAGCAAGGATTCATGAATCTTCATCGCAGAAACAAACCATTTTTAATCGACTATTTCAGAACCCACTTTACCGTGTTGCTGCAGCAATCCTATTTGCCGCACTGCTTCTGGCTTCGGGCTACGAAGTTTATACCTCTGCGACCAACAAGAAAATATTGGAAGTCTCGGCAACCAATCAGATTCTGAAGACATTTACACTCCCCGATGGAACACTGGTCAGCCTGAATACCGACACGAAAATCAAATACCCCAAGATATTTGCAGGAAATACCCGTGAAGTAAGCATCGAAGGTGAAGCTTTCTTTCAGGTAAAACCGAACAAGGAAAAACCTTTTATCATTCATGCCGGAAATGCACAAATTAAAGTGCTTGGTACCAGCTTTAATGTCAGTGCATATCCTGCAGCAAAATTGCTTGAGGTTATCGTTGAAACCGGCAAAGTACAGGTTTCGACCCCAACTGCTGAAACCAAAGAACTGATCCTGCTGCCCGGCGACAAGGGAACTCTGGTTTATACGGGCAATTCGTTGCTCAAATCAACCAATGCAGATCCTAACTTTTTAGCCTGGAAAACGCACAACCTTATTTTTAAGGCGACTTCGCTTGCCGAAGTAATTGTAAGTTTAGAAAAAGTGTACAAGGTGGATATCCAATTAGCCGATACAAAGTTAAACGAGTTACTGCTGACTGCCCAGTTCAACGATTATTCGCTCGATTTTATCCTGAAAGTGATTGAAACAACTTTCCAGATCGAGACGCAGAAAGTAAACGGACAGTATATTTTAAAAGCGAAATCCTAAAATTCAAGATTTTTACGCCATGAAAACATCCGGAATTATATCATTTCTTTTTAGTTTCCTGATATTATTATTGTTGGAAGCATTGCCAATGGATTCGTACAGCCAGAAACAATCTCCAAAACAATCGAATAAACAAACCACGAAACAAGCTTTCGGGCAAGGAAACAAAAATGATCAAACATCCAAGGTCCTCAACCAAAACATCAGTATTTATGCTGAAAATGAGCCGCTTGAGAAAGTAATCAAGCGAATTTGTGATTACCTGAAACTCGACTATTCATACAATTCGCAACTGATTGAAGGAAAAAACATCAATCTGAACGTATCGAATAAACCCATCAAATACGTTCTCGATCAGCTCATGAAAGACTTTTATCTACTGTTCGAAATCCAGGACAATATTTTGGTCATCCGCGACTATGTTCCTTTGGATAAAAGTAAAGACTACAACCAAAAGATCAAAAACTACAACGAACAAACCGGATTTGTTTTCGACAACTATAAGAAAAAGTCCATTACCATTAAATTCAAGTCGTCGAGTAACCTGATTATTATTCCGGTTGCCATCAACAATTCGGATACCCTGAATTTCATTCTGGATACCGGCGTTCGTTATCCGATTATTACCGAACTTCCTTTTGTTAACAAGCTCAACCTGAACTTCCTTCAGCCAATAAAGGTGAAAGGACTGGGTGATGGAGAACAGATGACGGCCTATAAATCTGGAAATAATACCATAAAAATTGAAGGCATGATTGCCTATGATCAGGAAATACATATGGTCATCAATGAAAATTTCCAGATCTCCCATATTCTGGGTATTCCGGTTCATGGATTAATTGGGTTTAACCTTTTCAAAGACTATGTGGTTAAAATCGATTATGCTGAACACGAAATTACACTGATTAAACCTGAATATTTTACCTATAAGGAAAAAGGGAAAGACATCGTTCTTCCATTGACCTTCGAGCAGAATAAGCCATTTGTCAAAACAAGCATCGTCACCGATAAGAACAAAGAAGTTCCTGTAAAATTATTAGTCGATACCGGAGCGAGCGATGCCCTTTGGCTATCAACCAATTCCGACAGCAGGATATCACTTCCAGAGAATAACATCGAGACTTTTTTGGGTCGTGGATTGAGTGGCGATTTGTACGGTAAAAAAGGCCGTATCGGTGCCATCTGGGTTGGGCCGCTGGTGTTGTATGAACCCATCGTTGCTTTTCCTGAAAATGAAATGGTTGATCAGCTCATGGGCGATACCGACCGCAATGGAACACTGGGGGCTGAAATCCTGCGCCGGTTTTATGTGACCATGGATTATCCAAACAAGCGGCTCATCCTAAGACCAAACAGCGACCTGAAGGATAATTTCAACTACAACATGAGTGGATTGGAAGTTACCAATCCGATGCCTGGTCTGCCGATCTTCCTGGTAAGCGATATCCGCAAAAATTCACCGGCCTATTATGCCGGGATTCAGGAAAATGACCAGATCATCGCATTAAACAACACCAATCATAAAGCATTAACTTTAAATGATATAAATTTACTGTTCCAAAGTCAGGAAGACAAACGGATTAAAATGACCATTCTGCGCAACGGAGAACAGGTAAAAACCGAATTCTTCCTGAAGAAAATGTTTTGAAATGAAACCAGCATACGGAATTTTCATCCTTGTTTTCCTTTTGTCGTTGTCCAAAGGATACGCACAAAAGGAAAACAATTCCGTAGCTGAAAAAAAAATTACCATTCAAATTGAAGACAGAACCATTGCAGCCATTCTCGATTCAATTTCCGCCAAAGCACATGTTTTTTTTTCGTACGATCCGTTGCTGGTTGAAGCAGATAAAAGAACCAATCTTTCGGTAGCCGATAAAACAATTCCGGAAACTCTGGACATTTTGTTTGATTCAAAGTTTAAATATCAGATACTTGGAGAACAGATCATTATCACTGCACCGGAAACGGAAAGAAATGAAAAAGCAGAGGATAAGCAAAATGAAAAAAACCGCGGAATGATTATTTTCAGGGGGCGCGTGGCAGATCACGATGAAAAGGTAGTTTTACCCTATACCAACATTTCGATTCAAAAAAGCAACATAGGAACCATCTCGAATACCGATGGAGATTTTGATCTTAAAATTCCTGAAATCCATCAGCACGACACCATCCTGATTTCTCATTTGGGATACCGTCCATACCGGCAACCCATCGATGAAATCCGTGATATCAATTATAGCATATCCCTTCAGCCGACTTCAGTACAACTCAAGGAAATCGTCATCAAAATTGTTAATGTTCAGGATATTGTCAACAAAATCCTGTCAAAGATTCCGCTGAATTATCCACGCGATCCTGAAATAATGACCGCTTTTTACCGCGAAGTACTGAAACAGGACAGCAAATATATTGACGTTGCAGAAGCCGTTATGGATATCCGGAAAGCTCCTTACGGGAATACCTACATTCAGGATAAGGTCAAATTCGTCAAAGGCCGCAAAAACATCAATGTCAAGGCATTTCAGTTTGTCGATTTTAAAATTCAGGGAGGACCGTACAACATTACCAAACTTGATGTGATAAAAACACCAGACTCGTTTCTCGATCCCGAATTCCGGGAAAATTATAAATATACACTCGATGAAATTGTTGAACTGGACAGCCGCGACACCTATGTGATCCGTTTCAAACCCAAAGAAAAAATTGAAGAGCCTTGTTATCAGGGCAAACTTTTTGTCGACATGGCTTCGCTGGCGCTGGTTCAGGCCGATTTCAGCCTCAGCCGCTCGGGACTTAAATTTGCCCACGAGTGGCTCATCAAGAAGAAACCCAAAGACTTTTACGTTCGTCCACTCAATGCCGATTATAAAGTAAGTTACCGCAGATCCGACAATGTCTGGCATTTAAGCAGTGCCCATGCTTCACTCAATTTCAAGGTAAAAAGCAAGCAGGACAAGGTCAATTCGACCTTTCACAGCATTTCGGATTTGTTGATTACCGATTTCAAAGCAGATGACGGAACTCACTTTAAAAAGGATGAATTATTCAACCCGAAAGATATTTTTACTGAAACCATTACCAGTTACGACGAGGATTTCTGGGATAATTACAACATCATCAAACCATCCGAAGATTTGCAAAATGCACTCCACGACTATTACCTGCAGAACGATTCTTTATTTAAAATAAACGAAAAGGAAGAAAAAATCATCAATAAAAACTAACCTAACCCAAATGAAAACCTTAACCATTTTGCTATTTGCAGTATTGTCCACTTTTTTATTACCAGCCCAAAACACTGGTCCTATTCCTGAACTCAGTAGGCAGCTAAACCAATATTTCAATTATTTTCCTGAAGAGAAAGTTTCGATTGAAACCGACAAGCTGTACTATAAACCCGGAGAGACCATTTGGTTCACGGCATTCGTTTCGGATGGAACCCAAGTCCCCGTTTCAGCAGAAAATCAGCAACTTTACGTGAGACTTTATGACAAAAAAGGCAATGCGGTAGTACAGGATATTTTCCGTTTAATCGACGGCTTTGCTTCGGGCGACTTGCTCGTTCCCGAAAACCTGACCAAAGAAGTTTATTTTATGTTGGCATATACTTCGGAACAAACTTCTGCAGAAGAAATAACAACTAAAATTCTTTACATCGATCCGGAATACAGTAACCAATGGGTTGTTCAAACAAGCCTGAAGGATAGTATTTCAAGTCCAGGCTTGAAAAATGAAATCTCTTTGGTTCTGAGCGATCTGTCGGGTGAAATCCAGAAGAACGATGCGATCAGGTATCAAATCATGAACGGAAATGACATCCTTGAAAAGGGAAAGCTGAAAACCGATCAGAATGGGAAAGCCGTCATACCATTTACCATTCCTGCAAAAACAAACGGCGAATCCTTTATTTGTAAAATCAGCGACAATAAGGAAGATTGGACCAGGGAAATATTCCTGCCAACGAATCTCGATCCGGTAATTGTCCGTTTTTTTCCTGAAGGTGGCAACCTGAATGTCGGAATTTCTGCTAAAGTTGGATTTACCGCTTTCAACAAATGGGGGATTCCGGTTGATGTGGAAGGATCGCTTGTAAATCAGGACGGCAAAAACGTGACACTGGTGAAATCGTTTACCAAAGGTCTGGGTCTTTTTTCGGTGATGAATGACGGAACTCAAAAATACAAGCTGGTTCTGGCCGGCAAAACAGGTCCGGGTCAGTCATTTGATCTTCCCGCACCAAAAACTGACGGGCTGAGCTTGTCGGTTTTGAAATCAGATGCCGGATTTATTTCGGCCAACCTTGCCTTCGCTGACAAACAAAAACATTCCATCGCCATTGCTCTGACCAGCGGAAGTAAGCTCAACTGGGCAGCAGACATGGAGATTAACAGTGCCGGCAGAATAAAAATTCCGGTGGATAAGCTGCCACAGGGAATTTTTCTGTTGTCGGTGTTTTCATCAGAAGGTCAGATCCTGGCCGAACGTGTGGTTTATGTGGATAAAAAACTGCAGGTGAAACTTGAAGTTCTGCCTGAAAAAAACAAACTCCAATCCGGCGAAAGCATGAAAGTCAAGGTACGGATGACAGATGAAAAAGACCAGCCGGTCTCCGGAAATGTCACGGTTTCAGTTTCCGGTCAGTTCCGGAACGGTACAAGCAATGATGCAATGAAAAGCAGCCCATTGACTGGACCTGAACTGGAGACTCCGTATTCGGTGCTGACCGATGCATTAAAAGGCAGGGCTGCAAGTCCGGTACTCATGGATGTTTACCTTATATCCAATAAGATCAAGGGTTTCAGTTGGGAGAAAATACGGGATTTTAAACCGGAGAATGCAAAAAACCTTCAGCCAAAACCCACCGATTTTGAAGCGGATATTTCAAAACTGATAGCAGGCATTTCTCAGAAATACAGTTTGTTAAATTCTGATCAGGCTTTTGATAAAACGTATTTCAGTAATAATCCGGAATTATTCGGAAAATATGTAAAGGCCAACAGACCAAATACGATTGGCATAGATACTCAACGCAATTTATTGGCCTCATCAACCAACCTTTTGGATGTGATAAAAATTCTGAAACCCTATAAAATCGTGAGTAATCAAATCGTATTTATTGGGATGGATAATTCGCTCAAATACCAGGGCGGAGCTTTGTTTGTTATCGATGGGCAACAATTAGGAACTGATATTTCGGCAATTGCAGGAATATCACCTCTATCTGTCGATCATATCAATGTATCAACCAGCGTGATGGATATTCAGAAATATACCGGTTTGAATACGATTGGAGTGATTGAGATCTTTCTGAAAAAAGGAAACAGACCAGAAGAACCAATCCAAAAGGAAAGTACCAGCAAATACGAGAATGGATTCCGTGTTCCGAATATTTTTCCTGCCGAACCAGGAAATCTGAAGAATGACCAGCGAACTACCCTGAAGTGGATTCCAAATCAAAAAGTAGATGAAACCGGGCTATTTGAATTTACGGTTACAGCCGGGAAAGTCCTCTCTGGTTTCCTGATTGATGTTCAGGGAATTTCCCCGGATGGACAAATGGGTATTGGGAACACAAGTTTTACCGTTACCAAATAACAAAGAAAGGATTCCACCTTTCAAATGAGATGGAATCCTTTCTTTTATTCAGCTATAGCAATTTTTAAGGGAATAGTTCACTTCTTTCGCACGATTAATCCAGCCAGTTCTTCCAGTTTAATTGAATTCATGATTACATCGCCAAAAATCGGGTATCCATTGTTTGTAAAGAACTCCTCAGTTTCCGATTGACTTCTTTCGGGATAATAAAAGGTCATAAACTGAATGGCAGATGGTGGCAAGGAGCGATCCCAGTAATCGGGATTAAACCGCATGATTTGCCCGCCATATTCCATTTCCTGATTTTCCATTTTCGGATGAACTTTTAATATGAAAAGATCGTCGTTGCCCGAATAGGCCAGAGAATTCAGGTCTTCTTCGGTCAATTTTGCTATTTCTTCTTTTAGGTAGGGCAATAAATCAAGCTCTTTGAATTTGTAATAAGCCAGTTTCATTTCGGCAACCTCACGCAAGGTTACCGGTATCCAGAACGGAGGACGGTCGGGATTAAAAACGATCAGATTTCCATCGCCGTAAAACCTGACTCCCGGTGCAATATCCCTCACAAATGGAAATATGCGAAAAAGATCGTTCAGATCGGCAGCCGCTTCGTTCATCGGTTTTTCGAGTGAAGCAGGATCCTTGGTACTATCCCATCCGGGGAGATTGGTATTGGAACCGTGGCCTGTTTCGGTGTTATTGATGTTGAAACTCCAATGCGGAGGTTCAATTATCCATTGTCTGCCATTGCTGTAAAACATCAGAAAATTGAAGTTTAACTCACCCCTTTGTCCATAATTACAGTGCTGTAATTTATACTTGTCGTCCCAAATTCCGTAAGCACATGCATCCAGATCGAAACCTTTGGGATTGATCAATAATGGGACCTTCCGGTGAAACCATTCGGCCAGATTGGCAACGTTTTTATTGAAGGCAACAACTTCGGCTCCGGGTGTTTTAATATTGCTTGAATAACTCCATTTTCCCGGCTTTTCAGGAAGAAAATCGGAAGATTTTTGAGCCTGACATAGAACAGGTGTCAGGAAAAACAAGACGGCAAACACTCTACATGTTTTATACATGGTTTTGATTTTAAACTAAATTGGACATTTAATTTCTTTTCAAATTGAAATCAAAAGTTACTATGGATTTTTCTTTGGTTAGAGGATCAACTGTTGAATAAGTGTCTTTTTGGCTCAATACTTTATCCAGTGAAGTTCCCAGGAAGGGTCCAAATGTGACCTCCTCCAACGGCACATCTGCTTTTTTATCAATGCTTTTAGGGGGTGGACTCTGGTTATCGCAGGTCCCTTCGGCGCGCTTTTCGGTTCTCAGTTTGAGATCTCCTTTTCTGGAAGCAGCTTCCACTTTTAATGTATAGGTTCCATTATCCAAAAATGTAATTTCAGCACGCGCATCTTCAATTTGCTGGTTGTCATCAACACTTTCATTCGAAAGTCCTTCAACTTTTGCAGTTTTCAATACAGTTTCTTTTGACAACCTGGAACCCTGACGTCCTGAAGGACAATTGTAACAGTCGTTATGTTCTTCGGTTATAGTTTCTTCCTGCAGGTTATAAGTGACTGAGCCATCTACCCTATTTCTACTGGTTTTTTTCAGCTTCCAGTCAGCATCGCTGCTTTTTTTTGTTGTAACATCCAATTTATAGAGTCCATCTATGCCGTTGCAATAAACGGCGTATGAGTCGGTCTTCTTATCGTTGCGTTCGGTTTTAACCACCACATTGATTGGCCCCGTAAACGGACATATTTCAAATTTTTTCAAACCTTCGACCAACTCTTTTGAAACCATTTCCATAGCCTTAATTCCAGCGCTGCCATCAACAATATTGGCCATTGAGCGTGAAATAACTTTTGATGTTCGGGTATCGGCACAGAATGCAGTAATCAATGCTTTAGTTCCCAGTACCTGAACTTTCAGGCTAACCAGGTAATCGCATCCCATAGCTTGGCCAATATTGGATATTTCCTCATAATTTCCTGCGCCCAATAACTGCTTTTGCTTTTCATGCTCAAGGAGAGTTAAAATATTTGAATCACTTATGGTGTTGACACAAGGAAATTCTTTTTTCAACGCATTGGCAAACTCCACTTCAAAATGGGGAAAGTATCCGGTTCCTGCCTGATTGTTCCAGGAAGTCGCAATAAAAAATCTGGGATCTGCGGCTGTTGCCACTCCTGACCCAATATATAAGAGGAATATCAGTAGGAATATAGGTTTTCTCATTTGATCAGGATTTTACAGTTTGGCAAGTTTTGTTTGATTCTGCTGAGTTCTGCGTCGGTTATCAGCGTTTTGGCAATGCCAAGAGTATCCAGATTACTCATTGTATTGATGACAGGTGTAAGCATGTCAACCGGATTTATATCCACATCAAGCTTTTTTAGCGAAACCAGTGAACTGAATTCAGGAGGAAGTCTGAGAATTTTGTTGTTGTACAAGGCCAGATAAGTCAGATCGTGAAAATTACTGATGGCTTTGGGCACTTTGGTTACAGCACTTTTAAAATTGATGATGTACAATTGCTGCAAAGGGTAATTCTTCGCTTTTGTGATTAAGGTTTCAAGGTCGACAGACGATCCGTTTTTCCCACAGGTTATCACCAGTGTTCTGATCGATTTATAGTTCTCCATTTGGTCAATCAACAACTGAACGGTCGGAGAAGACATGTTAATGCACAAGAAAGTCATCTCTTCAAGAACTTCTTTGCCTTTCAATTTATTCGATTCCTCTTCCTTATATTCTTCTTTAATTTTTTCACGAACCGGTTCTGCCAGCAAAACATCGGCACCTTCCCCGCCCGAAGCACTTTTCATGACCTGTCCCCAGGCTTTCATTTTTTCATCAGTAGCATCCTTTTTTGCTTGTTCAGCTTCAGCTTTAGATTGGTTTGGAGGCTGATTGCCTTGAGGATTCCCGGTCATCATCAACTGTTTTGAAAGCTCTTTGATCTGCTCATTGGCCTTCTTTGCAGCAGCCGCATCTTCCCAGTTGGTCGATTTGCGAATAGCCGACATCTGCTGTTTAATGGAAGCTGCATTTTGCTGCGCAGTGGCAAAGCCTGCAAGAGAACATAAAAATATAAGAAGTGAAAGGAATTTCATCGTTCAAGATCTTTATTCCATATTAAAAGTCGGTAAAATCTTGCTACTTTGTAAAGAAGTATGGGGCTGGTAAATCCTGAAGATGCACGATATAGTCTAATAATGCTTCCAGATAAGTCAGGCCAGGTTCAATAACCTGCTTATTTGTCCCGGTTGTACCACTGGTGAGCTCATTTGTTAGAACATCCAAGCGGTTGTAATCATCGCCCAAAGCAATCATAGCATTGAACCTGTCTAAAAGAATAGAACTGTATTTCGGTGTCAGAAAGCCACAACAGTTCTGATAGCATGAATTTTTTTGGTATTCAATCGCTTCAGCATAAGTACTGCCCAGATCGAAGTTTATCTTATTCGCATAATCTTTGTCTACTTTTTTCAAACAGGCTTCAAATTCATTCAGAGATTTTACTTTCAGCTTATTGAACTCTTCCAGTTTTTCCTCAAACTTTCGGGTAACCAACTGTATTTTCTGAGCAAGCTGACTTTGTTCCTGTGTCATCTCGAACATTCCCATGTTTTTCTTCTGAGCTGCCTTATATTTGTCCGGATTGGCCTGAGCATCTGCCATCATTTCGGTTGTCATACCTTCAGCCCAGGCTTTTTGCCCGGTCTTGCTCATTTTGCTCACTTTTTTGACTTCGTCAATCGACATATTCATGCTTTCCTGCAACATTTTATCTGCTATGGCCTTTTTTTCTTCCTTGCTCGCATTCTTCAATTTTTGAATATCGGCATCCGAAACAGAAAAGCCCATTTGGCTCATCATATTTTTAGAAGCCTGTTCATCCATGCCTTTGACATTTTGTTTCGTTTCATTTTTCCTGCGGGTGATTTCCTCATCCAATTCGGCTTTTAATTTGGCCACTTTCTTTAAAAAATCTTCCCTGACCTCTTTTTTGCAAACGCTGATCGTAATTACAGGCATTTCTATGACCACCGATTCAGGTTTAAGTTGAGCATTTAGAACCAAACCGAAAAACATGAAAATAATTAGCAATATATTTGTTTTCATCAGTAAATAATTTGTTTTTTAATTGTCTGATGGAACTCACATGTTGTCGAAAAATATTTTCATTGGTTATTGTGTTGACGCCAACATGTTCGTTTCATAGGAAAAATAATTTAAAAATGAAGCAGGGGCAAGAAGCAGCAAGAGGATAATGTGAAAACATTAAGCTCTTGCTACAGTAGATAAGGATTACAACTTGATAAACTCAACCCTTCGGTTCAGGGCTTTATTGACAGGCGTATCGTTGGGTGCAACCGGTTGACTTTCGCCCATTCCATCGGTAGCCAAGCGATCGGCATTCACACCAAATGATTTGGCCAGTTCGGCTTTAACTGAAGCAGCGCGGCGCTTCGACAAATCCATATTTTTTGCATCATCACCGTCAGAATCGGTATGGCCAACAATTTTCACTTTTACATCGGGAAATTCGTTTAAAACTGTAGCAATGTCTTTCAATGTTCCATAAGATTCAGGTTTTACAAGGTCTTTATTTACATCAAAATATATTCCATAGGTAACCAGTTTTCCTTCGGTCATCAGCTTATTTCGGGTATCAGGTGCTCCAATCGCCACACGAATATTGGAAACCATGGCAGCGCCATCTTC
>JBAWZG010000073.1:0-18752 GCA_037143155.1 Bacteroidia bacterium
TTTATGTTTTTTAAGTTTGCTGATTCAAAGCCTAACAGTAATGTATTTCAAGTGTTTTTCTGTTGGTTATTCAATCATTAAAAATCACAACTCTTAAATGAACCAATCACAATGATTAAACAAAAAACCTGGTCAAAAAAAAAGGTAATGTTTGCGCTTCTTTTCCTGATTTTAAATTTTGGGATAGGCAGAGCATCCAAATTATCTGCAGCGGAACCTTTTGTCAGTATGGAAACACAGCAAGGGGTCAAAATTCATGGTACGGTGACCGACAAGAAAACCGGAGAATCGGTTATCGGTGCAACTGTTCTGGTTAAAGGTACCTCCAATGGCACGATTAGCGATGTCAATGGAAATTACAACCTGACAGTTCCGGATAATGAAGCTATAATTGTCTATAGTTACGTTGGCTATAAAACGGTTGAAATTCCGGCCAATGGTTCTTCCGCAATGAATATCAAGCTGGAAGAGAATGTGCAGGAAATGGAAGATGTTGTTGTTATCGGATACGGTACGCAGAAAAGACAAGACTTATCTTCTGCTATTTCAACCATATCTTCAAAAGATATCAAGGATGTACCAGCCATGACAACCGACGCACTTTTACAGGGAAAAGCTGCCGGTGTTCAGGTGATGACCAATACCGGTGCACCTGGGTCTCCGGTTTCGGTAAAAATCAGAGGGGTGGTAACAACGGGTAACAGTCAGCCGTTGTATGTGGTCGATGGTATGCCCATGGCTTCTGGAACAGGCGACAATGCATTTGGGATCAATTCATTAAATCCGGGCGACATTGAATCGATCCAGATTTTGAAAGATGCTTCTTCAGCAGCCATTTATGGTTCGCGCGGATCAAACGGAGTGGTGTTGATTACGACCAAACGCGGTAAATCGGGCAAACCAAGTATTACCCTCGAAAGTTTTTATGGAATTCAGTCGCAAGCCAAGCGTATGGCAGTTTTAAATAAGGATCAGTATAAACAATATTACGATTTGTTGTCGCCATACCGTGCAAAAGCCGCAAATTATGCTGACTATGAGGATCCGGTTCTGTTTACAGCTTTGCCAAACTTTGACTGGCAGAACGAAATTTTCACGCCGGCACCGACATCCAATATCCAGTTGTCTTTATCAGGCGGAAATGAAAATTCTGTTTTCATGATTAGTGTGGGAAATTCTTCACAGGCCGGTATGGTGAGTGGATCTGATTATAATCGTACCAATTTTCGGATCAATTCCGATCATACCATAACTAAATGGCTAAAGTTTGGCGAAAGTTTAAGTCTAAGTAATTCTCTTCGTCACCGGGTGATGGAAAGTGGTGTAGGATACAACTATCCGTCGGCACCTCCGATTGTAACTGCATTATTGTCTGATCCAACAACCGCTGCTTATGCTGAAGACGGCAGTCTGAATTACATGCACCATTCCGGAACTTTCAACGGAGCAGGTATTCGTGACAGGGCTAACTATACCTATAATAACAAAAAGCTGAATGGCAATATGTTTTTCGAGTTCAGCATTCTGGATGGATTGAAATTCAAAACGAATCTTGGACTGGATTATAATTTAGGCGAAACAAAGGAGTTTTTGCCATCCTTCAGTGTAAAAGGTTCTCCTTTGAATGAAGCGCAATTGGTTCCGTCCCTTAAACAATCTGATGCGCACACGACCTATCTGGTCATGGAAAATACCCTGAGCTATAACAAAACGTTAGGTAAACATGTATTTGGCGCCATGGCAGGTTCAACGGTCGAACAAAACAGTTTCTATGACCTTGGAGGTTCCAATTCCGCCATTTCCGGAAATCAGGAGTATTTACAATATTTAAGCGCCGGTAATCCATCTGATCTGAACAGAACCATCTATGGCGGTGCCAGCGAATGGCGGATGTATTCCTATTTAGGCCGGCTGAATTATTCGTTTAACGACCGCTATCTTTTAACCGGATCGGTTCGCCGTGATGCATCTTCCCGTTTTGGACCAAACAACAGATCCGGTGTGTTCCCCGCAGTATCGGCGGCATGGAAAATTAAAGAAGAATCCTTCCTTAAAAATATTGACTGGTTGTATGCAGCGAAAGTTCGGGTTGGCTGGGGTCAGGTAGGTAATCAAAACAACATTGGAAATTACAGTTACAATACGGTAATCCAACCGGATGCAAATTATGCTTTCGGAAATCCTAAAGTGATTTCAACCGGGGTAACTTCGGGAATTACCAATTCAGGCTATGGTGGTACCGCCGGTGGTAAACCAGGCAACAAGTCGTTAACATGGGAAACCACTCAAACAACAAATGTTGGTGTTGACTTTTCGCTCTTTCAAAACAAACTTTCATTTACAGCCGATTGGTTCTTAAAAGATAATACAGGAATGTTGATGCAGAGCACCGTACCTGACTATTTGGGTATCACAGGACCTGATATCAATGGAGGTAAAATTGCAAACCACGGACTGGAGTTTGAACTGGGATACCGAAAATCGGAAGGCGATTTTACATACGATTTTAGCGCAAACCTGACTTTTATTAAAACGAAAGTTAATGAGTTGGACAAACCTAATTTCTCGAATTACATAGGAGATGAAGCAGCATCCCGCACACTTCAGGGAGGTGGAATCGCTGATTTTTGGGGATATCAGACCGACGGGATTTTCCGGAGCAACACAGAATTGGCCAAAGGACCCTATCAACAAGGAGCCAAAGTGGGTGATATCCGGTTTAAAGATGTTGATGGCGATGGATCCATTACCGTGAATGATCAAACTGTATTGGGAAGTCCTCTCCCAAAATTTACTTTTGGTTTGACTTCGAATTTTTACTATAAAAATTTTGATGTAAACATTTTCATACAGGGATCGCAGGGCAATAAAATATACAACAGCCTCTACCGCGTCATGATGGGAAGATGGGGAGTCAACAAAAGTCCTGACATCCTGGATTCATGGACCTATGAAAATGTGAATTCCAGTATTCCCCGCTTGCCTGAATCTTCAAAAAACAACAATGAACGGGCTATTTCAGACCGTTGGTTAGAAGATGGTTCATTTGCCAGGGTAAAAACAATTACTTTAGGCTATACCTTGCCCAAAGTATGGGCGAATAAAGTATCTATCCAACATCTGAGGATTTATACGACGGTACAAAACTTATTTACAGTGACCAAATACTCCGGTTTTGATCCGGAAGTATCGGAAAGTGTAGGCTGGGGAAGCAGTGGCTTGGATATGGGAGTCGATAACGGTAATTATCCTCAGCCACGCACCCTTTTGTTTGGGCTTAACCTTTCGTTTTAATCTATAAAAGAATAAGATATGAAAAATGCAAAAATATTTTTGATTACGCTCCTGATTGGAGGCATGATACAATCGTGCAGCGAAAGTTGGTTAGACTTAAAACAGCCGATTAAACCTACGCTCGAAACGTTCTATACCGATACAGTTACCGCCTACAGCGGATTAGTTGGGTGCTACAATAGTTTACAGCAAGTGCCTTCTGCTGAACGTCCTATTGGGATTCATTTTATGCTTGACATTCGATCAGATGATGTCGATTATGCAGGAAATCCAAAGGGTGCATCGGAAGAAAACAATTACTACGAAGCAGCAGGATTTGCAAATTTTGATATTTATTCTGATAATAAATATTCACCGGTTATGTGGGGTTACGGCTATCGTGGTATTAATACGATTAACAAATACCTTGAAGGAATTGACGTGATCAAGCTTACAGCATCTCAGCAAATCCTGATCAACCAATACAAGGCAGAAGCAAAATTTATGCGGGCCTATTTCTATTTTTTACTCGTTAAGAACTTCGGTCCTGTTCCTTTGATTACCAAAACATTAAGCCAGGCTGACTGGTATAATCAGAAAAGGATACCTGAAAATGAAGTTTATGCCCAAATTTTTGCCGATCTACGTGAAGCTATTCCATTGCTTCCACTTAAAAGTAAATATGCGAAAACTGAATTAAACCGAATCACCAAGGGAACCGCTCAGGCTATCCTGGCGAAAGCATTGGTCACCAATGCCGAACTCGATGCATCAAGTCCTAATTGGGCTGAAGCTTATACGCTTTGTAAAGAAATTGAAACTTCCAGCCAGTATGATTTAAAAACAAATTTTAAAGACATTTTTAGCGTTGCCGGCCAATTTTCAAGTGAACATGTTTTCGATATTGTGTTTGAAGAAACGATTCTCAACGAAAACGATGCTTACATCCATTATCTCAGTCCCCGGTTTGTATTTATTAAAGGGAAACCAGATCAATCGCGAAAAATGGAATTTGGTTTTGGTCTTGGTGCTGTAACCGAGGATCTGGCCAATCAATATGGGTATAATCAAAATGGGGATAGTTTATCATACATAAATATGAACGATATCCGCGGACGTTATACGTTCTGGGCACGTTACGACAAGTACTGCGGATTTAGCGTGGTAGATAAATTAAATGTGCGCCCTGAAACCAAAGATGTTGAGTATGTCGATGATGGAAATTATTACTCACGGAAATATAACCGGGAAGCACTGGCAAAAAATTATTATGTGGGCGGATCAAATTTCCATGTTATCCGTTACTCTGAAGTCCTTTTACTGGAAGCCGAAGCGGCATATTATAAAGGCGATGCCGCAGAAGCGCTTCGTTTGGTGAATCTTGTTCGTGAACGGGCATTCCGTCAGGCAATTGCCGCCGGAAGGGTCACGCTGGCAAGTATAAAAAGAACTTCTTCAGGGGCTGCTTTACTGGCTGATATCTGGCAGGAACGCCGTCTGGAATTGGCTGCAGAGGGCGACCGTTTTTATGACTTAAAACGAACCCATCGCCTTGAATCAGTTTTAAGAGCCCAAAAGCCGGGTATCCTTTTTCAGGCTGGCAAGCATGAATTATTACCTATTCCTTCAAGCGAATTAAGTAAGTCGCCATACCTTCAACAAAATAACGGATATTAATCATTCCAATAAACTATAACATCATGATACGTTTTAATATAGTTCCTGTTTTGATCCTTTTACTGGTAGTTTTTAGCCAATGTAAGGATGTACCCGAAACTCCCCGGGCAGATTTTCTGATTCAGAAAGATGCCATTGTTGACGGTAAAAGAGCCCGTGTAGAGGTTGATAAAGTGAACATAAACGAAGTAGTTTATTTCGTTTCGAAAAGTAATGCCATGTTTAATTGCGTCTGGCCCGGAGATTCATTGCTTTCCGGAAAAATAATGGTTTACCGCGATTACAATCTGAAAAAACAGTTGGTTAACCTGGGGCCCTTTAATAAGGTGGACACTACCCAGGTGATAAAAACAACTTCCTATACAGGTATCGCTTTACCGATGGGAACTGTTGAATTAGTTCATACGTTTAAATCAAAAGGACTGCTTACAGTTACCTGGATTGCGACAAATTCGACCGCAGAAAGCAGTACATCAGATATTTTGCAAAAAACCATTACGGTTGAATAATATTTGAATTCAAATTTTTGAAAGTGATATGGAATGAGCAGGTAGAAATATCTGCTCATTTTGTTTTTATCGATTTTCATATCAATCCGGGATGGATAGCGCTTACCTCGCTTTGTATATTTGATCAGTATCTGATTTTAGTTGGATTTTTCGCTCCAATTCATTATTCATTTTCATTCCTTTTTATTTGTTAAGAGGACATCTTGCAATAGATAATGCCTTCACTTCAATCAATAAATTTGCTTGTAAGTATCCAATATTTTACTCTCTGTTGGCCTTGCCTTTCTCTAAGTTTGCTATGCGAAATGAAGAAAATCTTCTGATTCTTCAATATCTGAAATTTTCTAAATAAAAATAACATACACCTCTTAATCTAATCAACAACTATGATCAAACAAAATTTGTGGTCAGAAAAATGGATACCATGTGCAATGCTACTCCTGCTAATGAATTTTGGATTTAGCAATGCATCGGAATTATCTGCATCTGAACCAGCGGTTAGTAACTCGTCGCAACAAAGCATTAAAATTACCGGAAAAGTGACCGATTCAAGTGGAAGTTCCCTTCCGGGAGTCTCGGTAGTAATAAAAGGAACTACGAATGGGACCAATACTGATGCTACTGGAAATTATTCTCTTTCAAATATTCCGGCTAATTCGACTTTGGTTTTTTCATTTGTCGGAATGACAACTCAGGAGCTGGTTATTGGATCTAAAACAACTGTCAATGTGGTTTTGCAGGAAGAAACAGTTAATATTGAGCAAGTCGTTGTGGTTGGCTACGGAACCGTAAAAAAGAGCGATTTAACCGGTTCGATAGCGACGGTATCTACCAAAGAGATGAAAAACACTTCGGTCTTGAGCGCTGATCAGGCCATTCAGGGCCGTACAACCGGTGTGCTGGTTGTCAACAACAGCGGAGCTCCAGGGTCACCGGTATCTATTAAAATACGTGGTATTGGGAGTTTTGGGAATACCGATCCATTGTATGTGGTGGATGGAATGCCTGTTAAGGATGCCAGTTTTGGGAAGGATGATAATCCGAGTGGAATCAATTACCTGAATCCAAACGATATCGAATCCATCCAGGTTTTAAAGGATGCCTCATCAGCGGCTATATATGGAACACGCGGGGCCAATGGGGTCATATTAATAACTACCAAACGAGGCAAAAGCGGACAAATGAAGGTGGATTTCGAAAATTATCTGGGAGTTCAATCGCTCAACAAAAATGTTGATGTTTTGAATGCTCAACAATATGCAAAGCTTTATAATGAAATAAAAACCGACAATTTGTTTGATCCGGCTACCATTCCAGGTTTACAGACTACCAAATGGATTGATGAGATCACAAGGCAGGCCATAGTTCTGAATAATCAGCTCAGCATTTCAGGAGGCTCAAACAAAACAAATTATTTTTTGAGCGCCAATAACTATAATCAACAAGGAGTTGTGAACGGATCGCAATTCAACCGCCAATCGCTTCGCTTGAATGTTGACAGTGAGGTTAAAACATGGCTAAAGACAGGTGTCTCATTAACTATTATGCAATCCTTCAGAGAAAGGCAAACCGAAGGAGGAGGAGGGGTGATTTCCCAGGCATTAAAGTCAGATCCAACCGTAGCAGTTTACGACAGTACTGGTAATTGGTCCTATATGCCCCGAACCGGTGGTAATCCGGTGGGACAGGTACAGCGGAACAATTACTCCTACACCACGACACGCATGCAAGGTACTGTCTTTATGGAAATTGAATTTTTGAAAAACCTGAAATATAAATTGAATGTCGGGCTCGACCGTTCGTTCGGTAAGAAATCAGACTTCCAACCTGCCTTTTTCATTGCCGGGCCTGAAAGTCAGGCGCAGAATGTCCTGTATGAAGGTCAGGATGCATGGAACAATTGGTTAATCGAGAATACCTTAAGCTATTCAATAACAAAAAACAAGCATAAATTGGATGTTTTAGCCGGTTATACCACGCAACATGAACGCAAGGAATCTTACACGATGGGTGCTTATCTTCCATCGAATGATCCGGATATGAGGTATTTCAGCAATGTAAAAGTACTTACGGATGTGATTCAACTGAATGGTGATGCGTTGGAATGGGCTTTAATCTCGCAGATTGCGCGGTTGAATTATGCCTACGGCGACAAATACTTATTTACAGCCTCAGTCCGCAGAGATGGATCATCACGTTTTGGCTCAAATAATAAATATGGAGTGTTTCCATCCTGGTCGGCAGCCTGGAAAATCTCGAATGAAGATTTTTTCAGAAATGCAGATCTACTTTCCGGTATCAATCAGCTAAAGTTGA
Organism: Bacteroidia bacterium; assembly: GCA_037143155.1. Classification (GTDB taxonomy): domain Bacteria; phylum Bacteroidota; class Bacteroidia; order Bacteroidales; family Prolixibacteraceae; genus Aquipluma. Next base: position 7,776 of record JBAWZG010000073.1, read on the forward strand.
GATTTGGTATGGGGAAAGTTGGAAATCAGAATATTGATCCATATGCTTATCTGGGTTCTGTTTCCAACCGGCCCGATCTGGGGCGCAATGCACTTCAGACTTATTTTGGACTACCCAAGGTTGTTGTACCTGTTTATGTTGATAAAACTTTGTCGAATGCCGATGTAGGCTGGGAAACCAGTGTCTCCTCGAATTTGGGACTCGATGTTTCTTTCTGGAAGGATAAATTATCGATGACTCTTGATTTATACAATAAAACAACCAACGACCTGTTGATGACTAAACCGCTTCCAATCTATTTTAGCCAGATTGACGCTCTTTTTGGTTATGCCCGTGTAAATCTCGGAAGCTTGAGCAACAAGGGTTTCGAGTATTCAGTGAGTTACAAAAAATATGAAGGCAATTTCAATTATGAGCTAAGCGCCAATTTTTCGAAAAATTACAATAAAATGTTATCCCTCGACGGAGGGCAACCCCCATTATCGGGTACAACAGTTGTAAAAGAAAATGTTGCGCTGGGGACTTATTATGGCTATAAAACAGAAGGCATTTTTCAGAATACGGATGAAATTAAAAATCATGCCGCGCAGGCGGCAAGAACAGCTCCGGGAGACATTAAATTTGTCGATTTGAACAAAGACGGCAAAATAGACGCTTCGGATCAAACCTATATTGGGAATGCATTTCCAGGTTTTATTTATGGTTTTACATTTAATTTTTCATACAAAGGATTTGATTTGAATGTATTTACCCAGGGTGTTCAAGGCAACCAGATTTATAATCAAATGCGCCAGACCGGTTTGTATAACCTGACATTAAACTCCAATGTAAGCCCCGATTTGCTCAACTATTGGGGCCGGAAGTTGCCCGATGGTACTACTGTTACAAATACCAACATTCCCCGTTTAGGAAAAGACTGGAACAACAACATGCGGTTCTCGGATTATTACCTCGAAGACGGTTCTTATTTCCGGATCAAAACGATAACTCTTGGTTATACCGTGAAAAAAGCATGGGTCGAACGAATCAGATTAAGTAATTTACGGATATACTTAACTGCGCAAAACCCGTTGACTTTTACAAAATACAGCGGGTATGATCCTGAAATTGGCCAATCCAATGGATGGAATGCCAGTCCGCTTGATTTTGGTGTCGATGCCGGAGCTTATCCACAAGCCAGAATGGTTATGGGTGGTTTGAGCATATCATTTTAAAGAATTAGAATTTATTACTTGTAAACAACATAAAACATGAAATCCAACAAATATTTATTCAAGGTTTTGGTTTTAATGGTTATACTTTTATCGGGATCCTGTTCCGAGGAATTTATTACCAAACCCATTCAACCTGGGACCGAATCAGATGCGTCCTTTCGTAAAACCGCCGACGGCTTATCCTATACTTTAAATGCTTCTTATGCGCCACTTGCTGGAAACTATTGGTATCAGTATTATTTGAGCAGACTTATCATGGGAAATGATAGAAGTGACGATATTCAGGCCGGAGGAGAAGATGAAAATGATGATATGCCGGCTCATGCGCTGAACGATTTTAATATTTTTTCAACGAATGGCAATTTTTTAGATTTCTGGCGTCACTGTTACATTGGTGTCCATTATGCCAATGCAGTTATTGAATTTGCCCCGACTGCAATACCTGTTGCAAAACCTGAAGATGTTGCACGAATCAATAATTATGTGGGTGAAGCCAAGTGCTTGCGCGCCTATTGGTATTTTCAGCTGGTCAGGAACTATGGTGATGTGCCTTTGTTGTTAAGCTCAACTTCACAATCGCTGATCCCCAGAACCAACCGGCTTTTGGTTTATGATCAGATTCAACAAGACCTGACTGAGGCATCTCTGGTTTTAAAACCTGCCAATGCATTGTTAGCCAGGGATAAAGGGAGGATGAATTCAGGTTCTGCCTTGGCTATCCTGGCCAAAGTTTACCTGTTCAGAGCCTCTCTTGAAACCGATAAGGCTGATCAGTATTATAATTTAGCGTACGAAACTGCTAAAAAAGTAATTGATTCAGGTCAATTTAACCTTTTACCTGCCTACAATACCAATTGGACATTGGCGGCAGATTTTTCTTCAGAAGGAATTATAGAAGGTGGTCAACCTGCAATCAACAATGCTGACATTGGCTATGGTCCGGTTTATACTGCACCCCGGTATTATTATACGGGCAAAAAAACTGCAGATGGCTTAAATATCAAAGGTCCGTCATCGGCGTATGGCTGGGGATTTTGCACCCCTACTCAGGACTTAGTGGATGCTTTTGAACCGGGAGATCCACGGAAAAACTGGACTGTCTTTGTGCAGGGAGATTCGTGTAACGTGGGTGTAACCAATAAAAATACCATGCAATTGATCTGCTTTGATCATAGCATGACCGGATATTATTTACGGAAGCAAGTTCCTAATGGCTACCCTAAAATTACGGATAATGTAATGAATGTGAAATATTACCGGTACTCTGATTTGTTGCTGGTAGGTGCAGAGGCTGCAAATGAAATTGGTAAAACCACCGAAGCCCTGGCCTGGTTGGAAAAGGTAAGGTTCCGGGCCCGTAATACACCCGCAGCCCCCAATCATAAAGCCGATAAAATTGCAGGTGCTCCGGTTAAAATTACTGAAACAAACAAAGATTTACTCCGGATAATTCTTCAGCATGAACGGAGGGTGGAACTTGGAGTTGAAGATAACCGATATTATGACCTGGTCAGATGGGATGGCAAAAACGGCATAGACTGGACGGCTATTGTTGAAGCAGGACAACGCAAAATCGGCCCTAATTTCCAGATTGATTCGGATGAAAAAAGCGGAAAACCCAGAAGTCCTCATATCGTTTTGGTTGAATCAAAGCATAAGCTTTCCCCCATTCCCGATGCCGATATTAAAACTTCCGGAAATACATTGACTCAAAATGAGGGTTATTAATTTAATAAAGATGATCAAAATGAAAAATAACATTCTTGTACTATTGATTTTTTCCGTCGCACTTTTTAGTTGTATGAAAGAAAAGGTGACAGCTCCCGGCGCGGAATACGATATTCAAATTCTGGATAAACTGAAGAACGAATATGTGAATTTAGATAAACCATACCAGTTGAAAGTAAACCTCGAATACCGGATAATTAGTCAGAACAGTAGTGAGTACAATTCTTTTTACATGGGCGATTCTTTGCTGGTTGGAAAGGTCTGGATTAAACACATTTATTCGGAACAACCCAAAATCGATCATCAGGGCATTGCACTGAAATATGACCTTCAACTTAAAAAATCGATCGCTGTGATTAAGTATCCTGCTGCTGGCGTTTTTCCTGCAACATTTGTGGCTGTGGCCACTGGCAATGATGGCAATACGATCTCATACACGGTCAACGGTAATAATCAGATCACGGTGATTCCTTAAAGAAATCTGATGCATTTACAAACTGCTCCCGAATATTTTCAGGAGCAGTTTTTATTAGTTGAGGTCAGTCTTTTTTTTAGTTTGGTTAATATACTTTGAAATAGTAATTCTATATCTGTTTTTATTGAAAAAATAAAATATACGCTATGAATCTCAAGTCTGCATTATTCTGCAAAGCAATCGTTTTTCTTATTTTGTTGATCGTTCTATCATTGGCCTCAAATACGGTCTCGGCCAAAGAATATTTTGTGAATGCCTCCAATGTTAGCGGCATTGAGGATGGCACTGAAGCTAATCCGTTCAGCACCATCGCAAAGGCCACCGCACTGGCAAAGACCGGTGATGTGGTTACCGTGCATGCAGGTATTTACCGCGAAGAAGTTTTAATTCCGGATGATGGGATCACTTTTCAAGTCTATTCAGGCGAAGAAGCGATTCTAAACGGAACCGAGGTTCTGGCTGGATGGAAACAGGTCAATTCAGGTGAGGTGTACAAAAGTGTGATGAACTGGGATTTTATGCCGGAAGAAGGAAGTAACCAGCTTTTTGTCGATCAGAAAATGATCAACCTGAGCCGCTGGCCCGACCAGACTTCTGATGACATTATAAAACCTAATGATGCTGTAGCTGAAAGTGTTACAAATTCAGGGAATATAGTAACAATAAAAGATAACGAATTTGATGAACCCGATGGTCGCTGGATTGGTGCTCAAATTTGGATCAACCTTTCGCATAATGGCGCCGACGGGCAAGGCTGGACCGGTATTGTCAAAAGCACCAGCCAGGCCAACCACACGGTCACTGTCGATTTTAAAGGTGAAGTTCGTCTGGGCGATGTACCCTGGGGATTGGGAAAAAATACCGAGTATTATTTGTTCAATCCTACTTTGGCCGCAGTTAATGCAACCGGCGGAGTGGAGGCCTTTCTGAGCAAAGGTGAATGGTGGAAAAATGCCGATACTGTTTATGTCCGAACGCCAAATGGTGCCGCACCGGGTGAGCTTGCAGCCATTCAGAATGTGGTGGAAGCCCGGAAACGAAACCTGGCTTTCGGCTCCAGCGATCCGCAGGTTAACCGCAGTTTTACTACAATTAGGAATTTCACCTTGTTTGCCGCAACCATAACAACAGACAACAATTACAATACCCGGCGCAAAGAAATTGTTGAAGATGCGCAGGGCATTCTGATTGAAGGAATTAACGCCAAATACCTGACCCATTTTACCAACCAGACCGGAAACTGGCAGGATCAGTGGACCGGACGTTCCGGAATAATTTTGAGTGGAGTTGGCAATACCATGCGCAATTGTACCATTCAATACAGTGCAGGCCCAGGCGTTTGCATCATGGGTTATGGCAACAAAATGCTGAATTGTACCATTTCTGATGCCAATTACAGCAACAGCAATTCAGGAGCAGTAAGTTGCGGATATTTATGTGTTGATGGAGAAATTGCCTACAATACCATTAGCAATACACCAATGATAGCGCTTCATTTCAATGGTTTGGTTAATTCAAATCCTCTGACGAAAGGTGTGGCCCGGATTCATCACAATGTTGTCCGTGATTTTATGCGCAGGGGCTACGATAGCGGTGCAATTGATCAGGTCGGACATGATGGGCAGTGGGTCCGTATCGACCATAACCTGATCTACAACACCAAGCCCGATGCCATTGCTGGTCCTTCAAAATTTGGTATTTACCTTGATTTTGGCGGTGGTGCTTCTCCTTATTGGGACGGAAAATATATCGTCGATCACAATGTAGTTTACAATGTTTATACTCCAATTCTGATTAATCACATCAATGATGCATGGATTTATAACAATACCGGTGTACTGGTTGGTGATCCGAGAATTGCTATTGTGAATGGAAATGGCGGAACAGGTAAAACAGATATTATCCGGAACAACATCTTCGGTGGAACCTTTAACACCGATTCGTGGGGAAGTTTAATCAATGCGGTACGGGAGAACAACATCTTCAATGCAAAAGGTACGGTCTTAACCGATCTGTTTGTAGATCCGGCCAACCACAATTTTCAGTTAAAACCGACGGCTGTTTTAGCCATTGATAAAGGTCTTGACATTGCTCCTTTCAACGATCCTCTTGTTGGATTACCTGATCTTGGCGCATTTGAATATGGCAAACCATCATGGAGTGCCGGACCAGGAAATTCTGGTGATCCTGTAATTTCCCCAAATGGAGGTTCATTTATCGGAAGCACTGAAGTTGAGATTAAAAATTCAGGTTTAACAGGGACGATTCGTTATACATTGGATGGCAGCGATCCCACATTTTCTTCGCCTGAATATGTTGAAAAACTGGTAATCAATGAAAATCAGGTGCTGAAAGCAAGAACATTTATCAGTGAAACCGAATTTTCTGAAGTTGCTGCAGCGAATTTCAGCATTGAAAAAGTGAATCTACCTTTGCTTGATCCTGAAACTCCGAATGACCTTTTACCGGGAGTAAACTATGAATATTACGATTGGTGGGGAGGGTTAAGCCTGGAAAAATTGCCTGATTTGCAGACTTGGACACCTTTAAGAAATGGCGTATCTGGCACGATTGACTTATCTCCGGCTCACGAAGAAGATAATTTTGCATTCCGGTTTTCAGGTTATCTTTATGTTCCAACCGATGGTATCTATACATTTTATACTACTTCCGACGATAACAGTAAATTGTATATCGGAAACACGCTGGTTGTGAACAATGATTACATGCAGGCCCCAACCGAAAGGACCGGGCGGATAGGTTTAAAAGCCGGTTATCATGCAATCACCGTTGAGTTTATGGAAGTGGGTGGAGGTCAAATCGTGACTGCCTCCTATAAAGGGCCGGGTATCAGCAAGCGTTTTTTACCGGCAGGTTCACTTTGGCATCAGCAATATCTGGCACAAACGGCTAAAGTATCCGTTACACCGCTGGAAGGTAAATTCACTGACGGTGTTGAGGTTAACATGACCTGCGCAACACCCGGTGCCCAGATTTATTATACCACCGACGGTTCAACGCCAACCAAAGCCTCTGTTTTATTTGTTCAGAAATTCACAATTACAAACAATACACCCATCAAAGCCATCGCTTTCTCCGATGCTTTGCCTGCGAGTGCCATCGCTTACATAAACTATGTACCAAGTACTTCAAGGGTATCTATTCTTCCGAACGGTGGTTCATTCTTTGATTTTGCGACAGTGACTTTAAACACGATAACTCCCGGGGCAACCATTCTTTACACTTTGGATGGTACCGATCCAACGATTAATTCGACACTTTACACAGGTCCTGTAAAAATTGAGGCTTCGGCTCGTTTAAGAACAATTGCAGTTAAGGATGGATTTGCTGAAAGCTATGTGGATAGCGCTTCATTTACGATTCAGGTTTCGTATCCAACTTTTTTACCGGTGAGCAATTCGTTTACTAACACTGTTATGGTAAGTATTTCGTGTACTACGCCCGGAGCCAGTATTTATTATGCCATCAATGGTACGCCAACGACCAGTTCAACACTTTACACTGCGCCTTTTGAAATTAATGCAACCTGTTTCATTAAAGCAATGGCCGTAAAAGTTGGTTTGACTACTAGTCCGGCAATTAAAAAATCCTTCATACTCACCACAGGCATCGGTGATAACCGGAATTCGGAATTAATAGTTTTCCCAAATCCAAGTGAAGATGGAAGATTTTCGATTCAGCTTCCGGTCAGTTTGACGTACAGCAAAATACTGCTCCGGATCAGCGATCTGATTGGGCAGGTCGTATCTGAAGAATGGATCAAGGATTCAAATGATGGAATGATCAGAACTTCAAAGCAGTTAAAGAGCGGTTGTTATATTCTGGATGTTATTTTCGGAAATAGGACTGAAACGAAGAAGTTGATGGTGAAATGAAATGAACGTATCCAAGAATATTTTAATTTTGTTTTTAATCGGACTGATGTCTGGGGTTAAAGCTGAACAGAAACCTAATGAATCTAAATTCAAGCCGGATCAAATGAATACAATCGAGTTAATGAAAAAAAGAATCCTACTGGATTCGTCGAAGATATTGTATGATAAACCGGTTACTCCCGAAGATTTGAAGGAGTCGTGGACAACACACCACAGCACCTGGAAAGTAAAAGATGGCTGGCTGGAAGGCGAAAATACCGGAAATTGGCCGGGAATGGCTATTCTGAAACAGGATTTTCCGGGAAACGTACTGGTTGAATTTGAAGCTCAAACCATTCTGCCGTCTTCGCATGATATCAATGTGATGTGGAATGGCGAATGGCTCCCGGAAACCGATCAGCGCGGAATTGCCTATGTGGCCGGATTACAGGGCTGGTGGACCGGAAAAGTCGGGATTGAGAAATCAAACGACTATAAGTTCATGGTGGGTACTCCACTATTTAATTTTGAACCCGGCAGAATATACCAGATTCAGGCCGGAAGTATTGATGGACAATGCTTTATTCTGGCTGACGGAAAGTTGTTGCTTGAGGCCATGGATCCAAATCCCATTGATAATCAAAAATTCACCAAGGTGGGCTTTGAAGCCTATTGCAGCAAAATCCGGATCCGGAAAATTAAGATCAGGCAGATTTGTTGGGAGACTGTGGTCATCAAATATGAAGTTGACTTTTAGGTTTGTTTCATTTAAAGCATAGAATCAAGAATAGTACCTCAATGAATCATTTATTTTACTCTTCCCAAGTCTATGGGTTTTGTAAATTTGTACAAGAAATAGAAGTGAATGTTAGTTTAGTTTAGTTAGTTCAGAGAGTAAGAAGCCCCGTGTAGTTTGCGGGGCTTTTTTGGATATATTTGTAACTGAGGTACGATGGATCTGAAAATACCGGGAGGATAAAAGTTTAACCAGGAATTCAATTTAGAAATGAAAAGAAACAGGTATTCATCGTTTATAACCAACACATTAACGGTACTATTTTTTGTGTATTCTTCTTCCCTGTTTTCACAACAAGAATCGCTAATTTCCGATGATCAAAAAATTAACCAGGTAAGCTATTCAACTTCTGATACCTTACTTCAGAATCTGTTCGATCTGGCCGAACGAAAAGCGGCTGAAAATGTTCGGGTTTTTTCGCCAAATTACACGGTGCTGGTCGAAGGTGGCGAATATCCTTTTGTTTGGCTTGAAACCCAGCCGATGGGCGGCGTAATGTATGCCAAACGAAATTTACAGGTTGCGCACGACAATATGACCATCTTTCTGGAAAATCAGCGGAAGAGCGGCCGCATTCCGGGAATGATCATCCCCATGAACAACAACATCTGGAATCTGAAGGATTTACAGATTACTGACAATGGGAAGCTGGGTGTGTTTTCCGAAACCCTGCAGGGATTCTTTGTCCCGGGACCTGGCCTTGAGCTCTATTACCTGCTCGATCGCGACACGGCTTATCTCAACCTGATTTCCCGTTCGTTCGAAGCTTACGACACTTACCTGTGGAAATACCGCGATTCGGATGGTGATGGTTGCCTGGAGTCGTGGTGCCAGACCGATGCCGGTGAAGATTTCCTGCTCCGGTATGACTATGCGCCATTTGTATGGCCTTTCGATTACCCGCCCGTGAAAGGCAAAATTCCGGACGACAGCACTTTTATGAAGAAATATTGGGTAGCTTCTCAGTACAAGAATTACACCGACGACAAAAATCCGATGCCTGTCGAATCGATTGATGTGATGTGCTATTCCTACACGTGCCGGGATGTTTTAGCCAAAATTTCGGCCCTGAAAAAAGATGGCAAAGAAGCCTATTGGCGAAAGAAGGCCGATGAAGTGCTTGCTAAAATGAAAGATTACCTCTGGATTCCTGAAAAAAACGCCTATTTCTACCGCGACAAATTCAACCAAATTATTCCTTCGCTCACGCACAATAACCTTCGGGCCATGTACTTCGGAGCAATGACACAGCCAATGGCCGATAATTTTATCAGGTATCATTTATTGAATCCCGATGAGTTCTGGACTTCCATGCCACTTCCCAGCATTGCCGCAAACGATCCGTATTTCAGGAATTTCTCAAACAACAACTGGAGTGGCCAGCCTGAAGGATTAACCTACCAACGTGCCATCAAGGCGCTGGAAAACTATGGGCATTTTGCCGAAGTGACTTTAATTGGCCAAAAACTGCTTGGTAAGATTGCGCAAAGCAAGCAATTCACCCAGCAATTCGATCCGTTTACAAGCGGGCAGAATGGTCAGGATGGCTACGGGCCGACCATTTTAGCCGTTTTGGAGTATTATTCGCGGATGTTTGGCGTGTATCCTGAAAACGATACCATTCATTTTAACGGATTACCTTCGGAACAGATCTATTCCTATTCCCAAAAGCTGAATAAAGACAATTTCAAACTGGTTCAGGATAACAATCAGATTACAGGTTCGCTGAACGATCGTGAAATTTTCCGCTCAACCGCCGGGATTAAGGTGATGACTGACCTGAAAGGAAACATCCTCGGTATAGCCGGTATTGACACGCTGGTCCGAAATGTGAAGTTCGAAACAGGCGGCAAATCGTATCGTGCCGAAATTGATCCCAACGGCTTGTACCGGATAAAGGAAGGAAAAATCCGGTTGGTTAAAAAAGTTCCTTTTGACTATCCGTTCCGGAAACTTGAGCGATAAAGAAAAAATAAATTAAATCTTTGGTATGAAAAAACACATCATTCTCTTATATGGCATCCTGTTTTTTGCTGCTTGTACCAACAATCCGAAATACAGCTCCATTCTTCAGCCTTCCTTGTCAGGCGTGGTAAAAGATTCAACCTCCGCCGATATTTTGCAGTATCACAAAATCCGTTTTGATCAGAACAACGGGGGCATTATTCCCTGGTATTCGAACAATCTTGGCCAGAGTTACGACACCTGCCTGATGCTGGTGTGGAATTTCTGGAAAAACATGGAAACAGATTCCAACGGGCTGAAATATTACATGAACCGTCAGGTTTGGAAACCTGAATCGGATGGGAGAGGAATTGGTGGCGATCAGTTCAGTATGGCGCTTTCATCGTGGGCACTTCTGTACGCCTACACCGGCGATTCCTCCATTGTTGCCAATATGCGATACATGGCCGATCAGTATTTAGCCCGTTCACTTTCCGATTCTTCCGCAAAATTACCATATCTGCCTTTTCCTTACAATACCGATCTGCTTTCCGGTAAATATGACGGTGATATGATCCTCGGCAAAGGATATACTCAGCCTGATAAAGCAGGTTCGTTCGGGCATGAACTGATTAATCTGTTCAGAATTACCGGTGACCGGAAATACTTGGATGCTGCGCAAAAGATCGCTATCACCCTGGCTGAAAACATTCGCGTTGGAGATAACGACAATTCACCCTGGCCTTTTAAGGTAAATGCGCAAACCGGTGAAGTAGGCTGGTTGTATTCGTGGCCTGAACATCTGAAGGTGAAACCATCGGAATATACCACCAATTACTCCGGAACGCTTGAGTTGTTTGATGAAATTTCAACATTCGATGCCGAAAATAAAGAGCTGTATCTGAAAGCTTTCCGGACTTGCCTGGGCTGGATGAAAGAATACCC
>JBAWZG010000074.1:0-18750 GCA_037143155.1 Bacteroidia bacterium
TGTCCGCTTCCAACGGCAGTTCTGTCGACCCACAGTGCTTTTCCTGATTTTCATTTCCACGATTTAACCAGCGAAATGTCCCCGATCATAGAGCACTGGAAAAGGCTGGAATTAAGATTCGACGCCATTTATTCTGGATATATGGGTTCGGCAAAACAAATTGATATTCTGCGTGATTTTATCCGCGACTTTCATCACGCGGAGCAGTTGATTGTGGTTGATCCGGTTTTAGGCGATAACGGCAAATTGTACCGCTCGTTTTCTTCGGAAATGATTGACAAAATGAAGGAGTTGGTTTGCGTTGCGAACGTGATAACGCCCAATCTGACGGAAGCAGCTTTTTTGCTTGACGAACCGTATTCCGAAAATCTGACCGAGGTGGAGTTAAAAGACTGGGTCAAACGATTATCGGCTTTTGGACCCCAAACGGTAATAATTACCAGTGCCCCGGTAACCGGCCATCGGGGAAAAACTTCGGTAGTGGCATACAACAGCAGCGATAACCGTTACTGGAAAGTGGTTTGCGATTACATGCCGGCGAGTTATCCCGGTACAGGCGATGCTTTTGCCAGTGTCATCACCGGATCATTACTTCAGGGCGATAGTTTGCCGATAGCCATTGACCGCGCCGTTCAGTTTATTTCGATTGCTGTCAGGGCAACTTTCGGTTATAATTATCAGCCATCAGAAGGGATTTTGCTTGAAAAGGTTTTGTCGTCGCTCAATGCGCCGGTTCAGCTAAGCAGTTACCAGTTGCTCGATTAAACCGGCATTTCATTGGAATAGTATAGAAAGATGCTGAAACAAGTTCAGCATGACGCATGGAGAAACTCAGTTTGGTAGGAATAAGTCACACTGAACTTGTTTCAGTGTCTTAAATTTAAATAGTGAGTCTGAAAAAATGAATAACAATATTCTGAAACTTGTGGCCACCGATTTGGATGGAACGTTTCTGAAAAACGACAAGTCGATCTCGAAAGAAAACCTGGATGCATTGCATTTGCTGGGGGAGAAGGGTATTTTGCGGGTGATTGCCACAGGACGGAATCTAAAAAAAACGCTCGAGGTAATAGATGAAACCGTCCCGTTCGATTACATTGTTTTTTCTTCCGGAGCCGGAGTTTACGAACGGAAAAACAGAAGACTAATCTTTCATCAGAATCTGAACCAGCAGATTGTGCAGCAGATTTCTGATTTTCTGATTGCCCTGGATTTGAATTTTCATTTGTTTAAGCCGGTTCCGGAAAATCACAGTTGCTGGTATCATCGGGGAAGTTTGACCTGCTCCGAATTCGAGAGCTATTTCGACTTCCATAAGTATCACTCGGAGCCATTTCCGTTGAATCTGAAAATCGATTCAGAAGCATGTCAATTTCTGGTAGTTTTCCCGAATAACCTGGAACGGTTCCTGAATTTAAAACAAGAAATCGAGCAGTTATTTCCGGGGATAAAAGTGGTAAGAACCAGTTCTCCGCTCGAAACAGGTTATATTTGGATGGAAATTTTTCACGAATCGGTATCTAAAGGCAACGGGGTAAAATTTGTTTGTGATTCATTGCAAATTGAACATGAATACACCATGGGAATAGGCAATGATTTTAACGATCTGGATTTGCTGGAGTTCACCAAGTATTCATACATTGTCGAAAATGGTCCATCGGAAATGAAGGAGATGTTCCTCTTGGCCGCATCGAATGAGCAAAATGCATTTGCTTTGGCTGTTAATAAATTTCTATAGAGAACATTCAGTCATTTGACCAATCCTCACGCTGAAGGGAACAAAATCATACTGTTTCCTATTTCCTTTTTTCTCTTTCCTGTTTTTTGAAGATTTCTTTCGCAGCCTGCAACTGCTCTGGTTTTCCCAGATCTATCCATAAATCAGAATGGTCGATATAGGCTTTGATGGGGTGGGCTTTTGCCAGCCTGAGATAAAGATCCATGATCGGAAACTTTCCAACTTCAGTAATCAGGTCAAGCAATTCGGGCTGAATGAGGTGAATTCCACTGAAAGCAAATGGCTGTGATTCGGCAAACGATTCATCCCGACTGATTCGCGTTTCACCGTTGCTGAAATTTTTCCAGCCTGTCATTTGCCGTTTTGAATCGAACATCAGGTAGCGGCTTGTTTCACGCTTGCGAACCACCAATGTTGCCAGCGATTTTTGTTCCTGATGGTATTTCAGAAGTAAATTCAAATCCAGATTGCTTATCACATCTACATTGTAGATCAGGATCGGTTCGGTTCCCTGCAGAAATTCGGATGCTTTTTTCAAACCGCCACCGGTATCCAAAAGCTGTTCGCGCTCGTCTGAAATATGAATGGTTAGCCCAAAAAAGTTATTTTCTTCCAGATAAGAGATGACCTGTTCTGCAAAATGGAACACATTGACAGTGATATCTGATATTCCGAATTGCTTCAGATGTTCGATTGCATGCCACAACAATGGTTTTCCGGCCAGATCGACCAGTGCCTTGGGTTTCGATACCGTTTGTTCTTTCAGTCGTGTTCCCAGTCCGGCAGCGAATAGAAGTGCTTTCACAAGTTCAGGTTTGAATTTCTTCAAAAGTAGATATATTTTGACTTCATTTAAACTATTTATTCCGGCATTAGTCCATTAACACGAAACAAATTCAGTCACTTTAAAAAGAAAAATCATGAAGAAGTTCGGAATTATATTAATCGTTTTTTTGTTTACGACAGGAATTACTTTTGCGCAGGAGCGTGGTGGCGGTGAACGCCCCTCTAAAGGTGCACCGGCACCAGGTGGTGGTCGTCAGCAGATGAATCCTGAAGAAATGCTGAAAAGGCAAACTCAGCGATTGGTAGAGGATCTTAAATTAAACAAGGATCAGGAAGCCAAGGTAAGCGCGATCAATAAAAAATACATGGATAAAAATTCGGGAGGCTGGCAGAAAATGCGCGATGCCAGTGATGAAGAGCGCACCAAATTTCGCGAAGAAATGAAAAAGATTAATGATGAAAAGAATAAGGAAATCAAAGCATTGCTGACGGCAGATCAGATCAAACTCTTTGATGAAATGCAGAAAAAACGCGAAGAAGCAAGAAAAAATAATCCGGGTGGAAATTGGGGACCTCCCGCCGGACAGGGTAAATAAGGGGAAAAGTTGAGAATTGGGAAAGGGGCTTTTTGCCCCTTTTTTATTTGGTCAAATCGTTTTTTAAAGCCAGCATTTTGATGGCAGTTACAGCGGCTTCATCGCCTTTATTTCCAAGTTTTCCTCCGGCCCGATCGATCGCCTGTTGCTGGGTGCCGGTAGTGAGTAATCCGAATATAAAAGGCTTATTGTATTTCATATTCAGGCTGGTTATTCCCTGGGTAACACCCTGGCAAATAAAGTCGAAATGGCGGGTTTCACCCTGAATGACACATCCAAGAATGATGATCGCATCAACATCGCTGTATTCGGCCAGATATTGTGCTCCAAGCGTCAGTTCAAAACTCCCGGGAACATGTTTCAGAACAATGTATTCTTCTTTGGCACCGTGGATTTTTAAGGTATCAACTGCGCCCTGCGCCAAAGCACCGGTTACCTCGTAATTCCATTCAGCAACTACAATTCCGAATTTCATTTCGGAAGCCGAAGGAACTGAACTCAAATCGTATTCTGATAGATTTTTTGTTGCCATGGATTGGATTTTATTTTGTGTCAAAAATAAAAAATCCCCTGTTTCGAGGGGACTTTTTATTGTCTTATTTCTTCTCACTTATAATTGCGAACTTAGATTCAGCTCTTTGATTTTGCGCGGGCAATGTATTTGTCAATGCTTCTTCCTTCGTTGCTTTCCGGAAATTTTTGCTTGATGGTTTCATAAAGCTTTAATGCTTCATCTTTTTTGTTTGAACTTTCGAGCAATTCACCGGCTTTTAGCATGTAAATCGGAGTAGTCAGTTCATTGTTATTCATTTTGTAAGCTTCGGTATACAAATCGATTGCTTTTTCAGTTTTACCCAGTTCGAGTTGTGCATCACCCTGAGCTCCAATGGCAACTGGACCTAAAAGCAAATCTTTGGTGCTGAATTTCTTCAAATAGGTAATGGCATTTTCAAACTGACCCATGTGCAGATAGGATACTCCGGCATAGTATTTGGCCAGATTTCCGGCATCTGTCGATCCGAAGTCGTCAATTATATCCAGAAAACCAGGATTGGTACCATCGCCGTTAAGAGCCAGATTAAATGAATCTTTTTCAAAATAGTTTTGAGCATTAAACATCTGATCCTGTGCATTTTTTGACCTTGGTTCAAGATAAAATTTGTTTAAGCTAAGATAGCCAAGTGATACAACTACAATTGCACCAATTATAATACCAATCAGTTTTTGGTTGTTTTCGAGAAATTGCTCCGTTTTGGTCAAAGCGCTTTCTACTTCGATCAGGTTATCAACCTGTGTTTTTTTGTTGTCCTTTGTCATCGTTTAGAATATAGTTCGAAAATCGAGACGCAAAAATATATTATTTTCAAAAATAAACGGCACGTTCCGGCATAAAAATGAATATTAATCAACACTTTGATGTTATTCTGCCGAACGGCGAACTTTTTATAACATTTCGGAGACAGAAATTTGTAGTTTTGTTCTGATTAACAGTCTCAAATATGTACATACAGGAATTATCGCTGGTGAATTTTAAAAATTTTGAACATGCTGAATTTAAGTTTTCTGCGAGCCTGAATTGCTTTATTGGCAATAATGGGGCCGGAAAAACAAATCTCATGGATGCCATCTATTACCTGTCGTTTTGCAAGAGTTTTCTCAATTCGGTTGATGCTCAGAATATCCGGTTCGATCAGGAATTTTTCATGATTCAGGGTAAATATTCCCGGCTCGATTCCGATGAAACCATTTATTGCGGTTTAAAGCGGAACCAAAAAAAAATATTCCGGCGGAATCAAAAGGAGTACAAGAAATTGTCAGAACACATCGGATTAATCCCACTGATTATCGTGACACCTTCGGATACGAACCTGATTTCGGGCGGAAGCGAGGACCGGCGAAGATTTATTGATAGTGTAATTTCGCAGTATGATGCCATATACCTTGATAATCTTATTCGCTACAACCGTGCTTTACTTCAACGGAATAACCTTTTGAAACAGTTTGCCGGACGAAATAATTTTCAGTTGGAAACGCTGGAAGTATGGGATGATCAGCTTATTAAATATGGAACGCAAATTCATGCCAGCCGGCTAAGTTTTGTAGGGAAACTTCAACCGGTCTTTCAGAAATATTACGAACTGATATCAGGAGGAAAAGAAACGGTAGGCCTGAAATTGAATTCGGAACTGACCGATCATGATTTTGAACAATTGTTGAAACAGTCAGTTGGCAAAGACCGGATGTTGCAATACACCACATCCGGAATTCATAAGGATGACTTTGAATTTGAACTGGCGGATTATCCGATCAAAAAATTTGGATCGCAGGGACAGAAGAAGACTTATCTTGTGGCGCTCAAACTGGCTCAGTTCGATTTTATGAAGGAAATATCAGGATTGATGCCGGTATTGCTTCTCGATGATATTTTTGACAAACTCGATAAGGGCCGTGTGGAGCAAATCGTAAAATTAGTTGCTGATGATCATTTCGGACAAATTTTCATTACCGATACCAACCGCGAGCATCTGGATCAGATGATCGCCGGACTGGAAACGGAATCGCGTATTTTTACAATCAGCGATGGAGCAGTTGTCAATTAAACGGAAAAGGAAGTAGATAAAAATGAGAAAAAGTAATACCCAAAGTATCAGTGCTGTTCTAAAAAGTTTTGTTCAGGAAAACAAGCTTGATCGAAAACTTTCGGAAATGGATCTGATCAAATCGTGGGAGTCGGTAATGGGAAAAACGGTAGCCCGATATACTGGCAATTTGTACATTCAAAACAGTACCTTGTTTGTTGAAACCACTTCGCCGATCGTGCGAACCGAATTGCTCATGATGAAAGAAGAAATCAGGCTGCGCCTGAACGAGGTGGCTGGTGAAGAGTTGATTAAGACAATTGTTTTCAGATGATTTATTGACAGGATGAAATAGTCATTAAATTGTCATTCGATAGTCATTAATAGTCGAAAATCAGGAAGCAAATTACAACAAATGACCTGAAACGAATGACAATTAATGACACGAATTAATCAACGCACTTGATTTTTTCTGCTAATACCTCTCCATTTTCGAGAAAAAGAAATCACTTTCGATTAAGGCATTTTCATCGCTGTCGGAACCATGGACCGCATTGTGCGACATCGATTCAGCATAAAGTTTGCGGATGGTTCCTTCTTCAGCTTTTGCCGGATCGGTGGCTCCAATTAGTTTTCTGTAATCGGCAACTGCATTTTCTTTTTCCAGAATAGCAGCAACAATCGGCCCTGAACTCATAAAAGATGTTAATTCTTCATAAAACGATTTTCCGGCATGAACAGCATAGAATTCCATGGCCTGCTGCTTTGTTAAGTGTGTGAATTTCATCGCTTTTAGCTTGAACCCGGCATCGTTAATCATCTTCAGGATTGGTCCGATGAAGTTGTTTTTAACTGCAATGGGTTTAATCATTGTAAATGTTTGGTTGCCTGACATGTAGCTGTGTTTTTTGAATAAGTTTAATGTGAACACAAGTTAGTTAAAAATCGTTTAACTGCTCACCGCCATTGCATTATTTTTATCTTTGTGCTTTATTTTAAATAAGATTAGTTGGAAAGAGTTAATATAGAAATCATTAAAAGTTTTGAACAGCTTGTAAAGAACAGTGTGAAATCGATCGTTTTGGTTCCACACATGAATCCTGACGGAGATGCAATGGGTTCAGTTCTTGGTTTATGGCGGGTTCTGAAGAATGCAGGATTTAAGGTTCAGGTTGTAAGTCCGACAAAGTATCCCGAGTTTTATCATTGGATGGATGGGCATGATGAAGTCATTATTTTCAGCCATCATCCCAAACAATCTGCAAGGGCTTTGGCCGAATCAGATCTTTTGATTTGTATGGATTTTAATCAGCTTTCGAGGCTTGGCGACATGAAACCATTGGTTGAAAGTTATGTAGGAAAGAAAGTTTTGATCGATCATCATCCTTACCCCGGAAATTTTACTGATTTAACTATTTCAGATATCACCTACAGTTCGACGGCCGAACTCATATTCTCGGTACTTCAATCCACTGAGCTGGCACAACACATTGACCTCGATGCTGCTAACTCATTTTTTACCGGAATCATGACTGATACCGGTTCTTTCGATTTTAGTGTTTCCAATCCCAATACCTTCGATGTGGTTGCTCAACTCACACGAATGGGAATCGATCAGCAGTTTATTCATTCGAAAGTGTATGATAATTATTCGGCTGACCGAATGCGTCTCATGGGTTTCTGCCTGAGCAACCGAATGGTGGTTTATCCGGAGTTTCATACAGCGTGTATGTATATTACGCTCGAAGATCAGAAAACTTTTAATTTTAAAACAGGCGATAACGAAGGGTTTGTCAATATGCCACTTTCAATAAACGGGATAATTTTCAGTGTTCTGTTTACCGAAAAGGAAAAATACATCAAAGCTTCATTTCGGTCAAAAGGCGATTTTGCTGTAAATGAGGTGTCTGAAAAATATTTTAACGGTGGAGGCCATCGCAACGCAGCCGGGGGAGAGCTTTATGCATCTTTAGCTGAAACTATGGCATTGCTCGAAAGCATTTTGCCTGAATTTGATGAACGGATAAAAAGATCCATAAAATAATTGGTTATGAAGATGTTGAATCGTAATAAAGCGTTTGGTTTTGTGTTTTTCTTGTTGCTTGCATTTGTTTTTTCAGGATGTTTAAAAACTCCGGACACTTCTCCAACAACAAATTACAGCTCTGAAACAGAGAAAGTTCAGGTTAAATCCTGGTTAAAACAAATGGTGGTTAAGAAACAAAAAGTATTGTCAATTCCTGACCACAATGGTATTGATAGTACTAAAATCGGAACCGCATTGTATTATGTTGCCGATACGACCAAAGTTGGCACGGGTAACTTGGTTAAGGTAGGAAACACGGTCACTGTAAAGTACACAGGAATGTTTCTGGATGGAAGTGTTTTTGACACTTCAACTACTCACGGTGATGGTACTTTTACGTTTACTGTTACAAGTCCCACTGATCCGAACAGTCAGGTGATTTCTGGTTGGCAAGAGGCGGTTGTTATATTAAAAACAGGTAGTTCAGCTGCTTTTCTGATTCCATCAGCTAAAGCTTATGGTCCAGGCGGATATTCCATAATTCCTCCATACACACCATTAATTTTTATTATCAGTGTGGTCGATATCAAAACTAACTCATTATAAATTGTAATTTCGCAAAAAAAAATTTATGAAACAATATTTGTATCTTCTTGGGTTTGCCTTTTTGCTTTCCGGAATTTATACTTCGTGCAAACCTGATACCTTGACTGCTTTGCATGATAACGAGGTTATTGCGCAGGATAAGTACGTGAAAAATCATACCCTGACTAAATTCAAAGATGTTTCAGGAATCTTCTTCAAGGACAGTATCAAAGGAACTGGCGATACCATAAAATCGGGTTATAAAGTCATGTTGTATTTCAAAATTACATTGCTCGACGGAACGGTATGTTTTACTACTGAAGATGCTGCTGGCCGGAATTATGAAGAATTTCCCTTTTATGTTGATGTAAGCAATACGACTGTAAATCTTCAATATGTTCAGCAAATAGCTGGGCTACATCATGGCATGAAGAAAATGCAGGTTGGGGGAACGGCATTTATGGTAATTCCTTCGGAACTGGCATTCAAAGCGGTTGACACGAACGTTGGATATCTAATTATTCCGCGTTTCTCAACTTTGCTGGCTACAGTCTATGTCAAAAAAGCCTATTCTCCTGCACAACAACTGGCTCAGCAACAACAATAAAAAAATATTTTAAAATATCATTCTCCCGGGGTAAACTGATGGTTTACCCCGGGATTTTTTTGTTTATGACCTGAGTATTGCACCAATGTTTGCCGATACTTTTTACTTTTGCTATTTTCCTTTTTTCTTTTTCCATCTTACTTTTTATGAGCAAATCTGAATTGTTAAAAAAGTTGTTACCCGGATTCATTCCGCTGTTTGTATTTATTGCAATCGACGAGATTTGGGGAACCCGGGCAGGTTTGGTTGCTGCACTGGTGATTGGAGTAGGCGAGATGGTCTGGATTTGGATCAGGGAGAAACGCTTCGATGGTTTCGTTTTGGTAGATACCGGTCTGCTGATTGTTCTTGGAACAGTTTCTATCGTATTGGATAACGATATTTTCTTTAAACTTAAACCAGGCTTAGTCGAATTGATATTGTGTGTGGTGCTTGCAATTTCAGGGTTCTCGAAGCTGAATATTATCGGACTAATGACTCAGCGGTATATGAAAGACATGGAAATCAATGAGCAGCAGATGAGTCAGTTTCGGAAAACATTAAAGCTTTTGTTCTTTGTTTTTCTGACTCATACCTTGCTTGTTTTTTACTCCGCTTTTTATTTATCAAACGAAGCCTGGGCATTTATTAGCGGTGGATTATTTTATATTTTATTTGGTTTGGTTTTCGGCTACGAATTCATAAAGCAAAAAATTAAACGCAACAAACTGCCGATAATTCCTGATAATGAAGAATGGTTACCAATTGTTAATGAAGAAGGTGGAATCATAGGAAAAGCACCCCGATCAGTTTGCCACCGGGGAGAAAAGTTGCTGCACCCGGTTGTTCATCTCCATGTTTTAAACAATCAAAAGCACATTTACCTGCAGAAGCGGCCGATGAACAAACTGGTTCAGCCGGGAAAATGGGACACCGCTGTTGGAGGACATATTTCGTTTGGCGAAACGCTTGAAACCGCACTCAAGCGGGAAGCCTGGGAAGAAATTGGACTAACTGAATTTAAAGCCCGGCTGGTGAAAACTTACCGTTGGAACAGCGATATTGAATCTGAATTAGTTTACATGTTTGTCAGCCATGATTTTAAGTCCATTCACCTTCATTCAGATGAAGTTCAGGAAGGACGTTTCTGGACTACCAAACAAATTGAAATGAATATCGGTAAAGGTATTTTTACTCCGAATTTCGAGGACGAATATCAGATTCTCAAGCAAGAAAATTTCTAAAGTGATTTGTGAGTACCGTCGCAATAAGGCGGATTTTTAGATTGCTTGCACTGGCAGAGCCATGCATCTTGTTTTTCAGCAAGCTTAAACAATACCGGTATAAATTTAGTTCCGTTGTGCGATCCATCACAAAATGGTTGAGTGGTGCTTCTTCCACATGAACACCAGGCAAAAAATCCGGGTTCGAGAGTTACAAGTGCAGGTGCTTTTGCTGCAAGAATTGGTTTTTCCATGGAATTAGTAATTATTTTAATTGAAAAACTTGAGTATTTAATTGATAGGCTTCAACTCTATTTGCCGTAAAGGTAGGATCCAGAATCAGATTTTTACCAGGAACAAAATCAAGGTCAGCAGAGCTTTTCTTTCCAATCATATCAAGTAACTTAATCGATTCGGTTCCTTTGGTATTGAAAATCCGGCCTTCCCGGTTCGAATAAACGAAATTCCCAACTTTCATTTTTCCCAGTCCGTCAATTCCACCACAGTTTTCGACAATAACCTTGATCTGAACACCCTTAGCGGTTGTCATAAGCCTGGCAAGGGCCTGTACAAACAATGAAGTGTTGAATATCAGCAAAATGCCTATGTAAAAGAATATTCGTGTCATGGAATATATTTGTAAATTTGATTTTATAATATTTGAAACAAAACAAGTTCGAAATAGTTAAGATAAACTAAAAATAAATCAATGAAATTATTCGTAAGCTGTTTGATCTGCCTCATTATAGCAGGCCAGTCCGTAGAGGCTAAGAAGCATAAGTTATTTGTTGGAACCTATACAAAAGGTCCGGCAAATGGTATTTTTGTCTATTCGTTCAATGATCAGACCGGTAAACTGAAAAACTTGAAAAAGCCGGTTGTAATCAATAATCCCTCCTACCTGACTATATCAGCTAACAAAAAAAACCTTTATGCAGTAAGCGAAGTTGATGATGTAGCCAAAGGTCATAGTGGTGGTGTTTCATCCTATTCTATTGATGCAGACGGCAAATTGACTTTGATGAATGAGGTATTGACCAATGGTCCGGATCCTTGCCACGTTTCCATTTCGCCGGATGGTAAAAAGCTTGTGGCATCGAATTATTCCGGCGGAAATTTATCACTTTTTGATGTTCTTCCTGACGGTAGCCTTTCCGAAATGGTACAGCGTATTCAGCATGAAGGCAGCGGACCATTTCCGGACCGGCAGACCCACGCTCACGCACACTCAGCAAAGTTCGATCCGTCAGGTAAATTCTTATATGCAGCCGATCTTGGAATTGACGAATTTAAAATTTATAATTCGCCTCCCGGAGATAAGATTTATACACCAGCTTCCCAGCCTTTCGTAAAACTTCCTCCCGGCTCCGGACCCCGCCATTTCGATTTTTCGGCTGATGGCAATTATATTTACTTAATTAATGAGTTAAATTCAACCATCACCGTTTTGCAGCGGTATGGAAATACCTGGAAATCACTTCAAACCATCAAAACCTTGCCAAAAGAATTTTCAGGCGAGAGTTGGTGCGCCGATATACATTTGTCGCCCGACGGACGGTTTGTTTACGGATCGAACCGGGGTCATAACAGCATTTCAGTTTTTAAACGTGATCCGATTAGCGGAAGGTTGGAAATGATTCAAACCATTCCGGTGGAAGGAAACTGGCCACGTAATTTCGCAATCGACCCAAGTGGTAATTTTTTATTGGCAGCCAACCAGAAAAGCAACGATATTACGGTTTTTAGGGTGGATAAACTCTCCGGAAAACTAAGGTACACGGGTATAAAAGTACCAAACCAATCGCCGGTTTGTCTGCAGTTTCTGAAATAATTGATTTGTTGTAGAGACGTTGCATGCAATGTTCCTACGCCGTTTCAATGTTATTGTATTTAGCCTTGTCCCACCTTGTGGGGTTGGTCAATATGTATTCCTGAATTTTTCTCCATGATTCCACATCCCGAATCATGTGATCGTGAAACCGGGTTTGCCAGGCAAAATCGGCATGAATTTCTCTTGCCTGTTTGGAAACCGATGATTTGTACGACCGAATGACTGACGATAAAGAACCTGGTTTAGGGGAAATTGCGGCCATTTCTTCGTTTTTGATTGGTTGTGATGACGGTGTTTGTAGAGACGTTGCATGCAACGTCTCTACGGAACCCGGCAACATCATTACAGGTGTTGATTCAATGGAATGATCGATCACCAATATCCCGTGAACGTGGTTGGGCATGACCACAAACGCATCCAATTTGATGAACGGAAAATGTTCGGGAATTTCCATCCAATGTTGGTGGGCAATCTGGCCGATTTCCGACAATTGCATTTTTTGTTTTGGCGCCGTTTCCACAATTTCCCCAAAATAATGTTCGCGACCGGCGGTGCAAATGGTCACAAAATAGGCCGCATCGTTCCGGTAATCCCACCAAACGGCGCGGGCTGATGGTATTCGATAGATGTCCTGAAATTTGTCGGACATGACATTGTGGTTTTATTGTTGCCGAATATAATCGGTTTTGGCGCGGTTTTTTTTTCCAGTAGAGACGTTGCATGCAACGTCTCTACCCCCTTATCAGCCGGATAAACTCTTCTCTGGTAGCGACCCGTTCAAATGCACCGGTAAAGTCGGATGTGGTGGTGGTTGAATTTTGTTTCTGAACGCCCCGCATTTGCATGCAGAGGTGCTGAGCTTCAATAACGACGGCCACTCCCAGCGGATTCAGCGTATTTTGAATGCATTCTTTTATCTGCGTTGTCAGTCGTTCCTGAACCTGAAGACGGCGGGCATAAGCATCAACCACGCGTGCAATCTTGCTCAGGCCGGTGATGTATCCGTTGGGAATGTATCCGATGTGTGCCTTGCCAATAAACGGCAGCATATGATGTTCGCACATCGAATAAAGCTCAATGTCCTTCACGATGACCATCTGTTTATAATCTTGTTTAAACTTGGCCGAATTTAGAATTTCCTCAGGATCCTGTTCGTAGCCCTGAAGTAAAAATTGCATCGACTTGGCTACACGTACCGGAGTTTGGATTAATCCTTCACGGCCGGAATCTTCACCCAGCAGGTCGATTATTTTTTTATAGTATTCGCTTAGTTTTTCGGTGGTTTCCGGATCAAATTTTTCGACTTTCCGGTAGTTCCCGCCTTCTGCATTCAATGAAAATTCCATGGTGACTCCTTTCTAACTTTATTTTAAGTTTTAACAGTTTCGCATTAATGAAGAATCGACACAGCGTCATGCCGAACTTGTTTCGGCATCCCCAAATAAGACGAGACCCTGAAACAAGTTCAGGGTGACTGATGATCGACAACATCAAGTTAACACAGCATCAGGATGTAAAGGTAGCAAGTTCAGTCTGAGATGTATTCTGAATCAATAGTTTTATCCTGAAATAATATAAAATCAATTCATTCAGTCACTTGAAAAACCGGTTTGAAAAGTGTAAAAAAAAGTTAATTTTTTCCGCAATTTGATGCAATATATAACGCATTTGCAAGTTAGTATTACCGAAAACGATGCCTCAGAAAATTAACCAACGTTAATTGATTTTTCTCATGATTGTAGTTACCGGAGCAGCTGGTTTTATTGGAAGTTATGTGGTAGGGAAGCTAAACAGTGAAGGTTATACAGATATTGTTATCGTCGATAAATACGACGATCCTCTTAAGTTTCAGAATTACAACTCAAAAATCTATACGGAAATAGTCGACCGGGATATTTTCTTCGATTGGCTTGCAGATCATGAGCCGTCTGTCGAAATGATTATCCATTTGGGCGCCCGAACCGACACGGTTGGCCAGGAAGCCGAAATTTACCAGGAACTTAATCTCATTTATTCTCAGAAAATCTGGAATGCCTGCATTCAGTTTAATTTGCCATTGATTTATGCCTCCTCGGCCTCAACTTATGGCGACGGTAATCAGGGATTCGATGATGACCATTCGTTGATTCCGGAACTGAAGCCTTTGAATTTGTATGCGAAGTCGAAGCATGATTTTGATTGCTGGGCTCTCGAACAGCGGCAACAGCCTTCCTTTTGGGCCGGATTAAAATTCTTCAATGTTTTTGGGCCGAACGAATATCACAAAGACCGCATGGCTTCGGTTATTTTTCAGGCATTCAATACCATTTCTGAAACCGGGAAAATGAATCTTTTCCGCTCGCACCATGCTGATTTCGAAGACGGAGAGCAGTCGCGCGATTTTATCTATGTGGAAGATATCGCCAAAGTGATTCTGTTTTTCATGAATCACCGCAAAGATTCAGGTGTTTACAATGTGGGTACCGGCGAAGCCCGTTCGTATCTCAGTTTAACCAAAGCAGTTTTTAAATCGATGAGAAAAGATGAGGAAATTGGCTTCGTCGATACGCCGGAAGATCTGCGCGGCAAATACCAGTATTACACCTGTGCGAATATCCAGAAGCTGAAGCGTGTGGGCTACAACGAACCATTTTTTAGTCTTGAACTGGGAATTGAAGAGTATGTTCAGAATTACCTGACTCCGGGTTTGCGGTATTAGCCAAACATTTCTGTCATTTGTTGTCATTTGCTTCCGTCATTAATTGACATTTGCTTTCTCATTTTTCACCATCAATGACTAAAAATGACAATCAATGACCAATATTGACGCTAAATTTCTTGCAAAAACTCTTTTTATTCAGTCCTTTTATCTGGTAAACACCCAGTTATCTCCTTTCGAGAGTTGATTGTTGAAGTAATATCCATCCAGATCAAACGCTTTCATTTCTTCCGGATCCGAAATTTGATTCTGAATGATAAACCGGCTCATCAGTCCCCGTGCCTTTTTTGCGAAGAACGATACCATTTGGTATTGTCCGTCTTTGTGTTCCTTAAATGCAGGAGTGATGATTCTGGCTTTTATTTTTTTAGTATCGATGGCACTGAAATATTCATTCGAAGCCAGGTTGATCAATTCTTTCTGGCCGGTTTCTGCCAATTCCTGATTTAATTTTGTGGTGATTTTAGTTTTCCAGAAATCATACAGATTTTTCTTACGGGCAATTGAAATGCTGGTTCCCATTTCGAGCCGGTAGGGTTGAATCAGATCAAGGGGTTTCAGCAGTCCGTAAACTCCGGAAAGTATCCGCAAATGTTGCTGTGCCACATCAAATTCAGCTGGAGTAAAGGTTTCGGCTTTCATTCCCTGGTAAACATCACCATTAAACATCAATACGGCCTGCCACGAATTCTCAGGAGTAAACGGGAGCGACCATTTCTGAAAACGGTGAAAATTCTGTTCAGCCAGTTTGGCAGAAATGTCCATCAGTTTAGCGAGTTGCGCGGGTTTTTTCTTTTTCAGAACCGAGACAATTTTTTCAGCTTCCGGAAGAAAATCTGCCAATGTGTAGTTCTCAAGTTGAATGGGGCAGTTCTCATAAAGTGATTTTGCAGGCGAAATGACTATAATCATGATTTGGTTTTTATTTTTGTATCGAGATGAAAACAAAGTAAAGGAATCAAAGTTGAGTTTGATCAAAAAAGTCTTTATTTGTTGGTTTTGAAACGACGAATTTCTTCCGGTTTTCTCAACAATATGTAAAAAAATCATCCTTCTCCGAAATTAAAGTTCTATTTTTGTGAGCCCAATAAATCGGGCTATTCTGAAGCCAATCTCATCACAGAAGTTATAGAAATTATTATTCAGAATTAATGAAACAGTTAAATTATGAAGCCAAAAATAGCTGCTCAATCAGGTACATTCGAATCGAGTGATGTAATTTTCCTTATCGAACCGCTTCCTGAAAATTCGGGCCGGAAACTTGAGATTTCTTCGACTGTCATGCAACAGTTTGGTATCAATTTTAACCGAATTGTGGTTGAAATGCTCGATCAGTACGAAATGACTGATATCCATCTGATTGCAAAAGATAAGGGAGCCCTTGAACCTACCATTAAAGCCCGATTGGAAACTGCGATCAAGCGTTCTCTTGATCAGCAGGAAGGGACATTAACATAACCCACTCTTAATATGAGAAATTATAAAAAGCGGAGGTCGATGCTTTACATTCCCGGGAATAATCCGGCAATGATTCAGCAAGGCGGAGTTTATGGCGCAGACAGTATTCTGCTCGATCTGGAAGATGCCGTTGCACTCAACCAAAAAGATGCTGCACGCATTTTGGTACGAAACATGATCCAGGTAATTGATTTTTACGATTCTGAAGTTTGTGTCAGGATTAATCACCTGAGTACACCTTTCGGACTTGCCGATCTTGAAGCGATTGTGCCGCTTCAACCTTCAGCAATCAGGTATCCAAAAACAGAATCTGCCGAAGAAGTGGCCAATTTGTTAGAGATTATTGAGAAGATAGAAGACCGGCATGGTCTTCCTCATAACAGGATGACACTTCATGCCATGATCGAAACAGCCATGGGCGTTCAAAATGTTTTCAATATTGCAAGTAAGTTCGAACGCGTGGATGCAATAACCATTGGCGGACAGGACCTTACTGCTGACATGAATATTGTTTATACTCCTGATGGTGCCGGAATCGATTTCGCTCGGAAACGGATCGTAATGGCGGCAAAAGCCAGTCATATCGATGTGATTGACACCGTATTCCCTGATGTGAACGACGAAGAAGGTCTAAGGAAAGAAACTGCCTATGCGAAATCGATTGGCTTTACGGGTAAAGCAGTAATAAATCCGCGGCAGATCGAAATTATTCATGACGTTTATACTCCAACCGAAGAAGAAATCAGGAAAGCTTACCGGATTGTCAAAGAATTTAATGCCAATAGTAAAGCCGGAATTGGTGTTTTTGCCATTGACGGGAAGATGATTGACGCGCCAATCGTTACAAGGGCGCACTATGTGCTTCGTCTGGCTAACGTCACGGTCGGTTAAATCCTATCGGTAGTGATGCGCTTAATCTCGTCTCACAAAATAAAATAGCAACATTTATAAAATACATCAGCAATGCTAAACAGTTTAGGCAGAGAAATTCCTGAATACATTGAGGGAATAGGAAAATTGGAACCATTTCAGGGAGCACTCACAAAACTCAGCAAAGGTTGGATGGATGAGCCAACAATTCCCGCTCCGAACCGGGCCTATTTGCCACATCAGAGCAAACTTTGCAAATCGCTCGAAGATGCCATCATACGCAGCAATCCGCACAACGGCATGACGGTTTCCTTTCATCATCATTTAAGAAATGGAGATGTTCTTCTGGTCCAGACTCTTACAATACTTCATAATCTTGGAATTCGTGACATTACCCTGGCTTCCTCTTCGCTCAACGAGTGTCACGATCCGATTCTCACGCATTTGAAAGACGGAACGGTTACACGCATTTTCTCGTCCGGTATCCGAAGTCAGTTGGGGCGTGCCATTGCATTGGGCGTGCTCGATATTCCGGTTGTCATTCATTCGCATGGCGGAAGGGTTCGGAGTATCCATACCGGAAAGATTCACATCGATTTGGCAATTATCGCCGCCTCGGCTGCTGATTGCGAAGGAAATGCGACCGGTTCACACGGGAAATCGGCATTTGGTTCAATCGGTTATGCTGTTATTGATGCACGCTATGCAAAACAGGTGATCGTTGTAACCGATAATCTGGTTAATTATCCGTGCATTCCGCTGTCTATCTCCCAAAATTTTATTGATTTGGTTGTTGTGGTAGATTCAATTGGCGATGCCTCACAAATTGCAACGGGAACAACCCGTATCACCAATTCGCCAATGGATTTGCGAATTGCAAAACTTGCTGCCGATGTGATCGAACACTCCGGATTTTTTGAACCGGGCTACTCGTTTCAGGTTGGGGCAGGAGGCGCATCGCTGGCGGTGGCAAAATTCATTCGTCAAAAGATGATAAATAAAAGCCTGAAAGGAAGTTTCATGCTGGGAGGTATTACTTCGTATTGTGTCGATATGTTGAATGACGGACTCTTTGAGACCATTTTCGATGTACAATCATTTGATGCGGTGGTAAGTAATTCGCTCCTGAATAACCGTCGACACATTGAAATTCAGGCAGCACTTTATGCCAACCCGTTCAATTCAGGCTGTATCACCAATAAGATTGATGTAGTTGTACTCGGTGCTTTGGAGATCGATGTTGATTTCAATGTGAATGTGATTACAGGTTCAGAAGGCAATGTGCGCGGCGCATCTGGCGGACATTCAGATACCTCTTCAGGCGCAAAACTTACTGTTGTAGTTTGTCCATCGTTTCGTGGCCGTATTCCGATTATAAAGAAACGGGTACATACCATTGTTACTCCTGGTGAGTCGGTTCATGTTCTGGTAACAGAACGCGGAATTTGTGTGAATCCGGCGTTCAAAGAATTGGAAGAGAACCTCCGGAGAGCCGGACTTAATGTGAAAGATATTCATGACCTCGAAATTGAGGTGGATAAAATCACCGGAATACCTGCTCCTTTGGAATACACTGATAAGATTGTTGGACTTGTTGAATACCGCGATGGTACCATCATCGATGTGATCCATCAGCTGAAAGAAAAGTAAATAATTAAAGGAAGATAATCATCGAACCACTCCAAGCCATTTTAGAAGCCCGAGACCAACGTGCTTTTTTGAAGAAACAATTTGCACAGAAAGGATTTTCATGTTTGAGTTTAAGCCTGAATGT
>JBAWZG010000075.1:0-18693 GCA_037143155.1 Bacteroidia bacterium
AAAAAAGGGAATTTCAGGCAGGATCTGTATTACCGGCTATATGGACTTCCCATTGAATTGCCTCCTCTGCGGGAGCGTGAAAACGATGTGATTATCCTGGCAAAACATTTTATCAATGTTTTCTGTAAGGAGAACCGAATGGCGATCAAGATGTTAACTCCTGAAGCATCAAGCCGCTTACTTTCGTATTCATTTCCAGGGAACATCCGTGAATTAAAATCGGTCATTGAACTGGCGGTTACACTTGCCGATCAGGATGAAATTACTGCCGATCATGTCATCCTGGGAAGAGGTCAGGATTTGCTCGATGATTTATTTAGCCAGGAACTGAGTCTGCGGGAATATGATCTACGAATCGTTCGGAAATATTTAGAAAAATACGACAACAACATTAAACTGGTTGCTGAAAAATTAGATCTTGGTGTGGCAACCATCTACCGGATGTTGAAAGAGAATAGCAAAGAATAAAAGGAAATCTCCTGGTCATATTCTTATCAATTTCGAATTCGGATTGATCAATTTGAGAAAATTTATTTCCAATTCAAAACTTCCATCTTATTAATATACAGAACAATCTGTTAATTTCAGACCATTGGCACAGGCATTGCTTTTCTCAATCCCGAAATCAAACAGCACTTAAGGTTTTGAGACGGATTTTAGGAGAGAGAAGTGCTGGTTGATTTTTGCACCGAGAATCATTTACTTACTTTATACAAATTGAAATGGAAAATTCACAAAAAACACAATTAACAACTATCATTATTGCAGCTTTTATCCTGATTGCCGGAATCGTTGGCGGAGTACATGTTTACAACCAAAAAGAAGCTGAAATCAAAACGCTAACCATGGAAAAAAGCGGTTTGAACCAAACGATTCAAAAAAGAGATTCGTTAGTAAACAATATGGAAGGCACTTTCACCGAAATTGAAAGTAACATGACTTTCATTAAAGAGAAAAGAAGCCAGATCGCTACCATGCAGACTGAAGGCGGCAAAAATAAGAAACAGTTAATTGCCGAAGATGTAAAACTGATGAATGACATGCTAATAGAAAGCAGCAAGAAAATCGCCGATCTGGAAGAAAGGTTGAGAAAGTCTGGTATGAATGTGAAATCTTTTGAAAAGAGAATTCAGGCTCTGAACGAAACCATTGAAACCCAAAATGCGGAGATTGCTGAATTGAAAAAAACGATCGACAGTAAAAATACCAGCCTGGCTGAATATGGTGTGAAAGTTAAAGCTTTGAATACCAATATTCAGCAACAGTCTGACACCATTAATTACAAACAAAAAGTGATTGTCGACAAAACCGATAAACTGAATACCGCTCACTTTACCCTGGGAACTTTCAAGAAACTGAAAGAAGAAGGAATTTTGACCCGCGAAGGTGCAATCCTTGGACTTGGTGGTGGCAAAGCAATTCAGGGAAACTTTGATACGAAATACTTCACCGACGTCGACATTCGCAAAACAAAGACAATCCCTTTAAATGTTAAAAAAGCCGTATTGATTTCAGAGCATCCAAGCAGTTCATATAAACTGGTTGAAGAAAACGGAAAGATAGCTTACCTTCAAATTGAAAATCCGGAAGAATTCTGGAGAATTTCAAAATATGCCGTCATTCAGGTAAAATAGTTCAATACATCATGCATTCCTGTGCAAATTGAGTCAAAGCCATGAGAAAATCCATAGAGTAAAGGGAATGGATGAATTTCCGGACAATTTAGCAGGACTTTAGAAATAAGTCCGAAGAAGTTGTACTCTATATAAAAAGGCTGTCGGGGGGAATTCCCTGACAGCCTTTCACTTTTTGTGTATCGTTAGATCAAATAATTCCGAGTGATTTTCCCACTTTTATGAATGCTGCAATAGCCTGATCAATTTGCTGATTGGTGTGAGCTGCCGACAATTGCACCCTGATTCGGGCTCGTCCTTTTGGTACAACCGGAAAAACGAATCCGATCACATAAATACCTTCTTTCAGTAATTCATCGGCAAATTTTACGGCCAATGGCGCATCGTAAATCATAACCGGAACTATTGCTGTGGTGCCTTTAACCAAATCGAATCCTGCAGCTTCCATTTTACTCCTGAAATAGCTGGCATTCGCCATGGTTCGTGCCGGTAATTCGGCTGATTCAGTCAGCAAATCGAGCACTTTCGAAGTTGCTCCAACTGTTGCCGGAGCAAGTGTATTCGAGAACAAATACGGACGCGATCGTTGACGAAGCATTTCAATGATTTCCTTCCTGCCCGAAGTGCAACCGCCATTCCCGCCACCAAGCGCTTTCCCAAAAGTTGTGGTTATAATGTCGATCTTTCCAAGCAATCCAAAATGTTCGGCAGTTCCCCGTCCGGTTTTACCGATGTAACCCGACGCATGCGAATCGTCGACCATGATCAATGCATCATATTTTTCGCATAAGTCAACAATTTCAGGAAGTTTGGCCAGATCGCCATCCATCGAAAAAACTCCATCGGTAACCACCAATCGGTATTTCAAGGATTGTGATTCTTTCAGGCAGTTCTCCAGTTCGGTCATATCGGCATGTTTGTAACGGCCCCGCTGAGCTTTGCACAAACGCACCCCATCGATGATTGAGGCATGATTTAATTCATCGGAGATGATGATGCTGTCTTCACCGAGGAGAGGTTCAAAAACGCCTCCGTTGGCATCGAAAGCAGCACAATACAAAATAGTATCTTCCGTGCCCAGAAACTCCGAAACTTTTTGCTCCAGGTCTTTATGAATCTGCTGGGTTCCGCAGATGAAACGAACAGATGAAAGTCCAAAACCCCAGGCATTCATGGTCTCCTGAGCAGCTTTTACCACCTCCGGACGGTTGGCCAGTCCCAGGTAGTTGTTGGCACAGAAATTTAAAACCTGCTTTCCACCAGTAACTGATATTTGTGAACTCTGAGATGAGGTGATGATCCGCTCGTTTTTGTACAAACCTTGTTCTTTCAATTCCTGAAGGGTTCGCGTCAAATCTTGTTTTATTTTTCCGTACATATCCCGTGTGTTTTATTTGAAGACAAAGTAATGGATTCATTGATGGAAAAATAGTGATAAAACGCAGTTCAATTTTGTTCCGGCACAAGGCATTTTGATGAAAGCTCATTCATTTTCAGGAATCAGGAAAATAATCCGGATTTCCGGTCTGTATCAACTTTTTTTTTCATTAATTGGCTATTTATTCTGGAAATTCAAGATTCAAGATTATGAAGACATTGGTTTTAACCGGAATCGGAAAAATCGGGTTGATTGACCGTGATAAGCCATTGTTGACCAGCCCGGATGACGTACTGATCAGAATCAAATCGGTGGGAGTCTGCGGATCGGATGTCCATTATTTTTCGAAAGGAAAAATCGGGTCACAGGTGGTTGAATTCCCCTTTGCCGTGGGGCACGAATGCTCAGGAATTGTAATTGAAACCGGAGCATCGGTTACCCGTGTGAAACCTGGAGATCTGGTGGCAGTTGACCCGAGCATTCATTGCGGAACCTGTGATCAGTGTTTGGCCGGCCGGCCTCATACCTGCCGGAATAACCGGTTCCTGGGTTGTCCCGGACAGATGGAAGGTTGCCTTGCCGAATACATTGTGATGCCAGAATTTACCTGTTTCCCTTTGAATGAAAAGTTTACCCCGACCACAGCCGCACTGATTGAACCTTTAACCATCGGAATTTACAGTGTCGAAATGGCAAAAGCTGATTTTCAGAATCAGACAATCGGTATTTTCGGGGCAGGACCAATTGG
Source organism: Bacteroidia bacterium (assembly GCA_037143155.1). GTDB lineage: Bacteria > Bacteroidota > Bacteroidia > Bacteroidales > Prolixibacteraceae > Aquipluma. Next base: position 3,761 of record JBAWZG010000075.1, read on the forward strand.
CCTTTCGGTATTAATGGTTCTGAAAACCATGCCGACAGGATCTGTTTTTTGCTATGAACCTTTGGATTTCAGGAGGAAAAAGGCAATTGAACTGGGAGCCGGTTTTGCATTTAATCCTTATAAATCGGATGTTATTGAGACAACTATTAAGATTGAACCGCTTTTGCTTGATGTGGTTTTCGAGTGCAGCGGTGAACAAAGAGCAGTTGAAGATGCCACCAATATCCTGAAGCCGGGAGGAAAACTGGTGCTGGTTGGAATCCCTCCGGATGCAAAATATGTTTTCGACATGGATTTAATGCGCCGGAAAGAGATTTCGATTCAGAATGTCAGGAGGCAAAATCATTGTGTTGAAAAAGCCATTAGTCTCATTGAGAGTGGATTGCCTGTTGACAAAATGGTGACTCATCGTTTTGCGCCAGAGGAAACTCAGCAGGCATTTGAGATGGTTTCAAATTACCGGGATGGTGTGATTAAAGTGATGATCGATTTTTCCTAATACTAATTCTTTGAACAAAAAGCAGAAGAACAGGCAAAAATGTTGCACGGAAATTAGTTTTTCATTTATTTTCGATTCTCAAGTATTACCAATTTTTTTCATATAATTGCAGTAAAATTATTTATCAATGAATCCAAGTAAACCCAGAGTAATTAAAGATTACGATAGATTAGATCCGGAAATTCAGGAAAAGATTAAACTTGAATACCCAAGCGGATTTAGCGAAAACCTAATCTATTTCAACAACAAGGATGGTAAGCGTGTGAGTGCTTTACCTTTCGAAACAGACGATAAATATTATCTGGTCCGGATGACAATCTTCGAAGCTGAAAAAATTATCGAAGAAGATGATGATTACGATAGCACAGGGTCATTAAAAGACAGTGCAAAAGAAGAATACGAAAGCAAATATGCTGACGACGAATTCCTTGCTGCCGATGCCGAAGAGGCTGAAGAAGTTGCGGATGACGATTTTGATGATGATGATTCCGAAGAAGATGCAGACGACGACGAAGATTAGTTCGTTTTAGCCGAGCCTTTTTTTGCACCAGCCTTTTTATCTTCTTGTTTTTCAGAAATCGAGCAGAAGCTGATCACCCTGATTGGAAAACGATTTGCGATGAAAAGGTGAAATCCCGACTTCCATCACTTTGGTACGATGAAATAACGTGGGATATCCTTTGTTTTTCAGCCAATTGTACTCCGGAAATTGCTGATGAATGGCATCCATAAAATCGTCGCGGTAAGTTTTTGCAAGGACAGAAGCTGCCGCAATCGACAAATATTTTCCATCGCCTTTAACAATGCACGTATGCTGAATCTGAGGATAGCTTTTAAACCGGTTGCCGTCGATCAGCAAATGTTGAGGTCTGATTGTTAGTTGGTCAATGGCACGGTGCATGGCCAGAAACGAGGCATTCAAAATGTTTATGCGGTCAATCTCTTGATGGTCAACAATCCCGACAGCAAATGCCAATGCCTGTTCTTCGATCATTGGACGAAGCAAATACCGTTGTTTTTCTGTCAGCTTTTTGGAATCATTAAGCAATTCATTCTCAAAATCTTCCGGAAGAATAACTGCGGCAGCAAAGACAGGTCCCGCCAAACATCCCCGGCCAGCTTCATCGCAACCGGCCTCCAGCCTGCCTTCCTGAAGATATAATAGAAGTTTGTTTTTGATCATTCAATTCAATGTTCGGTTTCCGAATTAAGTTCTTCCTTCGATACACTTTCCTTCGGTACGCTTTGCTAACTATGACTAAAGCTCAGTTCAACGCTCAGGAAACATGCTACACACGCAGCCATGCTCCGGTCTAAATTCTTTTTTAGGCTCCTAAACTTGCCGATGGATCAGGTATTCATACAAATCTGTATACTTCCCCACAACAGATCGGCGGTCTTGTCCCAGCTGAATTTGTCTTTTTGTGCAAAACCTTTGGCGATAAGTGATTCCCGTAGTTCCTTTTCCAAAAACAACTTGATCATGGCATCTTTTATCTGGCTCATCGAAAACGGATCAACATATAAGACAGCATATCCACCAACTTCAGGCAATGAAGTTGTATTTGAACAGATTACCGGTATCCCGGCATTCATGGCTTCAATTACCGGTATCCCAAAACCTTCGAAGAATGGTACAAATGTCAGAGCCATTGCAGCTCCCAAAACCTGATGCAATTCTTCATTACTCAACCGTCCGGTAAAAACCACGTCATTTTTGTACCGCATTCCTTCATAGGTCAGTTCGATATCGCTCGTTTTAAACATACTTTCGCCAACAATCAACAGTTTCATGTCCGAATCAACTAAAGTCCGGAATGCATCAAAAGCACGCAATAATCCGCATATGTTTTTACGTGGGTGCAAGGACCCGATAAACAGAAAATAATCCTTTCCTTCTGAATATCTTTCTTTTATAATTGATTTTTCCTCATCCGAAGTTGGTGTATATAAAGTGTTTACACCATTGTAAACGACATCAATTTTATCGTTGTCAATTTTGTAGGTACGGTTAATATCTTCTTTTGAAAAATACGATACGGTTACTATTCGCCTCGCTTTTCGTGCAAATAAAGGGAAATAGTGGTTGTAATATTTTGCCTTCAGCCAGGGTAAATCTTTTGGACGGTGAGCAAAATTAATGTCATGTATGGCCGAAAGTTGCCTTGTCCGTGTGCTGAGCGACAAATAGCCATCCGGAGAAAAGAATAAATCGGCCTTGTATTTTTTTAAAATCCGGGGGATCTGAAGTTCGAACCAGATATACCAAAGAAATGGATGCCGGGTCGGCGGAGATAAAATAATCGGAGTCACATTCTCAGAGAAAATAAATTCGCTGGCAAATGGCCGGTCGAAAATAAACAGAAATTGATGTTCCGGATGATCGCGCGTTATGCGCGACAAAGTTTCCCGGGTAAACCACCCGATTCCTTCGAGCTTTCCCTGAATCAACAAACGGGTATTTACGGCAATAATCATAGGTTCTGGATCTGGTGTCGAAATCTAATCAAATGTACAAAGTCTGTTTAAAAAATTACTACTTTTGACACACTTTAATCAAACCCGGAAAAGACGCTCGCTTGAAACGGAAGTTTATTACAAATCTTTTGCTGCTCCTTTTTCTGAATGTTTTAATCAAACCTTTCTGGATAATCGGAATTGATCTCCACGTACAAAATCTCGTGGGTGATGATAGTTATGGATTATATATCTCGTTATTCAGTTTTTCAATGATCCTGAATATTTTTCTCGATCTCGGAATTACCAACTTTAACAACAAAAACATTGCTCAGCATCACCAACTACTGAAAAAACACATCAGTAACATCATTGGATTAAAATTTCTCCTCGCTGGGGTATATGCTATCATTTGCCTTGTTGTTGCAACCCTTATCGGATACAACGACATCCAATTTCATTTGTTATTCTTCCTGATAATTAACCAGTTCCTTATATCCTTCACTTTATATCTTCGGTCAAACATCAGTGGATTGCACCTTTTTCGAACCGATAGTTTCCTCTCTGTACTCGACCGCACCCTCATGATTGCAATTTGTTCGGTACTTTTATTTACCAATATCACTGGCCAGGCTTTCCGGATTGAATGGTTTGTATATGCTCAAACAGCTGCCTATCTGATTACAAGTCTCATTACTCTTGGTGTGGTACTTGCCCGGACCGGCAAGTTGAAATTACAGTTCGACAGAAGGTTCTTCATGGTTTTTCTCAGGAAGAGTTATCCCTACGCTTTACTGATATTGCTGATGTCGTTCTACAACCGGATTGACTCGGTTATGCTGGAACGAATGCTACCCAATGGTAAAGACCAGGCCGGAATATATGCGCATGCCTTTCGTTTGCTCGATGCGGTTTCGATGTTCGGCGTTTTATTTGCAGGTTTGTTGCTTCCCATTTTTGCGCGGATGATTAAAAAAAAGCAGGAAATTGGCTCAATGGTTCAGTTTTCGTTTTTACTGCTTTTTGTTCCGGCTCTCGTTATCAGCTTATCATCAGGATTTTATGATTTAGAAATCATGACATTGCTCAAATACAGTCACCCCGAATTATCTGCTTCTATTTTCCGTCTGCTGATGGTAAGTTTTTTGGGTATTGCTGCAACCTATATTTTTGGAACTTTACTTACGGCCAATGGCAGTATCCGGCAATTAAACTGGATGGCACTTGTTGGCATGGGCATAAATATTGGCCTGAACTTAATCCTGATACCGCACTTTCAGGCGATGGGATCAGCCTGGGCCAGCCTGGCAACACAGCTTTTTACTGCTCTTGCCCAGACCATCCTGGCTATGATGATTTTAAAATTGAAAATCAATTATCCCATTATTGGCAAATTGCTCCTGTTTGTTGGATTTGTTTTTCTGGCCGGATACTTTAGCCGGCAAATCAACAATTGGGTTTTGGGCTACTTTATTATGATCGGATCAAGTCTTTTATTTGCATTCGTAACGCGACTGATTAACCTGAAAGCTTTAACGGAAATCATTCTCGATAAATGATTGGTATGAGCAGGAAATTAGTACCTGAAGATTTACAAAACGACAATTGCTTCGAACTTTTGGCCGAGGTTTCACACCAGAATCTGCGCGAATTTGTACTGGAGCAAATCAAAAGTGAAAAGTACATTATCCGGATATATTCTGTCTACCAGGTTATCATGCTTTTCTTACTCGTTTTTCTCATCACACGAAGTGTTGTTTTTTCTGTAAAAGGTCATCCGGAAACTCTGTTGAGCATCGGACTGGCGATACTTTTTTCATTTACTGCTCTTATTATTCTTCACGAACTGCTTCATGCCTTGGCCTATCTACTCACTGGAGCCAGAAAAATATCATTTGGTGTTATCCTGAAGAAGTTTGTTTTTTATGCGCTGGCCGATCGACAGGTAATTGCCCCGCGCGCTTTTCATTTTGTTGCATTGGCTCCTTTTTTGGTCGTTAAGCTGGTTTGCCTGGCAGTCATTTTTGCAATCGGCGACATTCCATTACTTTATTTTTTCCTGACGGTAATGTGCCTGCATTCCTTATTCTGTGCGGGAGATATGGCTATGCTGGCATTTTATAATTTACATCGGGGGAAGGAAATTTACAATTTTGACAACCGGAGTGAAGGAAAAACCTATTTTTACATCCGGAAATAAAAACATAAAAATAACATCATGACTGTACTTGAAACTGTTGTAATTGCCGTTGTGGAAGGAATTACCGAATTTCTGCCGATCTCCTCAACCGGACACATGATTATTACTGAGGCATTGCTGGGAATGAACATCGATGAGTTTACCAAAGCTTTTACCGTGAATATTCAGTTCGGCGCCATCCTCTCGGTCGTTGTACTTTACTGGCGGCGGTTTCTGCAAAGCTGGACCTTCTACCAAAAGCTTTTTATCGCCTTTCTTCCGGCGGGAGTGATTGGATTTCTGGCCAAGAATTATATCGACCAATTGCTCGAAAGTGTTTTGGTGGTAGCCATCACGATGTTTGTTGGTGGAGTTCTTTTACTGTTTGTGGATAAGTGGTTCAGTAAAGAAAAAGAAAACCAGGAAGTTACCTATCCAAACGCAATAAAAATAGGATTCTGGCAGTGCATCGCCATGATTCCCGGAGTTTCCCGTTCGGCAGCATCCATAATCGGAGGTATGCAACAAAAACTCAGCAGGACTAATGCTGCTGAATTTTCATTTTTTCTGGCAGTTCCAACTATGGCCGCAGCTTCAGGATATAAATTGCTTAAACTGATTTTAGATCCGAATGGGGTATCGATGCTGAAAGATAATTTAACGACTTTACTTATCGGCAACATTATCGCATTTTTTGTAGCCCTGATCGCCATCAAAACCTTCATCACCTTTCTTCAGAAACACGGATTTAAAGTATTTGGCTGGTATCGTATTGTGGTTGGCCTGATCCTGATTGTCTTAATTCTGATGGGAATTGATTTGAAGGTGGTATAAAACTATGAGGAGACATTCATTTTGCAATTAACCCTGACGGGTTTTCAAAACCTGTCAGGATTAGCTAAAAATATCGATCAAAGAAAAACTAAAAAAGCACAGAACCTTCATCCTGTGCTTTTCCTTTTTCCTCATTTCCTTTTCCTCATCTTCTATATCACCACGTTCACGATTTTATTCGGAACCACGATTACCTTTTTAGGTGCTTTACCTTCGAGCCATTTAATGGATGTTTCGTGAGCAAGAACGGCAACTTCGATTTCAGCATTTGGCGTGCCCACCGGAAATTCCAGTTTAAAGCGAACTTTTCCGTTGAACGAAATTGGATATTCAAACGTATCTTCGGTCAGCATCGCCGGGTCAACTTCGGGCCAGGGAGCAAAAGCCAGAGTTTCCTGATTTCCATACAATTGCCACAATTCTTCAGCGAGGTGTGGTGCATAAGGAGACAGAATCTTTGCAAAAGTTTCAGCAGTTTGCTGGCTGACTTTTCCCTTTTTCATGACCAGGTTATTGAAAATCATCAGCGCTGAAATTCCGGTATTAAATTTCATGTTTTCGATGTCGAAAGCTACTTTGCTGATGGTTTGGTGTAAAAGTTTCATGGTTTCCTTGTCGTCGGATTCTTTCACAATATTCTCCGGAGTTCCAAAGAAGCGCGAAGCACGGTTCAGAAATCCGAAAACTCCCTTCACACCGTTTTCGGCCCAGGGTTTGGTATCGTCGAGCGGACCCATGAACATTTCGTACAGACGAAGCGAGTCGGCGCCAAACTTGGCTACCACATCGTCAGGATTCACCACGTTTTTCAACGATTTCGACATTTTCGCAACAATCTGACTCAGTTCCTCACCGGTTTCCGTATGAAAATATTTGCCTTCATTTTCTTCAACTAAATCGCTGGCAACCTTTGCTCCAGTTGACGTTTGGTAAGCAAAAGCCAGAATCATCCCCTGGTTAAACAGTTTCTGGAAAGGTTCCGAAGTTGAAACAATGCCCAAATCAAAAAGCACTTTGTGCCAGAAACGCGAATATAATAAGTGCAGAACAGCATGTTCGGCACCTCCAACATATAAATCAACCGGCATCCAGTAGTTTTCGAGTTTTTTGTCGAAGATTGATTCGTCATTTTTTGGATCGATGTAGCGTAAATAGTACCAGCATGAGCCAGCCCATTGCGGCATGGTGTTGGTTTCGCGGCGTCCCTTGCGACCATTTTTATCGGTTACATATAACCAATCGGTTGCGTTGGCCAACGGCGATTCGCCACCTTCGCCTGGTTCGTATTTTTCCATCGCCGGAAGTTCAACCGGAAGATTTTCTTCAACCAGGGTCACTTCGCCATCTTCCCAGTGAATGACAGGGAAAGGCTCTCCCCAATAACGCTGACGGCTAAACAGCCAATCACGCAATCTGAAATTGATGGTGGCTTTCCCGATTCCTTTTTCACCCAACCATTCAACCACTTTGGCAATTCCGTCTTTTTTATTCAGGCCATTCAGATCGAGACCAATTGCCGGATTGGCTGAATTGATGTATGCTCCGTCCTCAGTCCAACAGGCTTGGCCAGCCAAAACTTTCGCACGGGTTTGCTCATCTGCGCTTTTAGGATCGAGAATGCAGACAATTGGAATAATGAATTTCTGAGCAAATTCAAAGTCACGGTTATCGTGCGCTGGAACAGCCATGATGGCACCAGTTCCATAGCCCATCAACACATAGTCGGCCACCCAAATTGGGATTGGTAAACCTGTAATCGGGTTAATCGCGTTGCGTCCGGTGAAGACTCCGGTTTTATCTTTGGCCAGTTCGGTGCGGTCCAGATCCGATTTCAGCGAAGCAGCTTGTATGTATTGCTTGAATTTCTCTGCATTTTCCGAAGTTATTAATGTTTCAAGGATCGGATGTTCCGGTGAAACAACCATGTAAGTTGCTCCGAACAATGTATCGGGACGCGTAGTGTAAACGCGAAGTTTTTCGGTCATTCCTTCGATGGCAAAATCCACTTCGGCACCGGTCGATTTACCGATCCAGTTTTTCTGCATGTCTTTTACACCTTCCGGCCAGTCCAGATCGTCCAGACCTTCCAGCAACCGTTCGGCATAATGCGGAATCCGTAGTAACCATTGTTTTAGGTTTTTGCGTGTCACTTGGTTGCCGCATTTTTCATGCGATCCGTCGGTCAGCACTTCTTCGTTGGCACAAACGGTTTTGCACGACTGGCACCACCAAACCTGAGCGTTGTCGTAATAAGCCAGGCGCTTTTCGCCGATGTATTTGTTAATGGCTGCCTGTCCCTGTGCCTGAATGTCGGCAGGAATTGGCAGTTCGCTGATTGGACGGCCTTTCCCGGCTTCGGGATCGAACCAGGTGTTGTACAGTTTGGTGAAAATCCACTGTGTCCATCGGAAATATTTCGGATCGGTGGTATTGATTTCGCGATCCCAGTCGTAGCTCAAACCCAATGATTTAATTTGACGGCGGAAATTGTCGCAGTTTTTATTGGTTGTAACCGCCGGGTGAGTTCCGGTTTGAATGGCATATTGCTCGGCAGGCAATCCAAATGCATCCCATCCCATCGGATGCAATACATTGAAACCTTTCATACGCTTGTACCGGCAAATGATGTCGGTAGCCGTGTAACCCTCGGGATGCCCCACATGCAAACCCGCTCCGGAAGGATATGGGAACATGTCCAACACGTAATATTTTGGTTTCGAGAAGTCGTTTAAGGTTTTGAACGTCTGGTGTTCTTCCCAGTATTGCTGCCATTTCGGCTCAATTTCAGAGAAATTGTATTCCATTTGATGCGAGTGATTAAGGTTTCTGATAATGAGCCGCAAAGATAACAAGAAAGTTGCAAGTTGAAAGGTGGAAAAAGTGAATTATGATCGTTTAACAACCCGACAACCTGAGCAATCAAATCAATGAAAATAAAATGAACTTTTCTTACCAAATCAATGTTCAAACACCGAAACAATTTTTAAAAACAAAAGACATGAAATTCGTTGTAACAGGTTCATTGGGAAACATCAGCAAACCACTTGCTGAAAAATTAGTTGCTGCCGGTCATGATGTGACCGTTGTAAGCAGCAAGGCTGAAAAAGTTGCACAAATCGAAGCGCTGGGTGCCAAAGCTGCTATTGGCTCGGTTGAAGATGTTGATTTTCTGACCAAAACTTTTACCGGAGCTGATGCCGTTTACACCATGGTGCCTCCTAATTTTGGTTCAGGTAATTGGAAAAAATACATTGCCGGAATCGGAGAGAACTATGCTGAAGCCATCCATGCTTCAGGAGTAAAAAATGTGGTTAGCCTAAGCAGTATGGGTGCGCATATGTCTGAAGGATGCGGACCGGTAAGCGGATTGTACTTTGTTGAAAAGGAGCTGAATGCTTTGGACAAGGTAAATGTTAGACACCTCCGTCCGGGATTTTTCTATACAAATTTACTGGCTAATGCAGGCATGGCAAAGCATATGGGAATAATCGGTTCAAATTATGGAGAAAATGCCAAACTGGTTTTGGTACATCCATCCGATATTGCCGAAGTGGCAGCCGAAGAACTACAAGGATTGTCGTTTAAAGGAAAGAGCATTCGTTACATTGCCAGCGATGAAAAAACCACTGGCGAAGTGGCCGGTATTCTGGGTAAGGCTATTGGAAAACCTGAGCTTCCATGGGTAAACTTTAAAGATGAAGATTCCATTGGAGGAATGTTGCAGGCCGGATTACCGGAAGATGTTGCTAAAAACTATGCTGAAATGGGTGCAGCCATGCGAAGTGGCGAAATGGCTTCAGACTATTTGAAGAATAAACCATCAGAATTCGGAAAAACTAAGCTGGAAGCTTTCGCTCCTGTCTTTGCTGCTGTTTACTCGCAGTCCTGATTATTGACGGGGTGACTCAAAGTCACCCCGTCAATAGTTTTTTATTTTTTTGTTGACTTTAAAACTGCTTGTTCCGAAGCAGATCTTGCCGTTTTTACTGATGCCTTCCACAAAGACCAGATACTGTCCAATATCATCTGAAGTAAAAAAGTCAATGGAAGACTTGCCGTTTACAAAACCTAAATCAGGATTCCAAAATAAAGTTGGCCGGTAGTCGGGCATTTCATCATGAATGTTTTCAAGCGTATATTTGGGCGAATAGAATTTCCGTTCGCGATAGAATCCTTTGATTCGCTGCGTGATCCGGCCTTTGATGTACCGGCTTTCACCATGATTTGGATCTGTTGTTTTTCGGTAAATTGCAATCACTCCGTTGCCACCTTTAGAACCGAAAATTGACATATTCACACCACTTTTCAATATCTCTACTTTCTCAATTTCGCTCATGTGAATGTTTCTGATTTCCCGCACATCACTTCCACTTCCCGGAGGAAAATCAGAAACTTCCATTCCATCTAAAAGAAAAAGTGGTGTTCCTCCACCACGGATTGAAATCTGATCGCCGTTAACGGTTAATCCGGGCACTTTCCCTTCCAGGTAGTCAAAAACATTCGTATAGGTATAGTCGGCTTCAGAAACTGTTAAGGAATTATCCGGTGCACTGTATATCCTGAAATGACCGTCGTCTTTGAGTATGCGTTTTTCTATGATATCAACATCGGATAACAAAATACTTCCTTTTTCAGGATTGAAACCCATTTCTTTCATGCTCCGGTTCGAGTTTTCTGCAATAAATTTGCGGTTCAGTTCGATATCAAATGAAGTGGTTTTCATTAAAACCGGAGACACGGTTGAATCCAGCTGAAAGATTGGATCTAAGCGAATTTCAGTAAATTTACTTCCTCCTTTTGTTTTGGCATTCAAGGTAACCAAAGTTGAATCACGAAGGTACATTCGCTCAAATTTAAACCGGCCGTTTAAATCGGCTGTCGTCTTTTCGAACAAGGAATTGCCGCTGGAAGGACCTAAAACCACCTGGGCTTCAGGAACAGGTTTTTCAAACAGCAGTTTCTTAACCAGCCCTTTAATTTCAATTCCTGCATCGTTCCAATCGTTCAGATCAGATTTCTTAGCAGCTGCAATGTCGTCCCATAAATAGCTGCTCCATCCGTTGACCATCATGAGCAGATCGATTTTTTCGGAACTGGAATGGAGTTCATCAGAAATAAAATAAGAAGCAGGAGATTCAATAGCCCCTTTCAAATCGGAATCGAGCAGCAGATAACTTTTAATATTCTGGCTGTTTCCTGATGCGCAGAAATAGTTTTTGTTTACCACAGCTACCGAAAGTGTTGAATTGACCGAATCGCCCGGTTGTAGTATCGCTTCGATATCAATTTTTACTTCCTCTCGCGGCTTGAAATCTTTCTGAGTTAATTGAAGTCTGATCAGATCATCTTTACCGTCGTCAACGAATATCAGGCGTTCTGCAATCTGAATCAGGGAAGTATCGAGCAACGAAATTTTTGAAATACCTTTTGGAAACTGATTTTTACCCACCTGAAGCTTTTTGGCGAAATCGTGCATTTCCAGTTTTTTATAGAAGAGTACAATGCCTTTGTGTGAAGCTGCAAAATAGAAATCCGGATGACGGGGGAGCTTGCTATTCCCTGACATTTCAAAGGTGAGAGAATCAGCATTCTCCGTATAATTCAGACTGATACCTTCTGATTTGGCCTGATCGATGGGGATCTTCATTTCGGGACATTGATCGATGGTAGCAAAATAGGTTTCCCCATCTTCAGGCATCATGACAAATTTCCCCATACCCAGATATCTTGTGCTGAAAGAGGAAATGGTATCTCCCTGCTCATTTCGGATTTTCCCACTGACATAAATTCCTTTTCCTTTTGAATCGATTGCTTTAAATGCTACAGTATTTAAAACATTCAATACCAGACTTCCTCCTTCAGGTAAAAATTTTACATCGATTTTTGAATAGTCGGGCTGATCGTTGTCTATTATATCTACCGATTTCATCGATCCTGTAATCCAGATTTTCTTGTGGAAACAGGCGTCTTCACCGAAGTTTTCGAGGTATTTGGTATAGGCCCTGATGGTGTACATTGCGCTTTTCAAGGATTCCGTTTTGAATTCACAACGGGCCAAACCTTTAATTGAAAAAAGAATATTCTCTTGTACAATTTTGCCTTCTTCAGAAATCAGCTGGACAAAAACATTCCTGAAATTTGAATTCAACTGGTTTGTAATTCCGTTTACCTGATAAACTTTAATCCAGATATTGTCGCCGGGAGCATAAAATTCCCGGTCGACATGAAGATATAACTTTTCAAAAAGAAGAGGCTTTTTGGAATCTACCCAATTCTTGATATCCTGGGCCGAAACGGTAACCAAAAATGAAAGGTTAAAAAGGAAAAGGATTGTTAATTTTTTCATCAGGAATAGTACAATGATGTATAAATATATTCAATAGTAAAGAACAAACGCCCCTGTGCTGGAGCGTTTGTTCTAAATTTTATATCCTTGAATGTTATTTCACATCATTTGTTTCCCACCGCACCATTTTGGACGGATAGAAGTTGATATTCATTGCCTTCATCCGTTCGCCATGATTGGCCAACCGGACCCGGTATTTGGCCCAACTACGCAATTTGGCAGGAGTCCAGCCAATTTCGGCATATCCCGGAAGGCGGGGAAATATCAGGTATTCGGCTTCCTGACGCGCTCCAACAGTTTCGGACCAAAGCGGTGCTTCAATTCCCACAATGTTTTCCTTTTTGATTTCAGGAACCAGATTGGCAGGGTCCCAGTTGTAACCCTTGTCAACTTCGATGTAAGCTGCCCAATGCAATCCGTATGTACTGGTCGAATCGTATTGCATGTCGAGGTATGCATTTTTAGCTGGCGACATCAGAACTTTTGCTCCTTGTGCCACACCTTTGATTGCGTTTTCAGCTTTGGCCCAGTATTGCACCACCGTATTCGGTTTGACAGTTGCCAAGGCAATTTCGTCCCATGCCAGAACTTTTTTTCCATGAGCAACGACCATGTCCTGAACGCGGTTCATGAAGGGAATATAATCTTCGATTTTAGTTGCATGCGATTCGTCGCCGCCAATGTGCAGGTATTCACCCGGAGTTATTGCTGCCAGTTCGCGGATTACATCGTCGATGAATTGGTAAGTAGTTTCTTTACTTGTGCACAGCGTACTGAATCCGACTTCGGTTCCAGTGTACAATTCAGTAGGTTTTCCATCGCAATTAAGCATGGCAACCGAAGCCAGCGCAGCATTGGTATGACCGGGCATGTCAATTTCAGGAATAATGGTAATGTACTGGTCTTGTGCATATTTTACGATTTCCTTGTATTGTTCCTGGGTGTAATAGCCACCTTCGCCTCCTCCGACTTCAGTTTTTCCGCCATGTGCGGTCAGGTTTGGCCACGATTTGATTTCAATCCTCCAACCCTGGTCATCAGAAAGGTGAAGGTGCAAAACGTTCATTTTGTAATAGGCCATCTGATCGATGAAGTTTTTTACGTCGTCAATTCCGAAAAAATGTCGGGCGACATCGAGCATCGAACCGCGGTAGCCATATTCAGGAAAGTCGCGGATAACACCATTGGCCAGTTTCCAGGGTCCTTTCTGTGCTGTTTTCATTTCAATTTTGGCAGGAAGTATTTGCCGGATCGTCTGAATTCCGTGAAACAAACCGGCAGGTTTGTTTGCTACCAGGATTACTGATTTGTCGGAAATAGTCAACTGGTAACCTTCGTCTCCAAGTTCAGTGTCTTTTCCTGAAATCGATAAAAAAATATTCCCTGGTGCAGGAGTATCTGTCGTGGTTTTAACCTTGAGCGTCAAACCGGTTGAAGGGTTCAGTTTGTCGGCAAGGTACTGACCGATTTGTTTCAGTTCTGCCGATTCGCCCTGTACGAAAATATTGGTCTGGTCGGTCAGATTGAATGAACCACCGGCCGAAACAACAGAAACAGGAAGTGGAATCATATTTTCCCTGGAAAGATCGCTTGGGGTGCAAGCTGGCTGGCAAAATATTACACTCAAAGCCAATGCAGACTGCACGAAAAATTTAAATTTCATTGGGTTCATGGTTCGAAGTTGTTTGAGTTTATAGTTAGTTGATTCAGGATGTTATTTTCAGTTTTATTCCACCAGTTTCAGAATCCTTGTTTTCTTTCCAATCCTGAAATTGATGATTACCAGTGCAAAACAAGAACTTACAATTACAAAAGCCCCAGCCAATTCGATGGAGCTGAATTGTTCATGAAAAATGAGCCATCCGGAAATCAGGTTAAAAACCGGCACCATGGATTGAAGCAGGGAACCTGTAGCCACATTGACATACCGGTAGCCTTCAGTCATAAATAGCTGCCCGATTGTTGCAACCACTCCGACCAGAACCAGCAGCAAAAGTTCGGTCAGGTTTCCTTCGGCCTGAGTAACCCCCGAAGGTATTAAAAACATCCAGAATCCGACAATGCACTGCGAAAAGAAAATGGCATACGAGTTATCGCTGTCGTGAAGCTTTTTTACAAAAACAACGGCCAAACCGGTAATTACCGATCCGGCAATGGCAATCAATTCGTAAATTCCCATTCCGGCCAGCGATTCTTTGCCTCCACCAAGCGAAAGCAAAACAAGTCCGGCAAACGAAATAAAAATTACTACAAACTTGATTCGTTCTACCTTTTCTTTCAGGATCATCATGCTGAATAAAGTGGCAAAAATAGGATAGGAGTAGATGTACACAGAACCCTTGCCAACGCCCAGTTTCAGGATTGCCAGGTAAAACAGGTAAACCGCAATGCCGCCTACCAGGCCGCGCCAAAAAAGGTTTTTCTTGTCGTTAAACTGAAGACGGATAATCCCAAAAAGGGATAATATGCCGATGATTCCAAGGCCGATTGCAAACCGGAAAAAGGTGGTCTGATAACTCGACACGTGAGGAATTGCCTTTACCAAAACGGCCATCAATGCGAAAAACACGACTGACCCTAAAGTTAAAAAGACTCCTTTCGAATTATCGGACATAAAT
>JBAWZG010000076.1:0-18468 GCA_037143155.1 Bacteroidia bacterium
TCGCTCTGCCTGAAAATGTGAGTCAACTCGATTCCCATAAACTTTGAGCGTTTCAGAGCCCGGCTGCTAAAGAAAAAACAAGTATCGTAATATACTTTCAGAATCGACCATTCGTCGTCTTTCACTACCGGTGCCAGTTGCTGCAAGTCGCCAATCATAAGCAGTTGAACTCCGCCAAAGGGTTTGAAGCGGTTTTTGTACCGGCGCAGAACTTCGTCAATCCCATCCAGAATGTCGGCCCGAACCATCGAGATTTCGTCGATCACCAGCAAATCGAGGCTCCGGATGATATTGATTTTCTCGCGGCTGAAGCGTTTCGCGGCAAAATTACTATCCGCAGAAACTGGCCGCTGTTGATTTGGATCGACTGGTATTTGCGGTCCAAACGACATCTGGAAAAACGAGTGAATGGTAACGCCACCGGCATTAATAGCTGCCACGCCAGTTGGTGCAACCACCACCATGCGTTTGGGCGACGACTTTTTTAGGTTTCGTAGAAAAGTAGTCTTGCCAGTTCCGGCTTTTCCGGTCAGGAAAATATTTTGATTGGTATATTGCAGAAAGTCAAAAGCGAGCTCGAGCTGCGGGTTGGATTGGTATTGCATGAATATTGTTTTTTCAAAGGTAAAGAAATCGACAGATATTTGGAATGCTTCGATTGGCAATTTACCGTATATATTCTGCAATATTTTATCAGTTTTTCTATCTGTCGTTTTGTTTCTTTATCGTAATTTAACAGCACAATTAACCGAGGCATTACTAAAAATAATATATGACTGAAAAAATGAACAATCGACGCGACTTTCTAAAGAAATCGTTGGTCGCTGCCGCCGGAATTACTATCATTCCAAGGTACGTTATGGGTGGAAACGGATTCCTTGCCCCAAGTGATCAATTGACCAAAGCCATTATCGGAGTTGGCGGAATGGGACAGGGACACATCGTTTACGAAGGCACTAAACTGCTTGCTATTTGCGACGCAGACAAAGATCATTTATCATCTACCCTGAAAAAAGTGGGTCCGGACGTAAAAGGATATTCCGATTTTCGGGAATTGTTGCTTCGTCCGGACATTGATATTGTACACATTGCCACTCCGCCGCACTGGCATGGAATTATGTCGGTAATGGCTGCACAGGCCGGCAAAGATGTGTGGTGCGAAAAACCCATGACACGTACCATCGGCGAAGGAAAACGGGTTGTTGAAGCCATCAACGCCACCGGAAAAATGTTCCGTCTGAATACCTGGTTCCGCTTCAAAGATAATTTCTACGGATTGGGAACTCCGGTAAAACCATTGAAAAAAGTCATCGACAGTGGTGTTTTGGGCTGGCCTCTGAAAGTAACCATCAGCGGAGTGACCGGTTTCGACTGGAAATTCTATTGGGTTGGCCGCACCAATCTGCAACCACAGGCTATTCCTGAAGTACTCGATTACAACATGTGGCTCGGGCCGGCTCCTGAAAAACCATACAATCCTCACCGTGTTCATCAGACCTTCCGCGGATACTGGGATTACGACAGCGGCGGCTTGGGCGATATGGGGCAGCATTACATCGACCCGGTGCAATATATGCTTGGGAAAGACCATACCAGTCCTGTAAAAGTTGAGGTGGATGCACCGCAGCAGGATTATGATGCTGCCGGAACCTGGAGACGGATTACCTATACCTATGCAGATGGATGCCAAATCATTCTGGATGGTGAAAACCGGGATCAGAATGCTGCCTACATTGAAGGTCCAAACGGAAAAATATTCAAAGGATTCAAGTCGGATATTCCAAATCTGAAATCACTGATTGACACACTTCCCGATCCTGAACCGCAAATTGCCCTGTTCAGCGAATCGGTCAAAACCCGCCAAAAATTTGCGCTGAATGAAATGAACGGTTTCCGGTCAGCCACCATTGTAAACATGGGTGGAATCGCATTGCGACTGGGTCGTACTCTTGAATTTGATCCGGTTAGCCAGACTTTCATCAACGACGATGAGGCCAACAAGATGATCAATCAGCCCATGCGTGGAGAGTGGAAAATTTAGGACAGCCTCCCCCAACCCCCTCCAAAAGAGGGGGCTCCCGATCTGGCAATTATAAAACGATGAAACAAAACACATGAAACATCGAATACAATAAAATTGACAAAAAGGTGGATGATTATTCCACGATAAATTCAAAACTTTGCCTTTTTTAAGCCTTCCCTGTTATACCGGGAGGGGGTTTGGAGGGGGCTTCAAAAACAAACCAAATGATAAAAATATCAAAACAAATATTGACCGTTCTTCTGGCTATTTTCCTGGTTGCCCCGGCTTTTGCTCAGGATAACCGCCTGCTTGGAACCAAAGTAGCCGATATTCTGGCACAGTTTCCGGCACAAAATTTAGATTATTCGAGCAAACTAATGGTTCAGATTTTAGAAACCGGGGCTCCCGGAATTGCTAAATTCTGCGATTTGGTCGTTCCTCCCGGAACCGGCAACGACACGCAGGCCCGAATGGCTTTGGAAAGTCTGGCACAATATGCCGGGGCACCAAGTCGTGCAAATGACAGATCACTGGTCGAAAATAGCCTGTTGACAGCTCTCGAAAAAGCGACTGACAAAGAGGTGAAAGCATTTTTTATCCGGAGACTATACTATTGCGGTGGCTCTGCATCTATTGCTGTTCTTGAAAAATACCTGAACTCAACCGATTTGTATGGACCTGCCTTGGCAACACTCACCGGTATCGGAAATGCCGAAGCCGGTGCAATCATCCTGAAAAATATTCCAGGGAAAAAAGATCTCCAACTGGATGCGATGATTAAATCGCTGGGTGCAATCAATTGTCAGGCTGCTGAAGAGGATCTGATCAAGCTGGCTCAAACAGCCAAAGGAGAAACCCTTAAACAGACTCTGGCAGCATTGGCAAAAATTGGAGGAAAATCTTCGGTTGCCACCTTCGAAACCGCAGCAAAAGCAGTTAAATTCGAGCCCGATGCAGCTGAAACCATGGTTTCGTACCTTCATTACGCCAATCGTCTGGCCGAACAGCGCTGGAATTACCTGAGTAATCCCTTGTGCGAAGTTGTGCTGAAAAACTGCAAAGAGGAGAATCAGTTGATCTACCGGTCATCAGCCATTGCCGTTCCTGGTTTTGGTACTAACGAACTGTTTCTGAAAGAAATTAAGAATACAAATAAAGTTTACCGGAACTCAGTTCTGAATAATGCCTCCGTACAACTGAACTCCGGAAATGTGAGTTCATGGATTGCTGTCATGAAAAAAGCACCGGCCGAAACTCAGGCCGAAATCATTCATTTTCTGGCTCATCTTTCGGACGAAGTCGTGCTGCAGAAAGCAATTCTTCCTGGATTAGCTTCCGCAGATGAAATGATAAAAACTGAAGCTATCCGTTCACTGGCTGTGAATCAGGGAGCCAAGGCTGTTCCGGTTTTAGCGGATCAGTTGAAAAAAGCGAAAAGTGCCAATGAAATTGCTGAAATTGAAAAAGCCTTGCTCACTTCTTGTTCACTAAAAGAATGCGGAGTTCTGATTGGTCAGCTGAATGAAATGAACGATGCCGGCAAAGTTGTCCTGATTAATGTGCTGGGAAGCCGTCGGGCCACCGAAACTTATTCGCAGATGATGAGTCTCTGCAAATCTGCAAATTCGGCTATCCGGTTGGCTGCTTCTGCTGCACTTGCAAATGTTTCAGGTCCTGAAAATGCGTCTGAAATCATTGCGATGTTAAAAGATAATGTGGTTTCTGAAATTGCCGATAATCTTCAGAAAGCTTTAATCGCCGTTTATTCAGGATCCAAAAAACCTGATGCCAATCTGGTATTGAGCGAAATCAGGAATGATCAAGTCAAAGCTAAAGGAAATAGCGAAGTCATAGTCACACAGATAGATAAACCAAACAGAGGATTAACTGAAAAATTGATTCCTGTATTAGCCGCAATTGATGATCCGAAAGCCTTGAAAACAGTGGTAGATTTATTGAAAAATGGAACCCCGGCAGAGCGCGAAGCGGCATTTGTTTCACTTTCGAACTGGAAAGATGTCTCTGCAGCACCGCATTTATTTACCGTTTTCGCCAATCCTGAAATGAAATCATTCCGGGATAATGCACAAAAAGCCTATCTCCGGATTACACGCGAATCCAGTCTGCCTGACGATCAGAAGTTATTGATGATCGAAAAACTGATGCCGGTATGTTCGACTACCGAAGAAAAAACCAGAGTTATCGATGCCGCTGAAAATGTAAAAACCTTTTTGTCACTGGTTTTTGTTTCATCTTATCTCGACGACAAAGAGCTGGGCGCAGACGCTGCTTCATCAGCCAAAGTTTTAGCATTGCCTTCTTCCGGAAAGAAAAACGGGCTGACCGGCGAATTTGTTGCCGGAGTTCTAACTAAAGTAATGGGTAAAATGACCGGTCAGGATAGCCAGTATGATGTGATTGATGTGCGCGAATACCTCGAAAAAATGCCGAAAGAAAAGGGTTATGTGAGTATTTTCAATGGAAAAGATTTGGATGGCTGGCATGGTCTGGTGAAAAATCCTGTTGAGCGTGCTAAAATGAAGCCGGATGTATTTGCCAAAGCCCAGACGGAAGCTGACCTGAAAATGCTGAATAACTGGTCGGTAAAAGATGGTTGCATTGTTTTCAATGGTTCGGGCGACAACTTGTGTACAAAGAAAATGTACGGCGATTTCGAAATGCTGGTTGACTGGAAAATCAGTAAAAACGGCGACAGCGGGATCTACCTTCGTGGCGCGCCGCAGGTGCAGATATGGGACACTTCGCGTGTTGATGTAGGTGCACAGGTTGGTTCGGGTGGTTTATACAACAATCAGAAAAACCCAAGCAAACCGCTTGTTTTAGCCGACAATGCCATCGGTGACTGGAATACTTTCCGCATCAAAATGGTTGGCGAAAAGGTAACTGTTTTCCTGAACGGCATTTTGGTGGTCGATAATGTGGTGATGGAAAATTACTGGGATCGTTCGATTCCGATTTTTGCCCGGGATGCCATTGAATTGCAGGCTCACGGAACTGATCTGGCTTTTCGGAACTTGTTCGTGAAAGAGTTAAATGGAGAAGAAAGTCAGTTAAACGCTCAGGAAGCATCTGATGGTTTCAAATTGCTGTTTAATGGTAAAAGCCTCGACGGCTGGGTCGGGAATACGGTGGATTATGTTGCTGAAGATGGCCTGCTGAAAGGAAAATTGCAGAATGGCGATCATGGCAACCTGTTCACAGAAAAGGAATATTCCAATTTCATTATCCGCTTCGAATTTCAACTGACTCCAGGAGCCAATAACGGACTTGGAATTCATGCACCACTTCAGGGCGATGCAGCTTATGTAGGTAAAGAAATACAGATTCTCGATAATACGGCCGACATTTACAATGATTTGCAGCCTTACCAGTATCACGGTTCAGTCTACGGAGTTATTCCGGCCAAACGGGAATTCCTGAAACCGGTTGGAGAATGGAATTCGGAAGAAGTTTGGGTGAAAGGCGATGATATTAAAGTAACCCTGAACGGAACAGTCATCGTGGATGGAAACATGAAAGAAGCCAGCAAGAACGGAACCTTGGATCACAAAGAGCATCCTGGTTTGCTTCGCCACACCGGCCACATCGGCTTCCTTGGACATGGCTCCGATTTGAATTTCAGGAATATCAGGATAAAGGAATTGTAAAAAGAATAGTCTGAATCACTGATTGAACTGATTTTTGGATTTCGCTGAATAGATTTCGCTGATTTTTTATTTTACTGATTAGGATGGTAGAAGAATATAAATATCAGGAGATTACGCATAAAATCATTGGCTGAGTGATGGAAGTTCATAAATTCCTGGGAAATGGCTTTCATGAATTCATTTATCAGTGGGCTCTGGCTTATGAATTGTTTAAGGCCGGATTAGAATTCGATCGTGAAATTGAACAAGATATTTTTTACCAAATAAACATACCACATGCTTCAAAAAAGATTATCCAAAACTCAGACAAGCCACCATGCAAAGCACAGCCAATTTACAACGGTAGCAAGCAATTCGCTGCTGTTTTTAGGGGCAATGCTTATTGTATCGGCACTTATTTACTTGCTTATTAATCTGGAAAAATCCGACTCATTGATTGTGATTCTGCTCCCGATCATCGTTGCGGGTATTGCTCTTCTGTTTATAAGTCAACTGATTATGCCTGGACTCCCCAGACTACGAAGGAGAAAAAGACATGAAATGGATTTCACCAATCGGTGAATTCCAATAATCCGCTAAATCAGTGATTCTGACAATTTTTTAATAGTGTACTATGAAAAAGCTATTTTTTATTTTACTGATCTTGTTTTCGGTTGTGCTGCCGGGTTTTACGCAACCGATCACTTCGACCGAAATCGATCAGTTGGTTGAACGGACCATGAAGACCTTTCAGGTTCCGGGAATGGCGGTTGCCATTGTAAAAGATGGCAAGGTGATACATTCGAAAGGTTATGGAATAAGTTCGATGAAAACCGGCCAAAAGGTTGACGAAAATACCTTGTTCGGCATTGCTTCGAACAGCAAGGCATTCACCGCTGCAACGCTGGCTATTTTGGTTGACGCAAAAAAGTTATCGTGGAACGATAAGGTAATCAAATATATTCCTGAATTCAGGATGTATAATTCGTATGTGACGGAGGATTTTACAATCAAAGATTTGCTGACACATCGCAGCGGGCTGGGACTTGGCGCCGGCGACCTGATGATCTGGCCCGATTCGACTGATTTTACGATTAAAGATATTATTTACAACCTAAGGTTTTTGAAGCAGACTTCACCCTTCCGAACCAAATTCGATTACGATAACCTGCTTTATATGGTAGCAGGAGAAGTTGTTACGCGGGTTTCAGGAATAATCTGGGAACAGTTCGTTGAGGAACAAATATTGAAACCGCTTGCCATGTCGCGTTCGGCAGCTTCCTACGGTCGTCTGAAAGATAAATCGAATGTGATTGATGGGCATGCCATGGCTGATAACAAACTTCAGGCGATTAATCGGCACAGCATGGCAATCGGACATTGCGCGGCCGGAGGAATATATTCAAGCATTGCTGACATGAGCAAATGGATGATTACTCAGCTTGACAAGGGAAAATATGGCGGGCAGCATGAAAAACAACTTTTCAGCGAATCGGCACAAAACGAAATGTGGAGTCCGCAAACCAATGTTCCGGTGAGGGTAGATAAGTACAACAGTCATTTCAGTGCCTATGGATTGGGTTGGTTTCTCACCGATGTGAAAGGAACCAAACAGGTTAGCCATACCGGAGGACTGGAAGGAATGGTCACACAGGTCACTTTATTTCCGGAATTAGAACTTGGGATTGTGGTACTTACCAATCAGGAAGTAGGAGCCGCATTCAGTTCAGTAACCAACACGATAAAAGACAGTTATCTTGGATTACCACCTGAAGACTGGGTGCTTCACTACGATACGATTATTGCAAAAAATTTAAAGGAATCGGATGAACTGACCACTAAAATTCAAGACGAAATAAATAAAGGTCTGAAATCCGGAAATTCAGGAATCGATCCGGCCATTTATGAAGGTCAGTTTCAGGATGATTGGCTGGGGAAAGTAAAAATTGATCAGGTTAACGGGAAACTTTGGTTTCATGCCAAACGTTCTCCTCAGATGCGAGGCGAAATGAGTTTTTATAAAGGCAACACTTTTGTCGTAAAATGGGCTAACCGAAGCATGAATGCTGATGCCTTTGTTGTTTTTAATCTTGATGCTGAAGGAAAAGCCATTGGATTTCAAATGAAAGCGATTTCGCCATTAACCGATTTCAGTTACGACTTTCAGGATCTGAATTTTTCCCGATCCGAAAAATAATGAACTCCAATTTGAGCATGGCTCCTATGTTTTTTGACAGCCCGGCCAGTTTCAGGCATTGGCTCGAAGCCAATCATCAATCTGAAACAGAATTGATCGTTGGCTACTATAAAGTAAATACAAAAAAACCGAGGATAAGCTGGTCGCAGTC
This sequence comes from Bacteroidia bacterium, assembly GCA_037143155.1. Lineage (GTDB taxonomy): Bacteria > Bacteroidota > Bacteroidia > Bacteroidales > Prolixibacteraceae > Aquipluma. The sequence continues at coordinate 8,019 of JBAWZG010000076.1, forward strand.
GGTTGACGAAGCAATTTGTTTTGGCTGGATTGATGGCATTCGCAGATCGGTGGACGACGAAAGTTATTGCATCCGGTTTACCCCGCGAAATCCGAAGAGCAACTGGAGTGCAGTGAACATTAAAAAGGTGGAAGAAATGATTCGTTTGGGGAAAATGACTTCCGCAGGTTTGGCTGCTTTTGAAAGGCGTTCGAATGCAAGATCTGCCCTATACAGTTATGAAAATCATCCGGAAAAACTGGACTCTGAACTTGAAATCCAATTTCAGGAACATCAAAAAGCCTGGACATTTTTCAATTCGCAGGCACCTTCGTATCAAAAAACCAGAATTTATTGGGTGATTAGTGCCAAGCAGGAAGCAACCAAACAACAACGTTTGGCGAAGTTAATCGGAGCAAGTGAAGCGGGTAAGCGACTTTTTTAATCCATGATTTCTCTAAATTATTCCACAACGAATAACAACTTATTTCGGTAATAATTGTTTTGAAACACCAAAGACGTTGAGGTTACTATACCAGTTAGCTGTTTTTTTGTCGCAAATAAAATAAAGCCGAAAGTTATTTCGTTACTATTACTATTTTTACGGCCAAAATTCAGCAAGCTGAGCACCTTTTCAGTTCTGGATTTACAACCAATAAGGAGTTATAAAATTTAATACATTCAACATGAGATCATTATTTATCATTCTTGCAGTCCTGGTAGTTTTCTCGGGTTGCGTAAAGAAAAACAAAGTTCCGACCGCTCAAAGTGCTGCAAATTCTTCCATGCATGAGGTGAAGGTAGCAGAGGTAATTCAGACCTCGCAATACACCTATCTGAAGGTTAGTGAAAATGGTGCCGAAAACTGGATCGCAGTTACCCGTATGGAAGCAGCTGCCGGAGAAACTTACTATTTCGACAAAGCCATGGAAATGACGAATTTTAAAAGTAAGGAATTGAACCGGACTTTTGAATCCATCCTTTTCGTTCAGGAAATCAGCAAACAACCAGTCGCATCTGCCGCAACTCAGGCTCCTGAAATGCCGGGGGCAGCAACTCACACGGGCAAGGTTCCTGACGGCAAGAAAAATGGAATTTCGGTTACACCGGCTCAGGGAAGTGTTTCAATTGCTGATTTGTACAAAAACAGATCGAATTATGCCGGGAAAGTGATTAAAATCAAAGGCCAGATCGTAAAAATTAACGAACAGGTGATGGGTAAAAACTGGATTCATATTCAGGATGGAAGCGGATCGGCTGATGATTTTGACCTGACTATTACTACGCTCGACGGCTGTAAAATGGATGATGTGGTTACTTTCGAAGGTATCATCAGCCTGAAGAAAGATTTCACCCACGGTTATTTCTATGAAGTTATCATGGAAGATGCCAAGCTGGTAAAATAAAATTTAGGAATAAATCCTTAGGAAAAAGGGAATACCCTGTTGGAATGATCGATTCCGGCAGGGTATTTTTATGTTTGAAGAAATTCAGTCCTGATCTTCTGCAAGCATTCGTTCCAGAAGTTGTTCCCTGAACTGCTCTGAAACAGGCAATTTATGATCCCCAATCTGCACCATATTCCCTTCGAGGTGATCGATTTTAGAAAGGTTGACAATCGTGGTACGATGAATTTTCAGGAACGACTGTCCCTTCAGCTTTTCCTCCCAGCTTTTCAGGGTTCCGTGAACCAGCAGTTTTTTGTCCGCGCAGAATAAAGTCACGTAATCGCCGCAGGCCTCCAGAAACAAAATACCAGCGACCGAAATCTGGTAAATGCGTCGGCCCGATTTGACACTGACCTTCCCGGGTAAAGCTGGAACATTGCGTTCATTGAATCGCTCGCGAACCTTGTTTACGGCTTTTGAAAACCGTTCAAATGAAAAGGGTTTCAGCAGAAAATCAACAGCCTCAAGGTCGAACCCGTCAATGGCATACTGCGGATAGGCTGTGGTGAAAATAACCATAGGAGGATGAACCAGCGAACGCAGAAAACTTACTCCCGACATTTCCGGAAGGTTGATATCCAGAAAAATCAGGTCAGCCACATGATTAGCCAAATAAGCCTGAGCTGAAAAGGCATCGGCAAATGTACCGCACCACTGCAAATCGGGGCATAGTGACAGGTTGTGTTCGAGTACTGACTGTGCAGCAGGTTCGTCTTCAATGATGATGCAGTTCACGACAAAGTGTTTAAAGTCAGAAGTTTAAAGTTGGCAAGTTTTCTGCAATAAAAAAATACCTTTCAATTATTCGAATTAGTTCTATCTATTTATTGCTTAAGAATTTGATACATATCGTCAAAAACATGGGTTTGGATATCGCGGTCGTGCTGGGTAATATTATCACGTCCGGTCAATCTGGTTACCACATGAAGTTCTGAATCAAGCATTTCGATATCGATCTTTGACCCATCGCTGTTCTTTAAGCCTTTATAAATCAGAACTGCACTCACCGCATCGGCTGTTGGGTCTTTTATCGATTTATAGACTTTCACCTTGCTTCCTGAAGGAAGATCATATCCACTTTGAAGGTCTTTTCGTGTTTTATCAATCAGATTCAACAATTGTTTCATTGTTTCCTGTGGACGGAAATGATACCAGTGGCCTTCCTCCGCTGTTGTATTTGTCGATTCCAGGTAGCCCAGCATGGGTCCGACCAGTCCGATAATAGTCAGTAATTTATCTGAAGGAATAACAATAGGATCCACCATGAAAATGTGCCGTAACCCATTTGAACCAATATCACCTTTTTTAATTAAATCCATCACCAGAGGACATGCCGTGGAAGAGCCGGCAAAGTTGATATTGGTGTAGCCTTTAGCACGTAAGGCACTGTATTCATCCATAATCGGAGTTTGCCAATCTTCCCAGGTAGATTTTTTGAATTCTTCGTAGGTACGGCCATGTCCTCCTAAAAGAACCTGCGAAACCAGAACGTCAGCTTTAGCATCACAATAGGTTCGGAATTCATCCCATTCAAAAGTAGTTGCCGTATAACCATGAACGGCAATAATTACCGGCGTATTTAGTTGTGATGCGCTTGGATTTTCAATAGCTACAGATACCAGATATTTAGCCTGATTATAGAGTGATGGGTCAAAAATCTTATCCCCGTCGAGCATGGTTTCATTATTAATATCCGGTGTTTTTGAACAGGAAGTCAAACTAATTGAAAAAATGATTAATAGTCTGAATATTATCGTTTTAGTTGTCATTTTATTTCTGTTTTAGGATAGTATAATAGACGCTCATTTGGTAAAAAACAGGAAATAAAGTTCCTGGTCCTGCAGTTCCGGTTCCGGAGTTCAAATTATATCCGGCACTCAAATTTAAAGTAATCGGAGCCTTGAATTCATAACACAAACCTGCATCGAGCGACAACAGGAGGGATTTGGAAGGAAGAACATCAAAAATTGCATCTTCATAATCAGCATGGAAATACCCCACATTTAACCGCGCAAATGGCTGTAAATCCTTTTTATGCCTGAAGTGATAACCTGTGCTGATCAGGAAGTTATCCTGCTTTATGGCATTGGAACCCATGGCGCTTCCAAGGCGGCTTGTAACATAACTTGCTCCAAGATGAATTCGTCTGTCCCAAATTTTGGGACTGGTAAAGTCAAAAGAAACCCCGTTTTCCCAGTATAGTTTTTGGGTTTTCTGAATTCGGATACCTCCTTTAAGTTCAGGCAACCATGCATTATTTTTGCTATGGGATTGCGCCTGGGAACAAATAACAGAAGTGATGAAAAGAATAGAGAAGATCAGTTTTTTCTTCATTTTCATTTTTCATTTAGGTTGTGTCTATATAAATATAGGCAATTGCCAATGAATATCCTAAAAATACAAATATTTGCTTATCCGACCTGATTGTGAATGTATACAATAGGTTGCTTTTTCAGATGTTTATTTATACCTTTTGCTCAATTCGATTTTCAATTCAAGCCTGAAGACTCCATCTTCTTCGCCGTATTCAAGTGAATGTTGTTCCGGATAGATCAATTGCAGGCGCTTTTCAACGTTATTGATTCCGATGCCACCATTCTCACCGGAATTCGTTTTTTCGCGAAGGGCAATATTGTTTTCAGTTTTAAAAACGAGTTGTTTACCGTCAAACCCAATGTGTATTTGAATAGTACCTGTATTTTTACCTTTTCCGTGTTTGAAGCAGTTTTCTGCCAAAGGAAGAAGCAATAAAGGTGCAATTTCTGCATGGTCAAACTTTCCTTCGGCGATCAGCTCAATCCGGGTAATTTCAGGATGTACCCGTTCCTTTTGCAGGCTGACATAAGTCCGGATAATCTCAACTTCTTTTTCGAGCGGAATCGTTTCACTTGAAGTATCGTACAATACATACCGAAGAAAATCAGAAAGTTTCAACACCACATCAGCGGTCCGTTCATCTTTTTTCGAAGCCATCGAATAAATGGTATTCAGGTTATTGAAAAGAAAATGCGGATTGATTTGGGCTTTCAGAGCCGAAAGTTCGTTGCGTGCGGCATCACGCCGGGCAATCAGCATTTCGATGTATTGGATGACCAGAAATACCAGGATGGAAATTATAAGGTAGACCTTGAAGATCAGTACCAGTTCCCAAATTTTAAAAAAGGAGATGTAGTAAAGACTCGGGAAAAGCTTGTCGATAAAGAAATTGAAGATGCAGTAGTTCGCTATTGCAGCCACCGGAAGTAAAATAATGATTCCGAACAGATATTTCAAAAACATGCTTTTGTTGAGATACCGCACGAGTAAATATTTCAGGTTGAAATAAACGGCACCAACAATAGTCAGGTGGAAAACCATCACATAAAGGAAATTCTTCACGAAATATTCCAAAAATACCTTCACGTCGTCCTTATTGCCATCGGGTTGGATCGCCTGCAGAATGACATAAACAAGCGGGATCAGAAACAAAACCGAGGAAACAATTTTTACCCACAGCCTGGTTTTTCTGATCAACCAAACCAATGGAAGTGAACAGTAAATAAGGAAAAGTAAATTGACCAGAAGGATGATATTCCATTTTACCTCAACTCCCTGAATACCAATGATTGACTCTACGCTTGGATTAAGAATTATCGTCCAAAGATTGAACGAAGCGAACCAGAAGATGATGTGCGGGATTATGAGGAGTTGTTTTTTATATTTCAGGATTTTCATGGCTGTGGTTTTAATTGATTCGGTTTAAGTGTAACATGGCAGGCTGGTCGTCCCAGTCGATGAATCGCTTTTGGTCGGCATATCGATCAATCATTTCGGTCAAATCTTGCGATGAGGCAGTAAGCAGCAATCGTCCCGCATCCGGAACCCAACGGTATTTAATTCGAACACGTTTATCTTCGATCATACTTTTCATGTATTCCGAGCCGAGCCACGATATTTTTAGCTGTTTATTCAGAACCTGAATCCGCGCCAGGGTGTGAACCGTAAAATAATTTTCCCTGGCCATTCGGCTCTCTTTAATCGCAGTGAGTTCACGCGGACTGAAATCTCCGTACAAAATTCCATTAATCCTGAAAAGTGTCAGATGAAACTGATATTTTGCGGAATCAGGATTACCTCCAGAAAGTTTTACGACATAAAAATTCTGTGGCTTGAAAACCGTAGAATCAAGGCCCTTTTTGGTCTTTATTTTTTCCTCGGAAATAAACTGGTTGATTAGCCAAATTGATGTGGTATCCGAAGCTTCCCAATGGCTACTGCTTTTTTCGGTCGAATCTTTTTTAGACTGAATCGGGTGAACCGACCAGTTTCCTTCAATTTCAGGAGCAAGCGTGACGTCTTTCTCCAGGTAAAATGGGCTCAGCGAACAAATCATCATGAAATCAGAACATCCTGAAATGAACAGGAGAATTCCGGAAACGATCAGTAATTTTCTCAGTTTCATAATTTTTGGCTTTATATTCTGAATCGAAGATCGGCAGAATAAAACCAATCCTGAATTTTATTCGATGAAACTCCTTGTTTTTTCGATGAGGGAGACTTGTTCGCCATCTTTTCCTGATTTTCGCTACATTTGAACCTTCAAAACCGAAAATCAACCAAGCCGATGATTAAAATCGTATTGACAATCTGCCTGTTTTCAGGTTTATTTATGAGTTCTTCCTATGCCACCAGTTTGAGTAGGATCGAAAAGAAAGCGCACCGAATCCACGAAAAATGCCTGACTGTCGATACCCATTGCGACACTCCGATGCTGATGATTAAACCCGGATTCAATGTTCGCGACGAGCATCAGGCTTCAAAAAGCCGGGTAGATTTGCCTCGCATGAAAACCGGTGGTTTGGACGCCATGTTCTTTGCAGTGTTTACCAGTCAAAAACCACGTACGGAAGAAAACTACCAAAAAACATATCTGCTGGCTCATCAAATGCTCGATTCCATCCATTCGATGCTAAAGAAAGACGGTGATCTGGCAACTCTGGCAACCAAGGCCGACGACCTTGCCCGAATCGAAAAAACCGGGAAACGTGCCATTTACATCGGGATGGAGAATGGGTTTCCCTTAGCCAAAGACTTATCGCGGGTTGAGGAATTCTATCAATTGGGCGTTCGGTACATCACGCTTTGTCATTCCTATCATAACGACATCTGCGATTCGTCGAGCGATGTAAAGCCTGCCGAACACAATGGAGTAAGCGATTTTGGGAAACAGGTAATAGCCGAAATGAACCGTCTGGGAATGATGGTTGACGTCTCACACGCATCCGATAAATCGTTTTTCGATGCCATCGAATTGAGCAAGGCTCCGGTCATTGCATCGCACAGTTCAGTTCGGACCATTGCCCATCACAACCGAAACATGACCGACGAAATGATCAGAAAACTGGCAGCAAAGGGTGGAGTCATCCAGATTTGCCTGCTCGATGAATACATCAAAGATCCGGACACTGCCTCAGTAAAATTTATTCGGATGAAAGAATTGCACCGTCGGTACCGTGAAGAAGCCGATAAAATGACCGACGTGCAAAAGGAAGCCCTACACAAGGAATGGGACGAAGTTCAGGCCATGAATCCTGAAAGTTCGCCGACCGTGAAGGACTTGTGTGATCACATCGACCATGTAAAAAACCTGGTTGGAGTTGATTATGTCGGAATTGGAAGCGATTTTGACGGCGGTGGAGGCCTGCGCGATTGTGCCGATGTGAGCCAGTTTCCGAACATTACCTTAGAATTAGTCCGGAGAGGTTATACTGAAAAGGAAATCCGGAAAATCTGGGGCGGAAATCTGTTGAGGGTTTTTAGGGATGTGGAAAAATATGCTGAAAAAGCTAAAAACGATCGTCATTTAGCGAATATTGGAAATAAAAAATAAGTCTTCCAGTATCTTGAAATTCAGATTCCAGAAGGATTTCCTTTTAGCACGCGCAACCTTTTAGACTGAAAATCAGTCTGTAAAATATAAAAATCTGGAACCAATGAAAAAAGTCGCTTATGTATTAGCTATTTTCTTCCTGTATCTGGCTGGCTGCAAAGAACAGATCAATGAGCTCCCCGTTCAACTCGTCGATTTAGCGAAACAAAACATGAAAATTATTCCCGCAAATCCAACCAACAACGACGAAATTAAATTGCTTGTGTTCGATGACTGCACCTACAATCTACTTTCAGGAGTGACCCGAAAAGGGAATACGATCGATATTCAGAAACAATTCAACAGCATGATGAAATGGCCCTGCATGATGAAAAACGACACCATTCTGATTGGCAAATTACCTGAAGGAAAATACACAGTAAACTACAAACTCGTCGATATTTCAACTTACACTACCAATCCTGTTGTTCTGTCATTTTCCTTTCTTTTGCCTGTTTCCAGATGATTTTGGGTTAAAGTATCTTTATGAATCTTCGATATCTTGCCTTTGGATAACTTGCCATGACCAAAAAGCAGTATTTTCGCACTAATTTTCAAAATAGATTATTGTATGGCAGAGAAACAGATCAACCTTTTTAGTGAATTTCCACCGGTCAGCACTGAGCAGTGGATGGACAAAGTTACTGCTGACCTGAAAGGAGCCGATTTCAACCGGAAGTTGGTATGGAAAACAAACGAGGGAATTGATGTTCAGCCGTTCTACCGGGCTGAAAACCTGGAAAAGCTGGATTACCTGAACAGCCTTCCCGGAGAATTTCCATATGTTCGTGGAACCAAAAAGAACAACAACGATTGGTTCGTCCGACAGAGTATTCAGGTTACCGACTTTGCTGAAGCCAATAATAAAGCCTTAAATTATCTGATGAGAGGCGTGGATTCGTTGGCTTTCGTATTTAGCGGATGCACCGAATATTCGTTGGCTGATATGGCTCTTTTACTGAATGACATTCATTTGGATGCCGTTGAAGTAAACTTCGTTTGCAAATGTCGCGCCTGCAAAATCGCTGAATTGTTTGTTGAATTTGCGAAACAAGGCAACTACGATTTGAAATGCATCCGTGCTTCGGTTGAATACGATCCGTTTGGAAAGTATGCCCTGACTGGAAAATTCAAAATCGATCAGAATTTTGTGATCGATCAGGCGGTGAAAATGATCAACGCAACTGCTGAACTGACCAAGTTTAAAACATTGGCCGTTAATGGCAAAAACTTCGGAAACGCCGGATCATCAATCGTTCAGGAATTGGCTTACTCACTGGCTTTGGGCGCTGAATATCTTACTACGCTTACAGATGCAGGTCTGGATGTAGATTCGGTGGCTAAAAAATTGAAATTCAACTTATCAGTTAGCGCTAACTATTTTCTGGAAATAGCGAAATTCCGCGCTGCCCGTTTATTGTGGGCACAAATTGTAAAAGCGTACGAACCAAAATGCGAATGTTCATGCAAAATGACCGTTCATGCTGAAACCGGAAGCTGGAACAAAACCGTTTATGATCCATACGTGAATGCTCTCCGCACTCAAACTGAAGCCATGAGCGCTTCGTTGGGCGGAGTTGATTCAATGACCGTACTTCCATTTAATGCGATTTACGAAGAAAGCACTGAGTTTTCTGATCGTATTGCCCGCAACCAGCAATTGTTGCTGAAGGAAGAATCGAACTTCTCGAAAATTGCCGATCCTGCTGCAGGATCTTATTATATTGAAGATCTTACGGCTTCTATCGCTGACCAGGCTTGGAAATTATTCCTTGAAGTTCAGGAAAAAGGTGGATTTCTTGCTGCATTGCGCGAAGGATTCATTCAGGCTGAGATTAAAAAAATGGCCACCAAGCGCGACTTGAACATCGCCACCCGTCGCGAAAACCTTTTGGGCACCAATCAATTTCCAAATTTCAACGAAAAAGCTGAAAAGGAAATGGATGCTGCCATTTTTGCCCCGGTTGATTTAACTTCCGAAGAAGCTGAAATTGAAACATTGAAACCTTACCGTGGCGCTCAGGCTTTTGAATCACTTCGTTACAAAACCGATGTTTATGCCCAGACGAACAAACGTCCGCTGGCTTTCATGATGCCAATCGGAAATCTGAATATGCGCAAGGCCCGTGCTCAATTTGCCTGCAATTTCTTTGCAGTTTCCGGTTTCGATGTGCTCGACAACAATGGTTTCGAAACAGTTGAAGAAGGATGGAAAGCTGCTCAGGAAGCCGGTGCTCAGATCGTAGTGATTTGTAGCTCCGATGACGAATACGCTGAACTTGCTCCTGCTGCTTTTAAAGTTCTGGCCGGAAAAGCCATCTTCGTGGTTGCCGGTGCTCCTGCCTGTACTGACGAACTGAAAGCCAAAGGCATTACGAATTACATCAATGTAAAAAGCAATTTGCTTTCTGAATTAACATCATACCAAAATCAACTTTTAAAATAAACACAGCGACACAGCGGCACAGCGATGAATTCAGAATTTACATATAACAAATTGGGTACTAAGATTATTGATGCAGCCATGCAGGTTCATCGGGAATTAGGACCGGGATTGTTAGAGTCAGTTTATGAGGTTTGCCTGATTGAAGAATTAAGAAACAGAGGTGTTGAAGTTCAAAGTCAAGTTCGTATTCCGATATTTTACAAAGGGAAACAACTGAACAAGGATTTCATTATTGATCTTTTAGTTGAAAACAAAATCATCATTGAATTGAAAGCAGTTGAGGATTTATTGCCGGTTCACGAAGTGCAACTGGTAACCTACTTAAAGCTTTCAGGAATGAAATTGGGATATTTAATCAACTTTAATGTTTCCCTTCTCAAATTTGGTATCCGAAGAAGAATTAACGGAGAAATAGAATAAAGTATATGTTGCAGTGCATTAAAATTTTTAAACACAGCGGCACTGCGACACAGAGAAAAATTTAAGGATAAATAATAAATCAAACTCCGTGACACCGTGTCACCGTGTTTAAAAAAATATGAGTATGAAGCCAAATTTTAAAGACATAAACATCAAAACAGTCGTCCCGCAACCCAATACTGCCGGGTGGATTGCTGAAAATAAGATTGAAAAGAACTGGATTACCCCGGAACAGATTCCGGTGAAACC